>JAZUMF010000075.1:0-14543 GCA_045603485.1 Kiritimatiellia bacterium | reverse complement strand
TCGCCGGGCGCCGCGCCGTGAACGTTGTTCCAGTAACTCGACGAGACGATCGGCATACTGGAGATTGTGAAATACTTGTTGAGAACATCAAATGTCGCCGTGGTCCCGCCTCTTCGCGCGACTGCGACCGATGCGCCGACTTTCATCGTTTTGTCGAACTTCGAAGAGAAGAACAAACGGTCCAGAAACGAAATGAGAGTCCCGGCAGGCGACGCGTAATAAACGGGAGAGCCGACAACAAGGCCGTCGGCTTCTTTGAATTTGGCGAGCGTCTCATTGACGAGATCGTGCGTGACGCACTCCTTGAGATTGTTGCATTGACCGCAGGCCAGACATCCGCGGATCGGCTTTGAGCCGACATGGATGATTTCCGTATCCACACCCTCCGAGCGCAAACTCTCGCTCACTTCATTAAGCGCGATGAACGTATTGCCGTTCTGCTTCGGACTGCCGTTGACGAGTAACACCTTCATTTCAAATCTCCTTATGTTTTATGTGTTTTCGCATCAATTCTTAAACGCGCTTTCATATATCGCCCGCGCGTCCTCGTGGCCTAACGGTTTGAACGCGCCGAACATGAGGAGCAAAAGGCTTATTGATACAGCTCTATTGATACAGTAACTCATGTTAGCTTGTACTCCTGCCTCTACGCGACGCATCAGCGCGACTGCGCGATCCTTCTCCTCGTCGTCAAGGAAGAACGCCCGATGCGCAAGCCGACTGACAAGATGATAGCACCTGTTCTGCTCGATAACCCTGTTCTTTCTCATGTGGGCATTATACCAAAAACTCGGCTACTGTATCAATTTTACTGTATCAATAAGCTCTGACCCTTCATTCCCTCGGTTTCGATTCGCATTGACCGCTCCTTTTCTTTACGCCCTTTGCTGCTGATTTTCATTGAAACTGGTCATTGGTCTTGGCAACACTTTCACATCCTGACCGCCGTAGCCTCTTGTCCTCCGAAGCGTGCTGTGCGAAGGAGGATGGCGAAGGTGGTTGGCAACATTCAACAAATGATGTAGGAAAATGTTGCCAGTGTTGCCAATATTGCCAGTACCAATGTTGCCATTTCCCAACTGGGAATTGGTATTGGTTATTGGCAACATTTTCACATTGGCAACATTCAAGATTACCGGTGCCTGAAAATCGAAGCCTCGGAAGGGACGAAACTATGCGTCGAATTTTGGAAATATGCGATGCTCTTCGGGCATTTAAGCTGATTAAACATTGCCGTCACTCCCGATGGCGGGCATACATAATCACCTAAGCCCGCACGGGGTATACAGACAAAGCATTTTTCGGGTATATGCGCCGCATGAAAGACTGGATCGAAATAATTCAATCCCGGCACATAGGCAGGCCCCCAGCCCGGTATGCGGTCATCGACGGAATAACCTGCGATATTGCAGCACCATGTTACTGAAGATTCACACCTTGTCACATCGGGATGAAGACCGGCAGCCCAAATTGCCTGAAGACCACCTTGACTGCCGCCAAATGCGATAATCGATTTTCTATTCCATTTAGGCAGGGTCTTTACGAAATCAATCGAACGCAAAACTCTCAAAACCATTCCCTTGAAATATGCCGTATCGGGGTTGGAATTCTCCTCCTCGGAAAAGGCGTAATTCGTATGCTTTTTCGTAATACTTGCGGCGAAATCCTTATAATAATTACGCCCTCTATGGAGCTCATAACCGTGCGCGTTCACATGGAAAACAATTTCATCCTTGCTTTGGCATGTATGGGCCACATGCGGCAAATCCAAGCCGCCATAGCCGCAAAAGGCCACCTTGGCAGGATATACCCCCTCTGCCTTTGGTACAGATAAAAAGCCTGTAACCGGCCTGGGGCCTAAACAATCGACACTGACTAAAAACATATCAACTTCGGGCAGAATTTTGGTTCCGTCGGGGAATACCTTACCGAGGTAAGGGCTGACATCTGCTTTTACGGGAACTTCAGCCAGATTATTCCGCTGCTTCGTCCAATACTCTACAAAATCCGCAGGCTCTTCAACTGCAGGCTTGAGCTTATCAACATCAGCGCCTGCGCCGCCCTCAAATCTCCAACCCTTTTCCAGTAAAAGCTGGTCGGGGCCTGCGGTTTCGCCTCTTGAATTGCAAAGCAACGCCATAACTCTGACAAATCCTGGTCGAGACAACCTTGTCACGACAGAGAGCGGCCTTGTCTCCGAAATCCTTGAAAGACCCGTCTTGTATTCGCCGTCATCACCTATCGCAATCCATTTCAGATAAATGCCTTCATCCCTTAAAGACCGCCTGTCCGAGAGCTCAAAAACAAACTCAATATCCTCTCCGACCTTATATGACACGGGGTCTCTTGTCGTATTGCCGATTAAACGATATCCTGAGAGCGACTCATTGGTAATCGGCATCGGATTGAAATAATCTGGAAACCGCTCTTTCTCAAAGACATCGCAGCCCATTATAAAATGGTTGCCGGAATCAACCACAAACGCCAGCAGATTAGAGCCCTTGCGGAGCGAAACCGGAATAATCCAGTCAACCTTTGATGTGGTCGCATAATAATTGCCGCCTACATCTGCGCTCTTGCTTCGATCAATAACTTTTTTTCCGTTAACCCATCCGCTCCACCACCAGTCGGCGCCGGCGCCAAGGAAGACCTCGCAATCTTCCTCACTCTCTACAGTGCCCATCAAAAGGGCGCGGCTGCCAACGGGAAAAGCCTTACCCGTAATTTTGCAGATATCGATTCTCCGGCTTGAAAAATCAACCTCGGCAGCCTTGAGAAGAGTGCCGTCGCTTAATGTCAGCTCTGAAATGAAAGAATTTAAGCCATTCGGAAAGTCTGAAGGAATCTTGTCGGAAATGAAAAGATTCAACTTAGGATTAAATGTGATTTTATTCATTGACATCCTCCACGCTCGTTAGCGGGATTTGCGAAAATTACGGCACTCTGCATCTGAAATGCTTCTCCATACCGTAGGGAAAATCATGAGGTATGTACCTGTCGACAGTAGGAGCGACAAGCGATAGCGCAGTTGAATATCCCAAGAAAATCCATGGGCATTCGTCCTTGATAATCTCTTGCATTTTTGCATATAACTCAAGTCGACGGCTGTGATTTGCCTCCATTGCCTCCTGAAAAAGCTTATCAAATTCTGGGTTGCTGTAGTTGCAGCGATTTGGCCCAGGAGACGCATTTGGACCGTAGAAAAGTTGCAGGAAGTTTTCGGCATCGGGATAATCCCCTACCCACGCGATACGGAATAACTGCGTGTTTCGCTTAGATATTTTCTCTAAAAATGACGGCCAACTGTGATACTCGGCGACAAGCTCAATACCGCATCTGTCGAAAAATGCTATCAGCAGCTCCGTTGATTCGCGCATATCCTGCGATGTTTTTCCGATATCAAGAACAAGCCTGAGCCTGCGTCCCGTTGCTGGGTCTATTCCGTTGGGATAGCCCGCCTCCGCGAGAAGACGACGGGCACTCTCGGCACTTCTCTCAAACGGCAACGGAGAAATATCGGCTCCGGCGACACCTGGCGGCACGGCACCTGAGGCAGGAACAATGCGGCCGCGATAGAACTCGCTCCATCTGGCGGCGTCAAATGCCGCGTTAAGAGCCTGACGAAGAGGTTTATTCTTTCCAAGAAGAGGGTCTTCCATATTGATGCCTATATACGAAACCTCCAGCGTAGGCATTGTAACCATCTTGAAGCCCTTGGCGGATAATGACGGGCTTAATGTCCCATCCGCCATTACAACCTCATCCCAATTATCCCTTGAAACCTCACCCTGAAGATCTAAGTCTCCCGATAAAAAAGCCAGCCATTGGGTTGAAGGATCTTCAATTTCAGGATAAAAAATCTCTTCAAAGGGATATAGCCCCTGCTTAGCATCCAACGCTAATCGGCTCGCATCCCACCCATGCCAATCGCGATTTCGTGAAAACCTGAGCGCATAATTGCGACGCCAGTCTGCCAGCTTATAGGCTCCCGTTCCAACAGGATTTTCGCGAAAAGAGCTTCCGTAAAATTCAACAGCCTCATGCGGCACGACCGATGCATACGGCAAAGCCAACAACCACTCAAAAACCGGCGATGGCTCTGAAAGCGTAATAACCAATCGGTCGTCAGACGGTGCAGCAAGACCATCGACAAAACAGTCATAATCGGTGACGCTGTTTGTCTTTGAAGCATTATGGAAGTCCTCAATTCCCTTGACCCTGCCACGCAAAATCCAATATCCCGATGAAGGTAATTTCGCATCCGCCAAGCGTTTCAGCGAATAGACAAAATCACTTGCCACGATATGCCGCGTTTTAGGCGAGCCATCACCGTTTATCCCGAAGCAACGGTTGGGGGTAAAAAAGATATTTGTATTGATTACAAATTCATAGACCAAGCCCGAGTCATCAACCTTTGGCATAGAAAGAGCCAATGCAGGCTTCAATCTATAGGGTCTGGCAGAATAGTCATACTCAAGCAGCGTCTCATAGACAAGCGAAATCGAACGGGCTGCATATACGGTAGCCTCCTCGATAGGGTCTAACGAGACAACTCTTCCATTGACTCTGCGAAAGATCTGGGCAAAGGCGTCGTTGCTGAAAAAGAGAAAGCAAAAGAATGCTGTTAAGATAAGTTGACGAGCCTTATGACCTAGCATATCGTCACCTCGCCTCTACGGTCATCCGATAACGATGCCCGCCAAAGCTCCGCAGATAAAGAGCATGGCAAGCAAAGCGAAGACTTCCAGCTTACTGCGGCAAGTCTGAAACAAAACCAGCAGACCTATGCCGGCTCCGGTCGAAAGCCCCGCTATAAGCGACCCAAAAGCTATTGAATTCTTTATATAAAGCTGCGTTAAAAAGGCCGACGAAGCGCAACTGGGAATCATCCCGAAAAGCGCCGCGGCAATTGGCTGCATTAGACTGCCCTGCATCAAAAAGGCCGACATCCGTTCTTTGCCTAAGGCATCAAGCCCCAAAGAAAGCAATACCGTTACAGCAAATATAAGCAAAGAAACCTTCAAGGTATGTGAAAGCGCGATAATCCAAATATTACCATGACAATGTAAATGGGTACAGGATTCCCCATCCTCATGGCGGTCGTCGTGCTCCTCATGATTATGCTGGAGCTCGGAATCGCGTTCCCATATAGGTTTCCAAAGACGCTTAAAGCAAATGTCAATGATAAAGCCGGCCAAAAGAGCGATGACAAATTTAGCGGCAATGACCGGAATAATAACACCGCCGACCCCATCCGATGAAATCAGAATTGGAAGCGCCTCATCAGAGGTTGATATAAAAACCGCGATAAGCGTGCCTGGCGTTATCACACGGTCAGCATAAAACTTTGCCGCCACAATAGAGAAACCGCACTGCGGAAAAAGCCCCAGAAGAGCACCGCCCAAGGGCCCCAACACGCCAAATCTTTTAAGCCCAATCTTAAATGCGCCATTGGCCTTATGAGCAAGCCATTCGACAAGAAAATGCGCCGCGAATAAAAATGGGCACATCTTCAAAGTATCAAAAAAACCATGCTCTATAACATGTAGAAACTCGGGCATTTTATAAAAATCGCCTTAACTACTTCTGATAGCCGTTGGGGTGGTCCACATGCCACTTCCACGCGCTTTCAACAATTGCATCGATATTCGTGTAAGCGGCTTCCCAACCGAGCACTTCCTTTGCGCGCCCGACCTTGGCGACAAGCTTGTCCGGGTCTCCGCCGCGCCTCGGTGTAATTTCGGCAGGAATAGGATGGCCGGTCACACGACGCGCACTCTCCACAACCTCCCTGACGGAAAATCCGCAGCCGGTACCAAGATTAAGTGCTCCTGTAGCACCAGACTCCAAAGCGCGAAGATGGGCATCGGCAAGATCGCTCACATGCACATAATCGCGAATGCATGTTCCGTCGGGAGTTGCGTAATCATCGCCGAAAATCTTTGCCTTTTCGGCTTGACCGAGCGCGACACGCAGCACCAACGGAATCAAATGAGTCTCAAAAGGAACGCGATGATCCTCGCCAAGCTCACCCTCGGCTCCGCAAGCGTTAAAATAGCGCAACGCTATCGTCTTAAAGCCGTGGATATCGCTATACCAGCGAAGCATCTTCTCAAAGATAAGCTTTGACTCACCGTAAGGATTAGTCGGGCGCTGAAGAGTATCCTCAGAAATCAAATCGGTACCTGGCTCACCGTATGTAGCGCAGCTGGAAGAAAAGACGATACGCCCGACATCGCACTCGCGCATCGCCTCCAAAAGATTCATACCGCCCTGAACATTATTCGAGAAATAAAGCTCAGGCTGCTTCATCGATTCACCGACAAGCGCATAAGCGGCAAAGTGCATAACAGCGTCAGGCCTCTCAGCCTTCATTGCCGCCGATATCTCAGATGGATTGCGAAGGTCTCCGACATGAAGCGGCACACCCTGAGGAATGGACTCCTTATGCCCACGCTCAAGATTATCAAAAATAGCGACATCATGACCCGCTTTAAGCAAACGCCGAATAGCCACGCTGCCAATATATCCGCTTCCGCCGGTAACAAGGACCTTCATTTACTTATCTCCAATAAGCTTATCAAGTTTAGCCTCAAGCTCTTTAATTTGCTGCTTGAGCTTTGCTATTTGCTTAGGCGCAGACTGCACCGCCACCATATCGCGCATACTCTGCTCCGGCGTACCGATAACATACGAGCCCGGAGCGACATCTCGCGACACACCGCATTGCGGACCGACCTGAGCGCCATCTCCTATATGGAGATGCCCCGACAAACCGGCCTGCGCCCAGATACGGACGCCATTCCCGACCGTAGTGCTTCCTGCAATACCTGCTTGAGCAATCACACCCGAGAAGCAGCCGATACGCACATTATGTCCAATCTGCACAAGGTTATCAATCTTCGTGCAATCGCCGATACTGGTTTCACCGAAACGGGCACGGTCAATCGTAGTATTGCAGCCTATCTCAACATCGTTGCCGATTGAAACAATACCGACCTGAGGAATCTTCTCAATCAAAGGAATTCCGTTAGGAAGCATATCAATAGAGTAGCCAAAGCCATCGCCGCCAATAACGACACCGCAATGCGCAATAAACTTTGCACCGATTCTAGCGCGCTCACGAATCTTCACGCCGGGATAAAGGTGGGCACCGGGACCAATCTTGACATCCTCGCCAATAAAGCATTGAGCCTCGATAATGCTGCCATCGCCAATCTCGGCACCCTTTTCTATAACGGTAAAAGGACCGATATGGACACCCGCACCTATCTTAGCCTCAGGAGAAATCACCGACATAGGGTGAATCCCGGGCTCGCGAGAAGGCGGAGGAGGAGCCAAAAAGGCAGATGCCTTAGAAAAAGCCTTGTCGGGATTAGAAGTGCGAATCAACGCGCCGGCAGAAGACTCACCCTCCCAATCATTGCCGACAATGACAGCAGAAGCCTTCGTTGAAGCGACCTGATCCTTATAACGCTTATTGGAAAGAAATGAAAGAGACCCGCTCGAAGCCTCCTGCAGGCTGGCCATTGAAGACAAGACAGCAGAACCGTCACCCTCGACGACACCACCGATTTTCTCAGCCAAGTCGCTAACAGTAATCATTATTGCTTAGCCTCCGCCTTAGCCTTATCCTCGACAACCTTATCCTCAATCTTCATAATCTTCATGATATCCGCCGTAATATCAAGAGCGGGATCAGACCAAATAAAGGCAGGGGTAACGCCAAGTTTAGCACCAGTCGTAGGAACAACAGCCGAAAGGCCCTTCTCCTTTGCATACTTTGCAATAACATCCTCTATCTCGTCGATAGTGCGCTTTAGCATCATAACCTCCTGCTCCGTCAAGCGACGCTGCAAATTACGCTTAGTCTCAACAAGAGTCTGCTCGGCAGTCCTTGCGGCCTCGTATTTTGCCTTAGCATCCGCTTCAGCAGTCTTACGGGCCTTCTCGCTAAGCGCAGGATTGCGGACCTCGTTTGCGGCAGCCTCAAGAGCCTTACGAGCCGCAAGCGCGGCAGCCTCCGCGGCGTCTGCCTGAGATGTATACTCCTGCAGAGTCTTCTCCAAAAGTTTCTTATCCGCCTCCGTATTAGGATGAAGCTTTACAATCTTCTCAAGGTCGATTGTTGCAAACTTCGTCTCAGCAAAGACCGAAAAAGCCACTGCAACGGCAACAGCAAAAACAACCCTAAACTTAGTATTAAACATTAGATACTCCTCCTCTTAGATGTTATAACGATGTATGATACATCTTTATATTTTCTCAAAAAGTGCCTTCAGATGCAAATGTTTAATTCGCAAAAAAACACAAAAAACGCTATCCACAAATTATTGGAGATTATTGGAGATAATTGGAGATACCTGATGAGTGAGATGCCCCGTGTCGTGATAATCGGAGACCTTCATATCATGGCCGACATAGCGGAGCGCATTTGCAAAAACGGTATCAAAGAAAGGCAGCTTTTTCACCTCAGAGCCCCATGCTGCAGACGACCCATACCTGTACATATTTACCCAGTCATCGCCCTTGAGATAATGCCAAGTCGTCTCAATAAAACCAAAGCCGCCAACCTTGCTGATAAAATCGGCCATCGGTCTCATAGTGTTGTAATTCATCCATGGACAGCCCGCGACAGGGAAACCCTTATTACTGAAATACTCAATTGTCGGCCAATACTCGCGCACCTCAGTCTTATTCCCGTATGAATACTGCCAATCACAGATAATCACATCCTTAGGAAGCATATCGACAAGCTCGGCGGTATCCTTTGAACCGCAACGGACAAAGCCGTTCCATCTAGGATCGTCACGCTCAAGAAGCATATCATGCCAAATCATCGATTGAGCGCCAAGCGATTTCACAAAGGCAGCAAGATTTGTAATATGTTCCGCCACCAGCTTACCGTAAGGCACCTTACGGCACTCCGGGCAGGTAGGAGGCTGCGCCTCATCGCAACCTAAATGGAAATAAGGCGGTCTTCCAAAATCCTCATACATCTCGGCAATCATCTCACGAAGCACACGCTGAGTCTCGGGATTCGACAAACACCAATTCCAACCGCCTGGCTCAAATAGCGGCTCATACTCAGGATGAAAATCCAATGTGACATGCTTAACAGAACAACTGCGTGCCGAACTGGCATGGCCGTAACAGTTTATCTGCGGAATAAGCGTAATGCCGAGGTCCTTACCGATTGCGACAAGACGGCGCACCTCATCACCCGTCAAAGAAGCGTCTGACCAATTATGCCAAGGATGCTTTTTGCTCTTGTAGGTACCCCAAGGCTCAATAATCGCATAATTAAACTTACAAAGAGCGGCAAGGCGAACAGCCCTCTCTATCTGCTCCGGACGCGTCTCAGGGAACCAGCACAGATGCACTGCACGGAAAGCCAACTGAGGAGCGTCTGAAATATAAAGCATCGGCAATATCCTGCCGCTCGTATTCAATGTGCCGCGCTTTGCAATAGCAAGCTGACGCAAAGAATATGCAGCCCACCTCACACCTGCAATTGAACGGGCGGCAATCCGCACACCATCAAAATCCGCCCGAACCGAATATGCCTCTTCATTATCTTTAAGTGCAAGCCCGACACTTGCTGAGCAAACCTTAGGAGCGTCCGCGCCGTACCACTCCGAAAAATGTTTCTGAAGCCACTCCACTGCCGACGCATCAGAACAATCAAGAGCGACCACCGTAGACGCATCAAAGGCAACAGGGTTATCCATATCGCTTGCGAATTCAACAGGAGTTGGCAAAGGAGTAAGCTCCAAAGCGTTTGGATTTTTATCGTTTCCGGCAAAAGCAGGGAACGGTCCCTTGCAAAGTTCTTCAAAACTATTCATTGTTAATCCTTTCTCCATTTCACCTTGCCGTCGCAAATTGTCATTTGAGGCTCAAGGTCATCAGTTAATAATGCGATATCCGCAATAAATCCAGCTTCTATTTTACCACGCTTGCCAAGCTTCAAGCTCTCGGCTTGATTCAAACTCGTTGTACGGATTACCTCACACAAAGGCAACCCCGTCAATCGCAGCAAACGCTTCAAACCATCATGATAGCGAAGAGTACTTCCTGCGACAGCACCGGTCGTAAGCCTAGCGCAACCATCTCGAACGACAACATCAAGCCCACCCAAACTATAATAGCCGTCAGACATCCCCGAGGCCCTCATAGCATCGGTAATAAGCATCATACGCCCGACACCTTTAAGCCTGGCAATCATCCGAATCATCTCGTCGCAAAGATGCACTCCGTCACAAATCATCTCAACATAGACATCATCGTCCATCAAACCTCCTCCCACCATACCGAACCGCAAATGATGGACAGGAGACATAACATTGCAAAAATGGGTCAAATGCTTCATCCCCGCTTTGCGGCACAAAGTATAGCGTTCATAATCGGCCTCCGTATGACCGCCAGAAGGCATAATCCCGCGTTCAGCCAATAAAGAAGTAAATTCCAGACCTCCGGGAAGTTCAGGTGAAAACGACACCTTTTTAACGGCGGAAATGTCATTAAGCCTATCAACAATAGATATATCAGGCTCCATCAAAAATGCTTGATTTTGCGCCCCTGCACATTTAGGATTAAAAAACGGGCCCTCAAGGTGAACGCCCAAAAGCGACGCGCCCTCCGCATTATTATTCCGCTTATAGGCCTCCGCCAAATGGCAGAACCGCTCCAAATCATCGACAGATACACTCAAAGATGTAGCCAAAAAACCGGTCACGCCGTCCTCAAGCTTCTTCCTGCCGATAGTTGCAAAGGCCTCCTCAGAACAATCACAAAAATCAAAATTCGAGCGCCCGTGGCAGTGAATATCGATAAAACCCGGAACCGCAATCAAGCCGCGACCGTCAATAACATAATCATCGCCAGAGAATGGCGCGTCAACCCCGACAGAAGAAATAATACCATTCTCAATTACAATAGTCCCCTCGGGAATATCACATCCGGGAGAGACAACTCTCGAGTTTACAATAACCGTCCTCATAAAAATTAAAGCGTAATCTTATCACCCGTGTAAATTAGAGTAAAGTCCCGATGAGAAAGCAGATATGAAGCAGGCAGCTCAGGAGTTGCACGGCCGCCGGCAATCATCCTCCGCAAAGGCTCCTCCTGCTCTGCGAAGCATGCCAACAAAAGCTCCCTCCTCGCAGCCAAAATCTGAGCCATACCCATAGTAGCGGCAAAACGCGGAACCAACGAACTGTCACCGTCCGCAGTAACCTTAGTATTTTGAAGAATCGTCTCCTCGGTCAAAGGCAAAACCCTCGTTGGCAATGCGGCAAAATCCTCAACCGAAATGGAAGACTCGCATTCAGGCTCATTAAAAGCGATATGGCCATTAAAGCCAATGCCAAGAAGCTGCAAATCCAATCCTCCAGACAAAGCAAGCGCCGCATCAAAACCGCTAGGGTTAGCCGGATTCGGAAAATGGGCCTGAGATTCACTGAATTTACAATCAGGGCTCAACAAATCAAAAAACTTCTCATGCATATAACGCCAATAACTAAGAGGATGCTCATGAGAAACAGCTCTCCCCTCATCAATAGCGTATTCATCAAGATTCCAAGTCTCAAGCCCGCTCAAATCCAAGCAATCCCGATTTATCCGCTCAGCCAAAATACGATAAAGCTCAATCATCGTATTGCCGGTAGCCAAGCCCAAATTAAAATGACGCCCCTCCCTCATCGCCGTTGCCAACGCCTCATAAATAATCTCAGCCCCAACAACACTCATCTCATGATAATCATCAACCTTTTGAATTTGCATCTCATTCACCTCATTACTTATAATACACCTGCATAAAGACAAAATCAACAAAACTGTGCCAAAAGTACAAAGGAAATAAACAAAGGGACAGGCATACAAACAAACGGGACAGGCCATTACCACACTCGCACCATTTTACACTCTAACCCACCAAATGCTACATATTCCCACTCGAGGGACAGACCCACATCAGCCACTTATCACAAATTTGCTCACATACACGCTCGAGGGACAGTCCTCACCTCTCACCACCGTTTTTTTTATTACATTTTCCGCATAAGGGACAGACCCATATTATGTCCAGAAAGCAAAAATATCTCACATCCTCAATACACTAAGCAGAATAATCTTATGACAAGTTGCTTATCTGAGACCGAAAATGGTCGGATCTCCCTCTGACCAGCGAATAACCCAGGCATAATTTGAATTAGATTCAATAACACCCAAAAGTCGTTCACGATGAGGATAATCCTCTCGTGCAAGGTCGCTTTCAGTTAAATTATCAGCAGTACGAGTACAGAGTGCAAGCCATCCGTCCAAATCCTCACCGCCCTTGACATAAACTCGAATGCGATTCCCGGTCGCGCCACCCATAGGATAAAAGACCTCTGAAGCAATAGACTTAGGGGCTCTTTTTCCCTTCCACCATATATTGGCACCGCTTGCAATATTCTTAAATGCCTGCCGTGAAATAACATCAATAAGAGGCGTGCGGATTGTTATATTGCTAATCGCATTGCAATTGGCAAATGATGCAGGCCAAATATTCGTTATGATATCACTATCGATTACGAGGTCTGAACTCAAACTCTTACACCCGTTAAAGACACTACCCTGATAACGCTTATCCCCCGGCCAATAGCCAAAATCATCATTCAATTTTACTGCAAGAAACGGATAAACATTTTTCAATGCTCCGCAGCCATTGAAAACTCCATGATGGACCTGAGTGCAGGAAGCTGAAAATACGGCACTTGTCACTGCTCCGCAACCGTCAAAGGAAAGAGTACTGACGCATGAGACATACGGTGCGGTAACAGATGTCAGCTTAGTGCATTTTTGAAAAGCCCTATAACCTATAGCGTCAGCCCTATCAAAATATAAATCTCCCTCAAGATTTGCACAAGTGTTAAAGGCATCATTGGGAATAGAGAGTAAATTAGGGCTCTTGAAATGCCTTATCCCGCTACCCGAAAAAGCCGAGCTGCCAATTGTTTCAAGTACGGGGAATTCAAATTTATTCGTCAAAAGAGAGCATGAAGCAAAAGCGTTTGCGCCAATACTCGTGCAATTTGGAAATACCGATGGGGAAAAATTACTGAGTTTATAGCATTTTAAAGCGAATTTAGCGGGAAATTTCGTTATTCCACTGGATACCTCAATATTGGTAATCGACGAACATCCCGAAAAAGTTTCAGAAGTACCAATCTCTTTAAGCTTGGGAGCACGAAAACTCGTCATCGCACATCCGGTAAAGGCTGAACGGCCGGTAATTTTTTCCAGATTCGGGAAATGAAAATCACCCGTAAGCTTTTTGCAGTTTAAAATACAACCCGAAAGCCCCGTCACATTGGGAATGCAGGTCGGGTAAAAAGTCTCAAGATTAGAGCAATTATTAAAAGCACCATACTCTATCGTTGACAGCTCAGGAGAAAACCTTGCGGTTATCAACCCACTTGCCGACCAGAATGAAGAATTACCGATTGAAATAATATCCGGGCCATTGATACCTGTAATTGATGCATTATTCTTAAAAATATCCCGTCCTAATTTTGTAACAGCAAAACCGGTATCAGCCTTCACATCAGACAGGTCCAACTCGCCGGAGCCTGCCGAAACAGATACCAAAGTCAAAGAATCATCTGCGAGACTAACCTTAAAAGACCAAACATCATTGGTTAAAAACCCCGCTTCACCATCATACCCCCAAGGAATTGAAGCAAAAGAAATGTGAACAACAGACAAAGTCACAATCAGGCAAAAAACAAATTCGCAAGGCTTTTTCAAAATACTCATACTTTACCCCCATAAATTGATAAAAAATGTCAGTCTTTTTTGCAATCTGACATCAATAATCTACACTACATAAAAAAACTTGTCAAGTTGCTTTGAAGCCCGCTCCCCCCGAAAAATAACATATTTATATTATTGTTCAAAATATTACAGATATACAATATTTTCACGAAATAACACGACTTATCACTTTAATGCCGCAAATGACGCACCCTTACAAAACTGACATTAAAGTCATGGCGGGGACAGTCCTTTATCAGATTTCACACACATATCCTTTCAACCACTTCATTTTACTACATTTTACAGTTCTAGGGACAGTCCTATATTCTCATCATCAACCAAACACCCCCTATTTCTACTAAAGGGACAGGCATTTGATTGGCTTACATGCAACCATGTCATCAGCTTATATCACTTTTAGCTTACTCACTGTGGTTCTTTCTTATTTTGGGCTATGAAAGCACTGAATCTTTACAAAAAATATGCGTTTGGGGAGATATTTTTACACAATCCCCCAATGCGGGGTGATGCCTCGCAGGTGGGACTTTAATTTGTTATCTAGTTTTCTTTAAGCCTTGAAGGTTATCGGCGACTTTTTGAGGTCTCTTGCCGAGCAAAGTCTTAGGCCATTCCACTCTTTGCATAAGCCTATGCCTCTTGCGCCTGTTTTTCGCTTCGGATTAAAGAGGCTGCGATGCTTTTCAAACTCTGCGTTGACGAAGTCTTTTGAGCCTATGATGGCT
>JAZUMF010000074.1:0-3997 GCA_045603485.1 Kiritimatiellia bacterium | reverse complement strand
TTGCCGTCTAGCAGGTAGTTCTTTAAGGCACATCTGCTTACGATGTGATAGTAGCTCTCACCTTCACTCTTGATTCGTGGCTTACGCATAGATACCTCCATGGAAAAATGGGACGGAAGAATAGCGACTGTCCCTCTTTGGAAAAAGTATATCAAAAAATGAGTAGATAGACAAACTATGGAGTTTCAAGGACGATTGTTACTGGGCCGTCATTAAGAAGGCGAACCTCCATGTGGGTTTGGAAGACACCTGTCCCAACACGATTTTCACCTAATACTGCCTTTAACTTTGAAACCAGAAGCTCATAGAGAGCATTGGCCTGTTCAGCTGGTGCGGCAGAGATAAAGCTCGGACGATTGCCTTTTCGACAATCCGCATAGAGGGTAAACTGCGAGACAACGATAACATTACCGCCAACATCCGTGACTGAAAGATTCATATGCTCATTGTCGTCTTCAAAGATGCGGAGTTGTGTTATTTTGCGGACAAGCCAATCCACTTGACTCTCACCATCACCCTCGCCAACTCCGAGGAGGACTAAAAGCCCCCGCCCAATTTCGGAGACTTTATCTCCAGAAACAGTGACGGAGGCTTCAGTTACGCGTTGAATTACAGCACGCATTGATAAACCCACTACTGCGCAGCCTTGATTCTATCCCAAGCCTTGATGTAGATTATATTGTTCTCACCAAGGTCGCGAATAGTCTCAGACTTATCACGAATATTCTCGGGAATAAAAATTGCCTCGTTGGAGCGGACTTCCTCCGGAAGCAACTCGTAGGATTTGGCATTCGGGCAAAGGAAGCAGGTAAACTCCATATTGCGTGCGGCAATTGCAGGCTCGTGGACAAAGTTAATAAATGCATGTGCAAGCTCAATCTCCTTTGCTGTGCGTGGAATTACCATCTCATCGCAAGCGATTGAAACACCCTCTTTGGGAAGCGCATATGCAATATTATCATTCTCATCAATGACCTGCCCTAAATCGCCATTATAGCCATGGACAAAGACAAAGTGGCCAGAAGCAATACCATTCTTGTAAAGCTCATTGTCAAACTTGGCAATATTCTTGCTCCATTTTATGACAAGATCAGCGGCCTCGGCAACTTCAGCCTCGTTTGTAGTATTGAAACTATATCCAAGACTCTTTAGAGCGGCACCAATTGTCTCACGCATATCATTCAAAAGAGTGCAGGCGCGATTATATTTGGTATTGCCAAACATAGCCCACGATGCTTCAAAATCAGGACAACGCTCCTTATTGTATGCAATCCCGGCATTTGAAACCATGTAAGGCACGCTGATCTTGTAGCTTGGGTCTGCGATTACAGAATCATATCCCTTGTCAAGATTTGCCAAGTTTGGAATTTTAGAGGTGTCAATCTCTTGAAGAAGCCCTTGCTCGTGCATAACGCTTACCATATAGCTGGAAGGAAATACGATATCGTATCCCGTTGCTCCGGCCTTAAGCTTTGCAAACATGGACTCATTAGAATCAAAAGTATCAGTAACTACGCGACAGTTAAACTTAGCCTCAAACTCAGAAACGACCTCAGGGTCTATATAATCAGACCAATTATAGAGGTGGAGAACAGGTTTGGATTGCCCGCACCCACAAAACATCATCGAAACGACAGCCACGACGGCTGCAAGAGCAACAACGAACTTTTTCACAGGTTTTTCCTCCTTTGTTTTTAGTAATTTTGAGAGCGCTTATTATACCAAGATTATCTTAAAGATGCTATATTTTTTTTGATATAATTGATGTTATGAAAATAGGTGTTATTACAGCAATGGATTGCGAGTACAAACAGGTTAAAGCCATGCTTGCAAACCCCTCTGACGGAAACGCAGGAGGGCGCCCCATCTCTTACGGGCACATCGGTGAAAATGAAATCGTCTTAATGGCGTGTGGCATAGGAAAAGTTAATGCCGCAGTAGGTGCAATTGATTTGATTCGCACATATTCTCCCGATGCCATTATTAGTACCGGCGTAGCGGGTGGCTTAAATGAAAAAGCCGCTGGAGTAATGGATGTTGTTGCAGGTAGCGAAGTCGCATACCACGATGTTGATTGCGGCCCAGGGTGTACCTTTGGACAGGTACAAGGCTTTCCTTCTCGCTTTACCGCAAATCCTCAACTCCTTAAAGCTGCTACATCGCTCAATGCCGAAGTTAAAATTGTACCTGCACTTATAGCCTCTGGCGACCGCTTCATCTCAACTAAAGAAGACCTTGCTCCAATCAAAAAGTTATATCCTGATGCGACCGCCGTCGATATGGAATCGGGTGCAATCGCCCAAACCTGCTTCCTAGCAAAGGTTCCTTTCTTATCTTTCAGAATTATCAGCGATATCCCAGGCATAGAAAATCACTATGCGAAATACGCTGACTTTTGGGAACGAATGGGCAACACCTCATTTGGTGTCACAAAGGCGTTTTTAGAGCGCATTGCAAAGTAGACTGATTCGTTCTGCCATCGACTCAACCGAATCACCGGGAAAAACCTCAACCCATTCAACGGGAAGTTGATGGCGGAACCATGTAAACTGACGCTTGGCAAGGTGACGGGTACGCAATGCAATCGTCTCAATTGCCTCCTCACGCGAAATTTCACCGCGTGAAAATGCCAATGCCTCGGCATAGCCAATAGCTCCAGCTGCCGTAGGAGCAAATTCAGTATTTACGCCAAGGTTACCAAAAATCCGTTGCGTCTCTTCAAGCAACCCCTCGTCAAACATAATTTCAATACGCTTATAAATACGCTTTGCTAAAAGCTCTCTATCCATCGTAAGGCAATAAACCTTTGCACCAGCCATAAGAGGCGGTGACGAAGATGCTGAGTCGCAATCGCCAGACTCAAATCGCTCAAGCGCCCGCAAAAGACGCCTCGGATTATCAACATCACCCAAGGGAACCGTAACACCACGGGCTTCCATCTCTCGATGAAGGCCATCAATGCCCTCACAATCAAAGATAGTTGTAAAATGCTCGCGGATCTTAGAATCGGAAGGTTGAGCGTCTAAACCATTCAATAATGCCTTAATATAAAGCCCAGTACCGCCAGTAACGATAATTGGTGTATCAGGACTGCAAGAGGCAAGACCATCCCTGACAGACGCCAGCCAATCCCCGACAGAAAATGGCTCATTAGGATTCACACAGTCAAGGCCAATATACCTAACGCGCGAGCGCTCCTCAATAGAGGGCTTTGCGGTTCCTATATCCATCCCCTTGTAAACAAGCATCGAATCGGCAGAAACAATAACCGCACCAGTCTTCTCAGCGAGATACTGGGCAACTGCACTCTTTCCAATAGCCGTCGGGCCTGCAATGATTAATGGTGATACAAAAGAAGGCATAATTAAAAGTTTACCGAAAAGGGGAAAAACAAGCCCAGCCGAAATTCGCGACCATTACAGATTCTAAACCGAGCTATTTTGGGTATCTACAGTATTTTAGGTCATATAACAACGCATATAATATGACCAAAAGTACACTTGTTGCAAATGCAAGTATTATGTTAATATATGTTACTATTAAAATCAAGTTTTTTAATAATTGAGGTTTGATATGATATATCCGAGAATGGAAATGGCGGTGGCTGTTAGTGTGGCACTCCGATCTGCGAGTGCCGCAGCTCGTGATTTTTGTGCGGGAGAATTGCGTCGTAAATCTGATGATGCCGCGTATGTCTCAATCATTAGGGATGTTATGGCGGGCTACGATCAGAGGGTGAACACGCTTCGAAAAGAGTTGGACATTATATTGAACCTAAATTCGGCAGTTGGGTGCTGAGAATTGCCATTTGACGCAATAAAATCGGGGCTTTGCCTTAGTTTTGCGTTTCACCCAATGGGTGAATAAAAAATAACGACCTTTCGAATATGATATGCTTATAGTTAGCAAAAAAGAAGCTACATCAAACAAAAGGTCGTTACATGAAAGATTATACACCATCTGAGGCATTTTTGCCTACACAAACTTTTGACATCCC
>JAZUMF010000073.1:0-29872 GCA_045603485.1 Kiritimatiellia bacterium | reverse complement strand
ACTCCTTGGCTCACAGAACGACATGGCTCCGATCCGACTTTGCAGCAGTTTCTATTGAGCCCAGAGGGCAAGTCGGTCTTTGTCGACATGCTTCGCCGTATAGCTATCTTCAGCGGCATAGAGCTACTTAACTATTGCGTAATGGACAACAAGTCGGAGGCCAAGCGGTCTTAGGAAGACAACATTCACACACAACTCCTTGGCTCACAGAACGACATGGCTACGATCCGACTTTATACGGCGAAGCATATCGACAAAGACCGACTTACCTTCGGGGCTCAATAGAAACTGCTGCAGGGCGCAGCGGCTTACGATGTGGTAGTAACCTTCTCCGTCATTTTTGATTCGTGGCTTACGCATAATTAACTCCTTATTTTTGGATTGTGCAATAATCAATAATAAGTATATTGGATATAGAGGATAATGTCAAGTCAAATAGTCTGACACCGCGGAGCGGGCTACGAAGTATTTCCGAGATAAGTGCGAGTACAGAAAGTAATATCCTAAATTTCTAATTTTTGATAAAATAGTACTTTCTGGAAAAGAGTATTATTATGAATAAAGAACTTCTTGAACGCGAAGGTCAAGCGCACATTTTGCGCTTTTGGGATCGTATTTCTGTTTCTGAGCGTGACTCCCTTGAAGCTCAGATTTCAAAGTTAGATTTCGCATCTATAAATCGCATGCGCGGCATGCTCCTTAATCGTTGTAACGGTGCCGCCTCTGCCGTTGAGCCAGAGCCTGCACCTGTAGAGCATTTGTGCTGTCCTGAGGAGAAGGCTAAAGCTCGGGCAAAGGGTGAAGAGGCTCTTCGCAAGGGTCAGGTCGCCGTCGTATTAGTCGCTGGCGGGCAAGGCTCTCGCTTAGGCTTTGAAGGTCCTAAGGGCGCATATCCAATCGGTCCAATCACCGACAAGCCTCTCTTCTACTTCCATGCTCGCAAGATATTGGCTCTATCGAAGCGTTTCGGGGCTTCTATTCCATTCTATGTGATGACAAGCGAGGCCAATGACGCCGCCACACGCGAATGTTTTGCCCAACATGACTTCTTTGGTCTTCCTCGCGAAGATGTATTCTTCTTCAGTCAGGGAATGTGGCCCGCCCTCGATCCTGACGGCAAGATTATCCTAGATGCTCCCGGTCATATCTTTATGAGCCCAGACGGTCACGGCGGAATTCTCTCTGCCTTGGAGTCTTCTGGTGCGACAGCCGATATGGCGCGCCGTGGTATAACAACGGTCTTCTATTTCCAGGTTGACAATCCTATGGTTGCAATTGCCGACCCCGAATTTATCGGTTTGCATCTTATTAAGGGCGCCGATATTTCAATCAAGGTATGTGCAAAGCGCGATCCTCAAGAGGGTCTTGGTATGGTCGTCACTCGCAATGGGCGATTTGAAATGGTTGAGTATACCGAATTTACCGACGAGCAAAAGAATCGCCGCGATGCCGATGGCGAGCTCTATTTCAAGTTTGGTTCGGTCGCAATCCATGTCTTTGACTTTGACTTCCTGCGTAAAGAAGCCAATGCCGCCCTACCCCTACACATTGCCCACAAAAAGATTGCCATGTGTGCTGATGACGGCTCGATAATCAAGCCTGAGAAGCCCAATGGCTATAAGTTTGAAAAGTTTGTCTTTGATGTAATTCCTGACGCCAAGAATGTCCTTAATCTGGCATTTGATCGTGCAGACGAGTTCTCACCTGTCAAGAATGCCGAGGGTGGCGATTCACCGTTCTCCTGCCGCCACGATTTGCAGGCTAAATGGATTCGTTGGTTTAAGGAGTGCGGCATTGAAATACCGCTCGACGCCGAAGGCTTGCCGGTAAACAGGATTGAAATCGATCCTGCGACTGCCGACAATGCCGAAGCTCTCAAGGACTATCTTGCAAGCAATTCTGTTAAGACTGATTCTATTATTAACATCTAACAAAGAAAGTGAGTGGTGACGGGTGCGACATATACACCCGTCGCCCTTCTATTTTAGTTATGGCTGACGAAAACAATAAAGAAAAAAAAGAAGTCGAGAAAGAAAACTCCCTTCCGCCTCCACCTCCCCCTGGAGGAAAGGTTCCACCTAAAGAGGATCCACCTCCATCACCAATGCGCTCGCTTATTTTTTGGGTGCTTATTCTAATTGCGGTCGGCTCCTTTATCTTCTCATTTACAAAAGGTCGTGCTAACAATATGGAGATTAGCGGTGACAGCGAGTTCCGCAAGCTCGTCGCCGAAAAGCGTATTGCAAAGTGCGAGTTTGTCCGTGAAGCAGGTGGCAAGACCTACTTGACAGGCGTTCGTTTTGACGCGACGCCACAGATTGCCGTTTCTGCTGACACAGACAAAGGTTCCGTGACAGCAGTTGACGCAAAGAAATCTGATTTCATCTTCTATGTCATGCCGGATTCCGTTCCTGAGCTTGAAGAATTTCTGCGCTCTAGCGGAGTAGACTACAAGATTGTCTACAAATCTGCCATCTTAATGGATTTGATGATTCAGATTATTCCGTTCGTCCTCTTTATATTCCTTCTCTACTTCTTCATCTACCGCCAAGGTCGCGGCGGGCCAATGAGCTTTGCAAAGTCAAAGGCTCATCGCCTCTCAAACAGCTCTCGCCCGCGCATCACTTTCCGAAATGTCGCAGGTGTGGAAGAAGCAAAGGAAGAGGTTCAGGAAATCATCGAGTTTCTCCGCGCTCCTCAAAAGTTTGCAAAGCTCGGCGGCAGAATCCCCAAGGGCGTTCTTTTGATGGGTCCTCCAGGAACTGGAAAAACCCTTCTTGCCAAGGCTATCGCCGGCGAGGCTGGAGTTCCTTTCTTCTCAATCAGCGGCTCTGACTTCGTTGAAATGTTTGTCGGTGTCGGCGCATCTCGCGTCCGCGATATGTTTGAGACTGCAAAGAAGAACTCCCCCTGCATCATCTTTATCGACGAAATTGATGCCGTAGGTCGTTCACGCTTCACAGGTATCGGTGGCGGTCACGACGAGCGCGAGCAGACCCTAAATGCACTTCTCGTTGAGATGGACGGCTTTGAAACGACAGACGGCGTAATCGTTATCGCAGCGACAAACAGGCCTGATGTTCTTGACAAGGCACTCTTGCGCCCAGGTCGCTTTGACAGGCAAATCGTCATTGATCTTCCCACCCTTGAGGGACGCTACAAGATTCTCAAGGTCCATGCGAAGAAGATTTCAATGGCTAAAGAGGTTGACCTTGTGAAGGTCGCCCGCGGCACTCCTGGATTTTCCGGAGCCGACCTTGCAAACCTCCTGAACGAAGCGGCCCTTCGTGCGGCATCTCTCGGGAAGACCGCTGTTGAGCAGATTGACCTTGAAGAATCACGCGATAAGGTATGGTGGGGTCGTGAGCGTCCAGGCCGCATGACCGACAAGGAAGAGAAGCGTCTTACCGCCTATCATGAGGCCGGTCACGCCGTCGTCATGGCATTGATTAAGGGCGGCGAACCGCTCCACAAGATAACAATCATCCCTCGCGGCATGGCACTCGGTGCAACGATGTTCCTACCCAAAAAGGATAGGGTCCAATATACGCGCACTCAAATGCTCGCAATGCTCGCAACCGACATGGGCGGCCGCGTCGCGGAAGAGCTCTTCCTTGATGACATTTCATCAGGAGCGCAGCAGGACCTCCGTCAAGCGACAAGTCTTGCACATCAAATGGTATGCGATTGGGGCATGAGCGCAGAGCTCGGTCCGCGCACATTTGGAGTCCGCGAAGAGATGATGTTCCTCGGCAGAGAAGTCGGTCGTCAGCAGGATTACAGTGAAGCCACTGCTCAGAAGATTGATGCAGAGGTGGGGCGCCTTGTAAACGATGCCTACAAGACCGCAACCGAACTCCTTGAGACCAACCGCGACAAGGTTGAGCTGCTCGTTGCTGAGCTTCTGGATAAGGAAACCGTCGATGGCGAAGACGCAACCGACATCATCAAATTCGGCCGTATTCGCACCTTTGAAGAACGCTATCCAGACGGTCTGCCCGTTGATGAGAAGATAGCCGCCATTGATGCAGATTTGGCAGAAATGGAAAAAGAGGCAGAGGCTAAAACAGAAGCGCCGAAGGCTGAGGCTGCGGTAAAGCAAGAGGAAGAGGCTCCCGCAGCTCAAGAGTCAAATCAGGAAGACGCTCAGCCCACACAAGAGCCTGAGCAAGAAGACAAGCGGGAAGACGACAAGCCCCAGCCATAAAAGCTGGGCCTGTCAATCCTAGGGCGTAAAGAGTGGCAACACATTGCCACTCTTTAGCGCCTCCTTTGGGCAATAGCCGTCAATTGGCGATATTGCAAAGACCGTTTCTCCGTTTTTTGCAGAAGAAACAAACCCTAAGTTGTCGTTCCATGGGGTATAAAACTCCCAAAGTTCCCTTCGCTCAGAGAGTCTTAGCATAATCGGCGGTGCCGAAGTGGTATCGGCAAAAAGCTTCTTCCCCGGCATCGCATCCATCTTCTCAATGGTATCTTCGGCAAAAAGCTCCGCGGAATACTCGTTATGCTTCCAAGGGATAGCCCAATATCTGAGCTCGTCACGATAAGGCAAAAGCCGTCCCTTGCTGGCCAGGATTCTTGATTCTATCGGCCCAATATGCAAAATTCCGTTAATTATAACTGGGACCAGAACCGCCGAAGCGACCGTCAATGCCAACGCTAGACGCTTACGGCAAATGCTCTCAAATCGCAGCGATGCAAGCAATGTCGCGAAGAAAAGCGTAGGCAAGAGAAAGAGCGCCTGATCGGCAATTCGATAACGGACAAAGAAAATGGCGTGAATTACAAAAAGCGCAAAGATATAGACAACATCAATTCTTTTACGCCATCCGAAACGGAAAGCCGCAAAGGCCTTTCGCAAGTCCAATGCAAAGATAATCCAAGCAGGCATCAAAAAACTAATTGAGGCAATGGCGAGATTTACCATCGTAAGCTTCCATGAAACTCCCGAAAGCCCCATAACCTCATCGCCATACGCCCCGAAAAGAGTCCTTAAAATTACAATGCCGATTGGTGTTCCACCTAAATACTCTCGGCAAATCAATACTAAAACGGGAGACGCTCCACAGCACCATACGAAGATATACTTTAGCAAAAACTCAACGGTATCAAAAAAAACATACATCTTTGAGCCATCACCCCTGCCACTGTCACGAATAAATCCGGCATAAACCATCACTGCGACACACAAAGGTAGTGAAAGCAATGCTAAATTGTGGACGGCAAATCCCAGACCCGCAAAAAATGGCAAAAGCGAAAAAGCCCAACCGGGCTTCTTGCTCTGTAATACGCTAACAGCACACAAAGTTTCACAAGCCAAAAGAAAAAGAGAAAGCGGATAAATCTCAGTTATAGTCGCAAGCCACCAAACCATGTGGGCACCGCCAAAAGTCAATGTAGCCAAAATCGAGGCAAAATCAGACCGCGTCAGACTAAAGACAATACGCTGAAAGACGCAAAGAGCAAGCCCCATCCACAATGCGCTACAAAGATTTACAGCAAATGGCAAATCCACATCCATATATGCAGACATCAAACCGCACAAAAACCGGGTTAACAAAATATATCCAGGATGTGCAGACGAAAGATCATTTACCCCGACAAAATCCCTGTACAGAATACGCCATTGATAAATACCGCTGTCTTGCCAGGCGACGCCCCTTTGAGCCGTCAAAGCATAGATGACAAGAAAAATGATAGGAAGAACAAAACGAAAGATTTTAAAAAAAACTCTCACTCTGCGGTACTCCAACGAACCATGCAGCCACTGGGAACCGGGCGAACACCATCAGCTCCTGATAAAACCATCTCCCCCGACTCCATAGTTCCGCCTAACCCGCGCAAGGCATCGGCAAGCATATGCTCAAGCACAATCGGCGTAATGCCAGGAGTGTGTGCGCTAAGTAAAACGAAAGAAGGCTTATCCGAAAGCAACTGCCTGCAAAGTGAAAGAGTATGCGGAAGGTCGCGTTCGATTTTATAGACCTCACCTTTTGCGCCACGGCCGAAAGAAGGAGGGTCAAGAATGATTCCGTCATAGTGGCGACCGCGCTTAATCTCACGGCCAAGAAACTTATGGACATCCTCTACAATCCAACGGATGGGATGAGCCTTTAGCCCGTTCTTCTCGGCATTTTTACGCGCCCAATCCACCATTCCCTGCGAAGCATCCAAATGGCACAGGTCAGCCCCAGCCAAAGCGGGAGCCAAGGTCGAGCCGCCGGAATAGGCAAAAAGATTCAAAACCGAAAGCTTACGCGCCGATGCTGCGACGCGCTTTCCAAGCCAACGCCACGAATCGCGCTGCTCAGGGAATATACCGAGATGGCCAAAGTCAGTCGATGAAAGACGAAATGTAATATCATCAACCTTAATATCCCATTCCGAAGGCAGCTTATCGCGACCATGCCAGTTGAGATTCTTATCCCTGTCAAAGGTCGCGTCGGCCTTCTTCCACTCCGACTCTGGAAGGGTGGGACGCCAAATCGCTTGCGAACAAGGGCGCACTAAAACATATTGGCCAAAGCGCTCAAGCTTGCGGCCATTTCCGCTGTCGAGAAGCTCATATTGAGAATCGCGAGTCATAAACTGCACCACACTAATTTGCCTGCGTTGGAAGAAGAAAATTCCAGTTGACGCTCTCCTTGCCATCCTTGCCGACAGGAAGCGCCATTGACTCATTCTTGAACCCCTTTGGAGGCTGACTGCGCTTAATCGTAATTGCAGGAGCGTCCTTACGGACCTCCACGCGCTGAACGGCCTTCTTATCGGCAGCGGGCTTAGCGGCAGGAGCCTTTGCGCTCTCGACAGCCTTGGTCTGAGAAGCCGCAGGTTTCGCGACAGGCGGGTTCACGGACCGCCCCTTTTGAGAGGGAGCCTTAGTTGCGACCGGAGCCGCCTTTGGCACGACCGCAACCTTCTCAGCCGCGGCGGCCCGTACAGCAGCACGCAAAGACTCGTTATCCTTCTTAACCTCCTCGAGCGTAGCCGTCATCTTGGCAAGAGCATCCGATAGTGCCTGAGATTCAGCCTTGTCATTCTCGGCGGCCTTTTTTGAAGCCTCCTCCCGAGCCTTACGCTCAGCCTCGCGGGCGGCGGCGTCTTCAGCCTTAATTTTAGCAAGAGCCGCCGCAACAGCGGCTTCGGCGTTCGCCTTGTCGGTCTCTGCCTTACGCGCGGCATCCTCCTGCGCCTTTTGTGCCTGTAAAACCTGCTGCTGCATATTGCCGAGCGTCGCAGCAATCAAATCAGACTGAGTTCCCTGCATACCCCTAACGGTCGCAAACCACATAACAAAAAAACCAACAATCACAACAACCAAGACAGCGGCAAAGGAGGCGACAAGAACCATTGTACGGCGCTGGGCGCGTGCACGCTCCTGCTCCATATAATCCTGGAAGGCCTTGATTACGGCATAAGCGTCTCCACCCGATGCCTGATTACGCAAAGCCACATAGCCGCCCATGGCGGCAACCGATGGCCCAAAAGAGCCTTCCATCTGAGGCTGTGCATTGGGGTCATTATATTGAGGCAATCCCTCTGCGCTGTTCATACGAACAGAATCAGAGGTATTCATCGGTTGTTTAGGAGGAACTTCAGACATAATAAAACCTATCTCAGAACTATGCAAAATCAATACTTCAAGTATAGACTATTGCCTCTCACGATGTCAAACTCGGCAGGGTTGTCATCGACAGCCATGCAGGATATTCTCTATAACAGTTTCTTTCCGCAAGAAAACGCCTTATCGACAACATTACCCATAATGCGGTAAAGGTGCGCGCATGGGTCAAAGCAGATAGGCTTCATCTTGGCGGCGTCGGGCTTACCGTCAGTCAGCATAGACTCCTCGACTGCACAATTAAGAATACGGCCGACGACATTGCAATTATCCTCATTCATTGAAACAAGCTCGCACTCAAGAACTAGTGGCAACTCGGCCATCACAGGAGCGTCAACAAACTCGCTCCTCAAAGCGGTAAACCCGCTTCGCGCCACCTTGTCAGGAGCGGTGTTGCCGCTTACAATACCGAGATAATCGCAAGAGCAAACAGTATCAGCCGTCCCGAATGCAACTGTAAACGCCTTGCGCGCCGCGATATTCGCCCATGTCTTGTGCGCGGTGTCGATGCAGATGGTTATTTCATCCTCTAGCGTCACGCCGCCCCACGCCGCATTCATCATATTCGGCGTACCATCCTCGTCATAAGTGCCAATCATCAAAACAGGCATCGGAAACATCCAATTTTTCTTTCCGAAATTTTTCTTCATTCCAATTATCCCCGCAATACTATTACAGTAAAAAAACCATTGGCCGATTATTTCCCGAGACGCTCTCTCGCCTCAGCCATTCCACCCAAATCAATCAGATTTGTATATCCCAAAGACCTCATACTCCTTACCGCCATCGCAGAGCGACGACCAGATCTGCAATAGACATACACAGGAGTTTCTTTATCAGGCACGACAGAAGCGATTTTATCCTTAATCGTATCGTGCGGCACCAGCACAGCCCCGGCAATATGCCCTGCATTAAACTCACCAGGCTGACGGACATCCAACAAAACAGCATTATCAGGTAATTTCACGATTTCTCCCCTTCCCTTTAAGCCGAGACATCCCGCAAACAATGCCGCGACAACAACCAAAACCACCATCATTATTTCAGTTAAGTTTCTCATTCGTTATCTCCTCTCAGCAGCCACATCATTGATATTGCAAAATGTATTTCTTATACGGGTTATATTTTTTCGATAAAGGCTTTGTCTCATCAAGAATCTTCTGACGGTCGGCAGGCGTCAACTCAATCTGCTTGAACCTTGGCTTTGAATAGTAAATCGTAACAGCCGGCAAATGGTTGCCGATTTCATGATTTGCATTCCTCATGACACCGTCTTTCCCAAATGAAAAGAACTGAAACACCCAGTGATTATGGTCACTCTTTTCAAAATCATTGAAAAAATCGGAATGCCTGCAATAAATCTTTCCATTGACCGTTACGATATCCTCCAAACTCGACCCGAATCCCTCCAGTTTATTTTCAATCATGCCGCCCTTACCATCCGAAACCATAAAGTGTGCATTATAGCCACTGGCATTTAATCCGTTGCCCATCCACGGAACGAAAAAGACATAATCCTTTATTCCGTCTCCATTTAAATCAATCTCGCCACCCTCCGAATACTTCGCACTGTATTGGTAATCGTCACAATGCTGAATCAGAAACGCCGTCACCGTATCAGCAGGCAAAACAGTGAGCTCTGCTCGCACGCAGTTCAACTTAGGCTCCCATGGCTCCATCCAGGCACTCAAATCAAACGAATAAAAAACTGCTATCAACGCAGCGATAAAAGTTAAAACTCTCTGAGACATAGAACCTCCCGAATACGGATATCCAACCCCGAAAACAATTCGCTGTATATCACTTTGCAAATAACTATACAATGGTTGTAAATGAGCGGTAAAAAAACTGTTAAGAAAAATTTCGATGATGATTTTTTAACAGGATTAACAAGATTTTTTTGCACTTTGGTCATGCGAATCTTGTTAATCCTGTCGGATATTATAGACAAGGCCGCCCTATTAGAACCAGACGGAGAATGCTGCACTACCGGCGGATGACTTCTTCAATGTCAACAGGCCGTTGACAAATGGCACGCGGATTAGCTCAAGATTACGCTCGTTGTCGTGGGCCCAAACCAGAGCCTCCGCATCTTGAGGAACTCCCTTCACCTCTATCGTTATCTCCGAAGAATCTCCGAGATAATCAGAAACGATAAAGCCTTTCTTCCAGCCGTTTTCGCTCTTGCAGGCAAGAATCGTAACTGTGCCATTGCTTGTTGAATCGCATATTACGGGGAGTGCCTTGATAAAGTCTCCAAACATCTTGAGTCCGTAATAGACTTTGTATTTAGAATATGACTCTTTGTATCCCCACGCCCCGGTATGGCGACAGCCATAATAGTATGCCTGATCCAGCTTTGATGTTTGGAATTTTGAAAGAAGCGACAAGTTGAAGCATGAGGAATCAATTCCGTTGTGCGAGGTTGGGCCGGACCAAACCTTGAGCCTTACCTCAGGATCGAGGCTCCGCAATGCGCCAAAGCCGCCAGGTCCCATAAAATGCCATTCGTTAATTATGAGCTCGCAATCCTTAAAGCCATACTTATCGCAAAGAGCGCGGCCTTTGTCGATTGCATCCATAACAATGGGGATGTGACCGGTATAATGGTGCCAGGAAATAAAGTCGGGGGCTATGCCTTCTTTCTTGCACGCCTCCAGTATGGCTGCAAAATAGCCTTCATTCATCCAGCATAGGGCGGGGCCGCCAACTTTGACTTCGGGAAATTCGCTCTTGATGCGCTTGAGACATACGACGAAGAATTTGACAAACAGGTCAAAACGCTTTTGGTCGCGGGCATTTCTGTCTGCTGCGATTTCTTCGGGTGTCGAGCCTTTGCCGCCATCGCCATCGGGAAGGCACCACATATTGTTGGTGCCATCTGGCTCATTCCAGATTTCCCAATACTTGATTCCCCATTCAAAGCCGTTGGCCCAGCCGCGATTATAGTGACGGATTGTTGCGGCAAAGGTTTCGGCGACCTTTTCAAAATCTTCAGGTATCACAGTATTGAAGTGAACATTTGGTCCGGAATGCTCAATAGAGGCGCCGAGGCGGAAAAATATATCACAACCGATTTCTTCGCGGGTACGCTTTAAGAGATAATCTGTGGGAGCGAAGACATAATTGTCGGGATTGGCTGGATCAAGATGCATCAAGGGGAATATTTGATGATAATCGCAAACATGCTGATTGGCATTTAGAAGAGCCCAATCGTGAGTGCGCGCAGCCTTGAAGCCCATTGACTTTATATCGTTAATCGACTCTTGGGGGCAGCCTTCAATCATTGCACCAAAGCCTGAACTGTGAAGCTCAGGTCTTATGCGCCCAATTTCAGTTGTAAAATCGACAGTTAAAGTTTTTTCAGAAGTCATGTTGTATCCCAACCTTTCAATAGTAGTGATGAGTTAGTGAAAAATTATTGTACAATAAATGTCAAGCCAGGTGTTTGATATTCATAACACCCGAGGTCGACTTCTTTGCCTTTTAGACGCTTCTTGCCAAAAAGATCCGTGGAATCTTTAGTCCAGCCCACATCAACTCCTGCATCTCGGGCGGGCGAATCAGCTCTTAAAGCATAATATGGGTACTTAGTGTCTTTACCGGCATTAAACTTTACATCTGATGTCTTGATGCAGTTATAGAGGGCTGGCGAACCTGACGATGTCGAGTAGAGCGAATTTGAATGGGTGCCGCCGACGATATCACGCGTGTTGCCTGAAAATATGCAGTTCTTGTATGTGCCATCGGTCGCAGTACCGGCAGCCGCAGTATAAATGGTATTTCCCACAATTGTGCAATTGATAACGGTGGCGTCTTTCATAATGCCTGTATTTTTCCTAGTACTGGTATTTTTTATGATTAAGCAATTCTTGACGGTACCGCTAGTAAATGCGACACCGTTACCGTCGTAGGTTGTCAATGCCACATTATTGGAATAGACGGAATAACTGACTGTGCAATTATATGTGCCTGATCCGCCGCGGGCGGAATTACCATAAAAGTAACATCTGATTGCCGTGGCTTCATACAATGCGCCGCCCTGACCGCTATTGCCGGTCTTATTGTTTTGAAAATAACAATCGGTAAATGTACCGCCCTTGCCAGCTCCGCCGCATCCATTGCCGTTGCTTGCAGAATTGCCGATAAATGTGCAATTATATGCAGACACTCTAGACAATGCGCCACCACCGTCATATCCTTGAGTCGCTACATTATTTTTAAAGACGCAATCATAAAAGTAGCCTTTGTCGGCTCCTGCCACAGCTCCTGCACCGCCTACAATACTTGAGTTGGCAACAAAGGTACCATTCCAATGCGAACCTCCGTAAACGGCACCGGCGCAACATCCGCTATCGGTTGTGCTGTTTTTATAAAAGCCGCAATTATATGAATTCCCTTTATGAAGCGCACCTCCGTAATATTTCGCTATGTTATTTGTAAAATGGCAATTGTAAAATGTTCCGCTGTCGGCGGCGCCGCCATTTCCGCTGTTATTTCTGTTACCGGCAAAGACGCAATTGGTCCAAGTGCCGCCATAAACGATTGATGCCGTATTGTATCTACTGTTATTGCCGCTACTTTTCATCGTGTTATTTTCTATGCGGCAATTGACAGCGGTCAGGTTTGAGGCTTGCGTGGCTGAGCCATTTGCGCCTGCAACGGCGGCACCGCCTTTGCCTGTAGAGTAATAATTGCAAATTGTCAAATCACGGATTGTAGCCTTTTTGGTAACAACAAGTCCAGTCATTGATTTTGTCGTGCCTGGGCCGCGGATGATTGTTTGCATTGGGTCTTCAGTCGCTCCTTTAAGGGTGATTTCTGCGACTGAGAGAGTAATCGGTGCATTGGTTGAGTAATATGTTCCCGCCGCCAGCTGAATAACATCCCCGCTAGACTTTGCCTTCGATACCGCCAAGGCAAGAGTGCCAGCTGTTTCAGGGGTTAAGCAGTCTCCATCTGCAGCGCCTTCAGGAGCTGCATACCAAGTGGTCGCAAAAAGCGGAGATATGACAAACAACAGCGCAACGGCAAAAACACAATATTTCATACTCCCTCCTAAAACCTTATCGAAATTCAAACTTTGTCGGCAACGAATCATAACTGGAACGCTTATGAACCATCCACGCCTTCCGCGAGCCATTGCGATAAACTCCAAAAGAATTATCCGGCTTGTATTCCGGTTCTTTATCGGCAAATCCTGCGGCAAGCTTACTCCACCCCCTATCACTTATACGCTTTGACGCATATATAGTACAGGACTTTCCTTTGGCGTCAGTTGAGGAGACGGCAGTAACTCCGGTAAGAATCTTATCAATGTCGGCACTTGCTAATGGAAGTCCATTAAAAGTAACCGAAGATATTTTCTTAGAGTTTAAAAAATTATATGCCGTACTGGAAGTAGAGAGCGAAAATGCCTTATAACCCAAAAACTCTAATCGTTGTATCTCGGGACACCCTTGGAAAACCTTAGTACCGATAAAAGTAATATTGGCATCAACGCAAAGATATCTTAATTCGGAGCAATTGTAAAAAAGATATGACGGCAAAGATGTGAAAGTGCCCTTTAATACAACCTCTTCCAGTTTTGTTGCAGAAAATGCGGAGGAATTATTTACATTATTAACGGCAAAAGTTGACACATTTGTCAAAATAAGATTACCCGTAAGGGGCGAGCCGTTAAAACAGTAACTCCCGATTGAAACAATCCATGGCGGCACAAACTGATTAATATCACAAGTCAATTTTGTGCAGCCGCGAAATGCGTCATTGCTAAATTTCTTATTAAAAGATGAATGGTATGAAAGTATCAGATTTGTAAGACTCGTATTATCCTTGAAACATCCAATTGGCACGCCTGAGACATCATCAGCCTTGATAGATTCGAATACCGTTGAAGAAAAAATACTCCCGTTAGAACCATCGGCAAGCGCAAGCTTGGTAATTTCCAAAAGGCTTCCGTTTGAAGTTCGCAGATAAAGGTTTGACAAATCCAAATCGCCAGACCCTACAATAAGAGTCTTAGTCCTGGCGAGAGTCAAATTGCCACCGCTCAACGAATGGACGGGCAAAGACCACACTTCATTGGAAATAACTTTTGCACCCGAATCGTAATACCAAACATTCCGCTCTTCCGCAATGGCAAAACAAGCGTAAAAAATTGATAACATCACAGCAACGATTTGATATGCAAAAGTTTTCATCCTACTACCCTTTAGCCTAGCCGTTATTTAACATTGAGCGTCAATCCTTCACAAACCATAAAAAGTTCAGAATCAACTTTATTAAATATATCATGAAAAACTACATTTTTCAAATAATCATCAGGACGCATACGACGAAAATCCAAGGCGCACCCACTGAATGGCGTACCGGGTTCATTCATCCATTCTTCATCGCAATGGCCGGCGGCTCCATTATAGTAGACATTCTCAATAACTACATTTTCCATCGTTGCGCCGCCCCAGGCAATCTTGTGCTGCCTTGGCTCAAGTCTGTTTTTGGCAAATGTCGAAACGGCAGACATCGATGTACCGCCTGCATAGACATCTGAAATATGGGAATTCATCAATGCTCCGCCGATAAAAATAGTGCCTCGACACAAGGAATAAACACCCCTGACGGTAATATCATAGGTTTCGCCGATTATCGATGTCCGCTCCTTGAAATAGAGATTTTCACCGATACGAACGACGCTGCGGGGTCCATAAAGGCAATCAGTGGTGCGAATGTTCTCAATCCATATACGATACATCTTAACGCCATCCGTATTTCGCAAGACAACCAATGAATAATTGGTGTCCGCAAAAACATTCGTAATTGTAATATCGTGAATATCAGGCGAAATTCCCTCAACCGAATATCTCTCAACATCGCTTCCCGCGCCAAAGCCAGATAAAGCGACAACATCGTCCCCCGTGCGGCCTGTGATATTATTTATGTAGATATTGGAGCAGCCTGCCCTAACATCAATACCATCCTGATTGGGGATAAGCTCACCGCTGTTGAATCTAATATTCTCAATTCTGCCGTTTGTGCAATAGGTTTGATTGATAGCCCAATAACGGAGATTATGACAGGAAAAATTCTCCAGCACATAATCAGTCACATTATGCAGGAAGACAAAATGATTAAAGCGGATATTGGGGCGGCCGTCCTGCTCGCTGGTTCTCTCGCGCAAATCATTTCCCTTGCCGCCGTCAAGAATTGCACCACCCTCGCCTATGATTCTTATCCCCGATTGACGCCCGTCTGCCGTCCTCGAAATATTGGAATAGATATTCTTATTACGGAAAATATTGTCATAAACACCCTCGGCGAGTATAAGATGGCAATCCTCAAGGACAATCGTAATATTCGAAGGGAGAAGAATCGCTTTGTCAATAATCCACTCATCAGCTCCGGTGCGGGCTGAAATGCGCGGAATACGAACTGTCCTTATCATACCGTCAGCCGCGGCATCAACGGCATTTTGAATTGATTCGGAATCGGAATTTCCGATAAACCGTGAATCGTTCGGCGAATAAAAAGTCTCCATAAATCAACTCCTTGTAATTTGTAAAGCTATGACCACACCAAGCGAACGCCTAGTATTTACCCTCATCTACCTTCGGCAACCATCCTGTTTTTCTGCTATCAAGAATAAGCAAATGTTCCCAAAAGTATTGACCGTCATAATGACTGTCAAGGATACGGGATTTGGCAGAGGCAGGGATACGATGGGTTTTCAGAGAATTCTTCGAAGGAGCCAAATAAAGCTGAAGGAACTCCTCTGACGCGTCATTGTCAGATTGCGATGACGAGCCTATATCAAGCGTACGAACGGCAGGCTCGCCTGATGGGGCTTTTTCACAAAAAGTCAATGAGAGTGCGGGGGCAACGGCACTTTTATAGGCCTCCGCGACAGGGTCAAAATATGAAAAGCGGGCAGAAGCAATCTCGACAGACTGGGTCGACAAAGGAATCACATTTGCCGTAAGGCGAGCAAGCTCATTAGCCCTTAGAGCCCCCTTCTCTGGTTGATATGTTTTGAAAAGCCTCTCTGAAAGCTTTGGCATCATAATCGCGGCGCCATTCAAACTACCCTCGCCACTCAAAGAAATTGAGACTTGCGCTATATCGCCGACGGAAAGCTCCCTTGGCTCCACTTCCATTGAAATGGCGAAATTGCCGACCGCCCCTGAGAAATCATCGGGACGCCCCTCGCTTGGCAAAGGCAAAATCTCAAATGTGCGCCAAACGACAGGAAGCCGCCGCTCGACAATTCGCTCGGTAGTGCCAAAAAAGGAATTCACTCGCTGCACCATCCTAACGGCAATATCAAGCTCCCCGACCTCACACAACAAGGCCTCAGAAGAGCGGGCTGGAAATGCGATTGTGTGAACAAAGGCGTTTTGCCCACCGTCAAGAGTCTTCGTCGAGACCTTTGCGGCTCGCTGTTTACCGATTGAAATTGAAGACGGTAGCCCCGATGGAGTAGACAACTCAATCCTCGCATTATGAGATGCAACGACATCAATACATATCTCAAAGTTCTGCCCTACATAGACACGCTTTGGCAAAACATAACCCTCAAGGCTATAAAATTCCAAAGCAAACAACAAAGGTGAAATAAAGGCAAATGCCAGCGCTAATAGAAATTTTCTCATTACTGTATACCTCCCTCCCCGTCAATGCTAGAAGAGCGCGCGTCAAGCTGCAGCTCATAGGCAGGGATACGGTGCTGGGATTTAGACTGCTTGTATGATATGGCAACACTTACGGCAAAAAGGATAAAAACAGCTCCAGCTATTATTGAAAGCGTCAAAAAAGACCTGGAAAGTCGACGCGCAAAGCGGGAAAAGGAATTAGCCCCGCTCTCGCTAGACCGATTGAAAAAGAGCAAAAGCAAAAATCCAAGTAAAAAGAGCCACATTAAATTCCAAGCGGCCTGCAATGCAAAAAGACGCAACTGAATCGGCAAACCATAGTGCCAGATAAAAAAGTAACGCTCAGGGGGAAGCTGCCGCGATGAAGTTATAAGCCCTTCAGCGGCAAGCCGATTCGCTAAAACATCAGGAGACATACCGCGCCAACGGGCTGCGATATCAAAGGCCTGCACGGCAGCTCTCGGACGCTCCGCAAGAAGCAATGTCGTGCCGAGATTATAAAACAGCGGTCCAGAATAAAAACCGTTAGTCACCATCGCATAGTAAAAATCAGCCGCTACGGCAAAATCCTCTGGTTCTTGAGCCGATTCCACGACACTCATTGCCCGCTCCCAATCAAAATCAGACGGCGGACGCTCAAATATACCGCCAAAGGCAGCAGACACCGAAATAAAGAATGCAATTACCACAGCACCATAAGAACGCCAATCACCCCCGACAACTGATTTTGACGCTACCGTCAGCTCGTCAGGCAAGGCACACATAGCTCTCTCTATACGCGATAGCAGCGCAAGCAGCTCCTCAGGAGAACAAGCCTCACCTTCCTTACGATAAGGAATAAGCTCCAATTCTGCAAAGTCCTTAATAAACCCGTCAATAAATTTCATCCCCAATTTACGCTCAACAAACAACGACTGCATCTCTCTGGAAGTCAATGCTCGAGACTCAGAGGATAAAGATGCCGCAACAAAGGCGCGTACAGCACCAATCGCTTGTAAGACAGCCTCGTCATCGCATCCCTTAATGCGGTGGGCGAGATAACGGAAACGATGCATTTCCTTAGCAGCAAGCCGCCCAAAACGCGTACACTCCCTATAACGGCGCAAAGCGATTGCCGTTAAACGCACGGCGATGACAAATAGACACAAGGCAGGCAACAGCCACCACTCCAAACGCGACACAGATGTATACATACCTATTGCGGACGAAATACCATAAAAGTAAGCACGCTCCCCTTCGCTTGACCGCAAAAGTATGCCATTAGGCGTAAAAGAGCTGTCATCATCAGAATCGCCGCCACTCCCAGTCGCGATTTGAGTAGTTGCCTCAACCTGAACAGGCAACGGAGCACTCGTAACGGTCACATAAGTTCCGGCCACAGAATCATAGTAAGCCGTCTTAATGGCTGGAAGCTCCAAAGTCCCGGCACGGAGAGGGCGAATTCGATACCGAAAACGCTTGCCGTTAGAAATGGATTCAGACTCGATGACATCATCATAAATTCTGAAATCCTTAATCATATCAGACTGAAGATTCAATATAGGCGGCTTAATATTGTCAGCACTAATATCGCCGGTCATCTCCAAAGTCAACGCAAGAGGATCGCCGACCTTGCAACGCATAGTATCAAGAGAAGCCTTTAAATCAAGAGACCTACCCACACCACCCGAAAACCACTCGGGGCGTCCCTCCTCCGGAGGTGGAACCACATGAATTGTAATGGCTGGGCCGATGACAAAAACATCAGCCATACGGGCTGTCCCATCAGGATTTGCACCTGTAATAATGGAACCCTTTATAGAAACGGGCCCAAAAGTGTAATCTCCCTCTGCCTTTGGGAAATAATCGAAATCCATCGTATAACGCCACCAATTAGTACCGTTACGGACAATCGTATCAGGCTCTGCGCGAAACTTAATTGGCACCTCCCTAAAGGGATCCGAATTAAAGGAAAAGAAAGAACCGCCAAAGCCGCGCTCGACATAATTATTTATCGTAAAGCACGCGCTGCGCCCCCTGGTAATAAACTTACCCAAAACAACATTTGGGTCAGGAGATTTCAAGCCGTCAATCTCGGGAAAAGCCAAAAAGTCCGACTGAATATGCAACGGAGCGTCAGGCCATATCGGCTCAACTGCCTCATTTGGCTTTGGAAGAGCGCGCATCAAAATCGAGAGTGAAATTTTGAAAGGACTATCGACTAACAGCATTCGATTCGTACAGGCGATAACAGCCTCTATATCAGGCCTAGACTCAACACCGACAACCTCAAACGAAGTGCCGGGACACTCGAAACGGCCGTCAGGCAGGTTAATCACAACGCTACCGATATCAAATTGTCCCGCGCGAGAAGGAGTTATCTGATAGATATAAGTACGCCCCTTAAACTCACTACGCGACATCTTTCCATTTACAATAGTCATCATAGTACGGCTTTGATTACGCGAACCCAGGTATTCGACCTCAGCGTCAAAAGAGCCTGTAAAAACAGGGCGAGACCCCTCCTCGTCAGCCCCATTAACCTTGACGGTTGCAACAATAGACTCGCCAAGATAAATCCTATCTCGATCTAATGACAAACTCAAAGAAGCCGCAATCAAATTAAAAGTTACAAAAAATGAAACAAAAATAAAGAGCAATTGACGCATCAAAATATCTACTCCCAAATGAATTAAAACCATTTAGCCATTATAACACGATTACAGACACTTAACAATTCATCTACTCGAAAATCCTCTCGGATAAAGCTGAAAAATTTAGTTAAGCAAAGAATGATTTTTAACGCTGAGATGCGACACAAAATTTTAGCCGTGTAATGTATGAGGAAATAGAGGACGCCTCTCCTCAGCCGCCGTTACGCCACAAATCGGTATTAGTATAACGAGACTCGGCCACTATGTCAAGTGTAATAGTCTGGCACTTAAAGGTCACTTAAAGGTTGAAGATCGCAGAAAGCGGAACCTTCAGCCATCGGAAACGCCTTGTTCTTCCGCGCACCAGGCGACACCTCCACCGTGCGGTCGACGATGTATGGATTCAATAAATCGTCGGCCAAGGCAGAGAACGCAACTGCGGCACATAGCAACTCCATGCGACGAGCCATAGACAGGCACTCTAGGAATCGCATCTTCATTTGCCTTTAGTCTTGAGGCTGCGCCTCTTGACCATATCTCCATATGCGACATCGACGGCATTGCGCACCAGGTCGTTCTTGCAGACCTTTAGAAACTTCGTGCGCAATCTGGCGGCATCATCCCATTCTCCCGCTATCATCAGCATCGTCAGCCGGTAGAACATCGCCTGTTCGGCGTTTGGCGTGTTTGGGTATTCAGATTCGACCTGCTCATAACATGACATTGCCTTGTTCCGGTCTCCAAGCACCCCTGCATACAGAACAGCCATGCGCATAAGCGCGTCGGAAGCCAGTTTGGATCGTCCGACACGCTGCATAAGCCGCCGGTAGACGATCAGAGCTTCGCCGGACTTCTTCAGACGTCCGAGGCATCGCGCCTCTTGCATCATAGCCTCGTTTTCCATATCGGGTACAGCACCGTTCTTGACATTTACGCACTTAAACAGCTTCAACGCCAGCGGGGTCTCCCCGGCCTCAAAGAGGATATTCGCCGCGCGCATAGTCATCGCCGCCACGCCAAGTCCCTCTGGACGCACGCTGCCAATTCCCGCCGCCAGTCCGGCGACAACGTCATTGTACTCGGGATTCTCCCGCGTGGCATCATGGGCAGGAAGCTTGTTCAGCAACCCTTGTGCCTCATGCTCGCGTCCAATGATAACGAGACTGAGAATCAGTCGCCGAACCGGCAATGTAAGCCCAAGGGGCAGCCCTTCGTCGTGAACCAGGCTTTCGTATCGCCGTGCCGCCTCGTGGAAATCACACAGGTCTCCGTAGCAAATGTCGGCCGACAGACGCAAAGCTCGCAACTCGAAGTCCTTGTCGCAAGATTCAGCACATATCGCATCACAAGCCTTTAGCGCCTCATGGAACTTTCCTGAGTCCCTTAGCTTCGCGACATTCACAAACGGTTCGTCGCGTCGCCGAATCAAGGCCTTCCTTCGCTTCTTCTTCTCCAGCTTTTTCCGCCTTGCCCTGAATCCATTTATATCTGACGCGACAGAATCCGTCATATAGCTTTGCGGAACCAGTTTGCGGTTGCCGGCCAGGGCCTCGGCCTCGTCAAACCGCCCCTCCTCCGCCAAGGCCTTGAGCACCAGACGGAACAAGGCGAAATGCCATTTTGACTTTGGATTGTCCTTCAACAGCTCCATAGCATGGGGTATCGCCTTGTCGCGTTTCGACGGCATTCCCAGCTTAAGCGAAATGGCTTTATAGTCAAGATCATTGGCTGGCGCATTAGCGCAATTACTAGCTCGGCGGTAGCAATCAAGCGCCTTGTCGGCTCTTCCTCGCTTCGTCAGATCATCGCCGATGCCGTCAAAAAGCATCCAACACCCGGGGAGCGAGGACCCCTTCTCGGCAAGTAACATGGCGAGGCCAAGATCCTCCCGTGCCAAAGACAGAAAAACAGGAAGTCCGTCTTTTGTCACCGCTCGTTTCTTCTGCAGATTTGCGGTCACAAACTGCATCGCGTTGGTTAGCGACTGTGGGTATGCCGCGCGGCAGTTGCGAAAGAACCGAACTGCAACCGCCCATTCCCCTGCGACAATCCGTCTCCGCACTTCAACCGCAGACATCCGGGCGGCCAATCCGCCGCCGCAAAACTTTTCGATCAGCTCCTTAAGATACCGCTCAATGTCGCCAGACTGATGCCGCGCAGAAAGCAGTTCCTCGTATCTTTTCTGATATGCCGCCTCGACATAGCGTATATTCTTTGGAGAAAGGTCGAGATCGCACAACTTCTTCAGCGCATATTTGCGCATGCGGGCGTCTTTGGTTTTTTCAGCGCAGACAGCCTCTTGCAGCAGCACATATCCAATTCCGCCCACGCGGGCTTGTTCGCAAGCCACGTATCCCTTCAGCGCCTCTGCATAACGTCTCTCTTTGAAAAGCTTGTCAACGGCCTTTATGTCAGGAATCTCGGCAGCGACGCAGGCAGAGGACACGATAATCGACGCCGCCAAATATGTTTGAATCAGGAAAGAAGGACCTGTCATCGCCTTGTCTCGCCTTCCTTATTCCGTTCCGACATCATCTTGCCCAGTCTCGACGGAGGCTCTTCACGAACAAGGTTGCCGTTCTCATAATAACTTCTGTTTGTAAAAACAAAATCTTCTCCATTGCCAATTTCCTCAATATCGTAGCAATATATACCTTCCGAATTCAATTTGTCGCCTCGGATTTCAAAGACCTGAAATTTCTTTTGCCCGATCTGCCTGTGGATTTTAGAAATCCGCCGTCTGGAATATTCCGCGCACACCCGATTCCCATTATCATAACGAGCAACAAACCCCAACAGTCTCTTCTCGTCACCATGTAGACAAATCTCGAATTCAACATTCGTAACCTGACTCGAATCATATACATCTGATATCGCACTAATATTAGCAACATTGTAAACTATCGATGAAGTTGCATTTATCTTGGCGTTACCACGATTAACTATATCTAGATGATTAGTCTCGCAGTACTCTGCTAATTTCGAACATTCATTGTATAGAGTCCGAAAAGAATCCATGCGATCGTCACATAGGGCAACAGCAACGGTTCCACTCACTATCAGTGTTGTAATAATTTTCACAATCATGATTTCTCTCCTCTGTCAAAGGCCTTCCCGGTCTCTCAAAATCTGTCTGATATCTTGTCCAAGTTGTCCGGGACATACACCTCTCCGACTAGTCGGATAAAACTCACGTTCGTTTCTCGGCAAAGCAATACCACAAGAAGCGGCAGCATCTATTATACAGAAGAATCTTTTTGCCATGCAGTGGAGTCCGCTTTCATTGTCCATTTAGCTTGCATTTTATTGCATCCAAAGATTTGTGTGCGGCTTCGCGAATCGGATAGACAATCTTCAAGTCTTTTGTCTGTATCTGAAAACTATCAAAAACGCAATCTTTTAACACAGGAATAGCCCTCTCATCACCAGTTTCACCCAAGGAACGAATCAAACACAATTTGACGAACTCGCTGGATGTCTCGCTAATACCACGACACATCTTTTCGATATCCGCCGTTCTTCCAAGTTGTGCAAGAACGGATAAAAGGGCATATTCAACATCCCCTTTAGGGCATTTCCGGTAGCTCAATTCTACTGCGCTCGGGTTTAAATTCCCAATGAAAACAAGACTTTCAATACACGACCGCACAACCGAATCCCTCCACCACGTCTTTCTTTTACTCAACCTAATATCAGTCTTCGCTCCACGTGCGTCACGATCAATTTTAAATTCACGGCACAGCGCTTCCACAATCGTAAATGCATTTGTATCAGTTGCTTTATAACGAAGAATGCCACATGCTGTCGTACGAACAATCCCATTATTATCAAAAATCGCCTTTCTCGCCGTGTCAAACAAAATATCTTGTTGTTCTTTTTGGCACAATGTTACTTCTTTTAACCGCAACAATGCCTTTTGGCGCACAATATAATTAGAATCATAAAGAGCCGTGTGAACCAAAAGTGCCCGCTCTTTCTGATTAGAATAAATATCTATTGCTCTTATCGCTCCCTCCTTAGCACGAATACTCGCATTGGTACTCATCAACACAGCCATGGAATCTCTTGGCATTTCTTGCACACCAGAACAGGTATTAGACACGCTAATTATGATCAGGATTTGGACTATAATAAAAGTCAGAATCGAAACTTTTGCACTCATGTTCATCTCCACGGAATTTCTCTCAATATGGCGACTTCGTTTGCTTTCCAGGATTTGCCCAGTCGAACGCATCAGCTGATCCTGTATTCCAAGTACTTTCAGCCGCATAGCAAGTATCGTCTTCGTCATCATAATCTCCGCCCCTTGTGTTTGCGTGATACATACTTGTCCCTGTCATTACTCCTGATTCTTGGTCGATTCGTTGGTTTTGTCTTCCATATAAAACAGAGCGAGCCAATCCACCGGAATTAAATTCCGTTAATGTTAATTCCATACGATACAACCCATTATCCTCCCCCATATCAAGAACACCATTCCCATTTGCATCTTCCGTATCCTGTACAGTGTCCAAATTTAGATCACCCAATCTTTCATCAGAATCTTGTAGCCAGTCGCCATCACTATCTGGTCTTCCATTGATTTTGGTTTCCCGATAGTGCTGACGATGCGTGGATTCGTGTATAACAGTTTCCGCAAAGCAATCTATCCCCTTATCGTTTAGTGTCGTGTTTACGTATCCAGCGGAATCGCCAATCTGAATTTCTAAAGGGTTTGTGGGACTAAACTGCCCATAATCAGGCAAAGAAGCATTAAAGACCGCATTGGGATCTCCACAAACCATGTTCCAATAATAAAACCAATTCGGGCTTCCCGCTTGCCCTCCAGGATGATTTGTCGCGTTTTTCGGGAAGAACACCTCGTAGTCGTTTTCATCGAGCTTTCTGCCATTCAGCAGCAAAATCGCCTTCTTCTTCCCAAACGCATCGTTTTTGTCCGGCAATCCAGTGAACGCGACCGTCGCCGTCAGGAATCCGCCGTTGCCTATGGCCTTACCCCTGGGATTGGCCGCCGCCCACGCCATTGCCGATGTCCCGACAGCGCCAACCTCAAAATGGCAGTCAGCGGCCATTATCGGCGCTGCGGCGGCAGGCGTGACTCTGGCCTTGAGGTTCATCGTCAACACGCCTGGGTTTGCCGTGGAGAACGTGAACTCGTTCTGTCCGTCGCCAACGTCCTTAGGAGCGCAAACAGGGTCTCCGGCAGGCGTTACAAACTCAACCTTCGCGCACATCGCCCTCGCATAGTCGACTGCGCGCTCGTGGCTGACGACGTCCGGCTCGCCCTTGAGCGTGAACTTCACGTCTGCCTCCGGGCGAACGGCCTTCACCGACAGCTCCAGCTGCGTTCCTGCCATCAGCAGCCATGACACGCCGCTCCCGACCTCCAAATTGCCCCGGTACACCTTGACCGCGTCAGGATGCGTCCACGTCAGCGTGACACGCGGATCGGAAAGATGGAAGTCGTCCTTGGGAGCACAGACAATCAACGTTCCGAAGTCGTTAGGATCTTCCGACACCATGATTACGGCGGGAACAGAGTCCTCCTTTTCCTCCTTCGACGCCTCGCCGTGCTTCGCGGCCCACTGGAGGTCGACTTTCGGCACCGTCACCTGAAACTGCGGACGCTCCGCCGCCTTCCCGCTGCCGCCGCCTGGCTTCTCGAGCTCGCCCCGGACGACCACGTACTCGTTCGGCGCATAGCCGCTAGCGATGATGTACTCGCGGTCGCTCGACTTGACCCACAGCGTCTTGTCGTCCCGGAGCGCGATGCGCGAGGAGCGGATGCGCCATGGCGCCTTCGCCCTCAGGTGGAGGTCGCAGAGGGCAGACCCCTCCGCCATCGGAAACGCCTTGTTCTTCCGCGAATCAGGCGACACCTCCACCGTGCGGTCGACGATGTATGGATTCCTCGGAACTTCATCTGCCAAAATCGTGAACGCCGCCACCGCTACTAGCAATGCAGTGCGACGCACCTTGACAAAAAGGGTCAGCAATTGTATATGCTTTACTGTATATGTTGTATTCATGCCAGAACATCCTTCCCCTTGCGCAGAAGCTTGTAGCGCTGCAACGGCGATTTGGGCTTCTTGGGTAGGGTCTGCGCGATGTAGCCCTGCGCCATCAGCGGACTTAAGTAGGCTCTGGACAGCCAAGGCTGGCTCGAAATACCCAGCTCTGATGCGAGCTCGCCCCTGCTTCTCTCCCCTGTCGCGAGTATTGCAAGCAATCTTTTCTTCCACACGACGGCATACAGTTTACCACATCACACAGTCAACAGTCAAGCATATACAGTAAAACTTATACAGAAGGGTCTTTTTGCCACTAATCCACATGTACTTCGCGCTTTAAAGATTACCCTGGTCGCAACACACGATGGGAAAGCTGAGTTTGCCTCGCTCTCGGGAGCATGGCTGACTGCGCTATTGTTGGTGCCGGCGGCATAACTTTCTTTAAGTTAAGAATGTGCGCTTCTTTTGCTTACGCCCGAAGCCCCACCCGATAGCCTGCAAAATAATCGCAATAGTTGCCAACATACCCTTAATGGTTACTGCCTTGGGAGCAGGCTCAAACTGAGCGGCAATAGCAGCCCCAATTCCACAAAGAAATGCCACCAGTACAAACCAATTACCAACAGCATGCCGCGTACACCACCGCAATGCATCCCTGCCGAAGGACCGAAGACTCAATGAGTCCTTATGGATCAACTCTTCTGAATCATTTTTGTTATCTTGATCTGTCATAGTAAAAAATCACGGAATCAACCCAGGATATGCTTCGTCAAACAACTGCAAGAGATGTTCGCCAAACACAATGCCCGGTTGGAGAAGTTGCGACATGGTTTGCACATCTGGGTCTTTCAGATTGCGTCTCAGATTGGACAATCGCTGCACAGAAAGATCAAATGGCATCTTCTTCTTTTTAGAGTATCGTGGAAACACCTTCTGGAACAGGGGAGCATATTCCGAACGCGGCAGAGGTGAATCGTGGTGCGGCAAGCTCGATGATTCGTTCGGAGCCATCAGAACACATCTTTTCCATTCCTGAAATGTCTCGTCATCGTAATGCAATACAAGGAAATCTTCAAAGTTATGGTACGAAAAGAAGAACACCGGAATGTCCGAAGGCCGATTCATGTATTCCGTACCATCGAACTTGCATGGGTCTGAATTAAACGTCTCGTTTCGGATGTAAATGTCAGCATCCACCCAAATCTCAACAGGTGTTGGGGCAAAAATCTCGGTCGCGGAATTATACGCCGCAACGATCTTGTCATACTGTCCCGTACATGTTCCTTCCAGCTCAGGGAATGGGACAAAACGCAAAAACGGGTCAAGTTGATCGGGCGGCAACGGGATGTCATTCTCAACAAATCTCTGAAGCGCGTTGAGGTATGAGACATCGTTCTTGCCCTCGCAGACTATGATAATCTTCTTCTCCATCGGCATTCCCCTATAGAGCCGCCTTTGGCACACCCGAATAATAGCCCTTGAGATAACGCTTGCGGAAGTTGGTGACATTCCGAATCTGCTCACCAGCGTTTTTCATCTCTATGAGGCGCTTGACTTTCGTTCCACGCTGCCGGTTCTTGTCAACAATGATGACCTCCGAAAGCCGAAGTATCGAATCGTCAAGCAACTGGACAAGATGTGTCGTGAACAGCAGCTGCGCGGTTCCCTCATTGTAATAACGCATCTGGAAGAGTTTTAGCAGTTCACGCACAAGAATCGGGTGCAACGACCTTTCAAGTTCATCGACGCACAAGACGCCATTGGTCTTCAATGCCAAAAGGCAACGACCTATCATTGTGGCAAGTCTGATAGTTCCATCCGATTCTTGATTCATGAAGTCAAAAACTTCATTCTTGCCGTCAAGGTTCTGATGCGTGGAATTGATAGTGACGATCTTGTTCGCTATGACGGCACCGGCCTCGCGTGCTCTTTTGATATCCGGGTCATCTTGGTTGACTTCATACTCGTTGATGTTGATCGCCAAAATATCAACGTCAAGTTCGCGAATGATGTCAACAATCTCGCGCAACACCGTTGTTGCATCCTGCCCAGACCTTGAACATATTTCATCTATGACCTGCGGCAGAAGTATCGGTTGCGTGTTCATGACAACAACGGACTTCGAGAATTCGATAAGTCCCGTCTTAAATTCGTCATTCAGTCCTTTAAAGCGTTTGGCAAGCAACGAGGCAAAAGTATAGATGAACCGTCCTTGATCATCCGTGCATTCCGCTTTCAGAGCCTTGGCAAACATATCTGGATTATACTCTGGCGACGGCATTCTGACCGACTTGCCAAAAGCGACCTTGCAACCATCTTCAACCCGATACAATTCACTGCCATTGCAAATGAATATCTCGAACTTCATCCCTGATGCATTGAATCGGATGGCATACGAACAGACATTCCCATTGATGGTGTAGTCAATCTGAAGTTCAATATCCTCTCCGCATTTCAACAGCCGATTCGGATCATAAAGGAACCGCCCGTTGAGTGCATTTTGCCCTGTCATGAATTGCATGACCGTAACCAATGCACGGACGATGTTCGACTTGCCCGCCGCATTCGCGCCAAATATGGCGGCAATGGGTACGCAACGAATTCCTGCTTCTTCGACAAATGGAATACGCTCCATTTTCTCGTAATCATTAGGAGCCTTGCCCTCTGCAAAGGTAAGGTCAACGTCCAATTCACCGATTGAACGAAAGTTTTTTGCTAAAATTTTTTGAATCATTTGTCGCATATTATACCATAATCCGCCCACGCGATCAATTGATGTGCCGATTTTTTTGCACATAGAAAGTTCTACAATGTCGTGAGTCAAATCGGAAAGCCGGATTGTCGAAGTGGAGACAAGAGGCGAAAAGAAAAAACGATAGAGATCGTAAGAGAAAGGAAAAACGAAAAAGGAAGGTATGCCCCATAGGGGGCATCGCGCAAAAAAAGGCAAATTCTTGCCGCCGCCTGACTTCTCAAGCTCGCCCCGTACGACCACATACTCGTTCGGCGCATAGCCGCTGGCGATGATGTACTCGCGGTCGCTCGCCTTGAACCACAGCGTCTTGTCGTCGCGGAGCGAGATGCGCGAGGAGCGGATGCGCCAAGGCGCCTCCGCCCTCAGGTGGAGGTAGCAGAGGGCAGACCCCTCTTCCATCGGAAACGCCTTGTTCTTCCGCGCACCAGACGACACCTCCACCGTACGGTCGACGATGTATGTATTCCACGGAACTTCGTCGGCAGAAACCGCAGGCGCCGCCGCGAGCGCGACAGCGATAATTGGCGTCAATGGCACGAATATCCGTTTCATCCGCCGCGTAGTATACCATAATCCGCAGGGCTTGAGGCACTGTAGGCGCATGCTGAGTTCATCATCTCCAAGTAGCGAAAGCAATTCTCGACTGTTTGCAATTTGAAGGGTTTTGCGACTGGCTCAATTGAGTTGTCGGCGAAATACATGGTACACTGCGTTGGTTTGGACTTCATATGCAAGTTTTCTAATGGCCCTGACACCATAACCACGGGGATTAAGGAGTGAAATAGCATCCTGAAAGTCCTCCCTATATCGCGGGTTGTCAACCCATAACCGAGCAAAATGGCAGACGCCCTCTACAGCCTCTTTTTCTGCATCATAATCGACAGGAATTCCCCTGTCCGACAATATTTGCCTTGCAATCACTCTCAAAGGAAACTCTATGTCTGACTCACCAAGACCTGGGGGCGCGGGATAATGACGTTGAGTACTATCAGCCTTCCTCACAATTCGCACATACGGGTCTTCGCCCATTAAAGTCTTGAGGTGCCTCACAACATTAGTATCGATCTGCTGAAATCTTTCAATCCTTCTGAGTGCTATCAGCCGAAAAGCAGGTTTCTGACTCCTCAATAGGCGCATCATCGAAATAGAATCGATTGGCGTTACCTGAAATGCGTCAACCCACTTGTTGGCAGCCCTAGTCGTGCTGATGTTTCGCTCAGTTGCACTCTCCGCTTCTATTTTCAGATAAGAATCAACCACCGCGCACTGAAGCGAATCGACATCAGTTGGCCCAACCCCAGAGCCAAAACTCCAAACGGTAGATCCTTCTAACCAATCCAAAAGACCTATCAGATGTTCTGTGCTGTGCGTAGACACGGCATTGCCAAGTTTTTCGTAGAATGCTTGAATGGAGATGCCGTCAGCACAAAACGCCGTGTGCATAAACAATAGCACCTGAAGAACGACTCTGATTGCAATTCTCATGAAGACCACCTGTTGTCAGTATGTTTGGCGAGATTGTTTTCCTCATGACGCATGCAGTCTACCAAACCTCACAGCCAACAGTCAAGCATATACAGTAAAACTTATACAGAAGGGTCCCTTTTTGCCACTAATCCACATGTGCTTCGCGCTTTAAAGATTACCCTGGTCGCAACACACGATGGGAAAGCTGAGTTTGCCTCGCTCTCGGGAGCATGGCTGACTGCGCTATTGTTGGTGCGGCATAACTTTCTTTAAGTTAAGAATGTGCGCTTCTTTTGCTTACGCCCGTAGCCACCAATGTTTAGTAAGTTTTGAGCAGTTATGCCGCACCAACATCGCTTCTCAGCCAAGTCCCGACCCGCTCGGCCTACATACCCATTTGCAAAACAATGGTCACTTACTAAGGCCTCAGAGAAAGTTCCTTCTCATTTCTTGGTAATGGCAACATTGGTACTGGCAATACTTCCACATCTTGACCGCCGTAGCCTCTTGTCCTCCGAAGCGTGCTGTGCGAAGGAGGATGGCGAAGGTGGTTGGCAACATTTCCCGACAATTCGTGCAAATGGTTTCATGGGTTGCTCCTTTCTTGTTGAATGTGGAAATGTGCAAATATCCAACAGCCAACAGCCAATATCCAATTTGCCCCGCCATCATTGAATAATGGATACTGGATATTGGATACTGGATAATTGCACATTCCATTCCCACCATTCACT
>JAZUMF010000072.1:0-21035 GCA_045603485.1 Kiritimatiellia bacterium | reverse complement strand
GCCTCCTTCCGGAGCCGCTGACTCTAATCGACTGAAGAAAATAAAGTGGTAACGAAAAACAGCTCCCAAGTCAATGGAAGCGGTCGTAAAACTATTGTCTCAAACGGCGAATCTTAGCATCCAACTGCCGAATTTAGGTTTAATTACAAATATCGCTGTAGTACTGGTTTTGACAGTGGTATTCACACTCGTATGCTCGTTTTTAGGCGTTGACACATCAATGCTTAGTGAAAGTGGCATCAATTACGAGTCGTTGGCGATTTATTCCGTTATCTTCGGTATGTCCGGCTCGGTGATTTCGCTCCTGCTCTCAAAGATGATGGCTAAAATATCAACTGGAGCGCAAGTGATTGACGGGACAGAAGGTGCAGCCGAAGCATGGCTTGTAACGACAGTGCAAGACCTTGCAAACCGCGCCGGCATCAAATGCCCTGAAGTTGCAATCTACGAAGGTGCTCCAAATGCCTTCGCGACAGGCGCCTTCAAAAACAGTGCGCTCGTTGCCGTTTCTACCGGAATTATGAGCTCAATGACCAAAAACGAGCTTCGGGCGGTTCTAGGCCACGAAATTTCACATGTCTCAAACGGAGATATGGTAACGATGACCCTGGTTCAAGGCGTATTGAATGCCGTTGTATTATTCCTGTCGCGCGCCGCGGGTTTTATTGTCGGCAGCGCATTATCGGGTAAAGACAACCGTCGTGGCGGCAACGGCATCAGCTACCTAATCGCCATGGTTCTTCAAATTATCCTTGGGATAGCTGCATCAATCGTAGTCTACGCCTATTCACGCCATCGTGAATATGCCGCTGACGCCGACAGCGCAAAGCTCCTCGGCTCACCATCCGATATGATCGCCGCATTGCGCCGCCTTAACAATCTTCAGCCAGGCGTTTTACCCGATTCACTGAAAGCCATGGGCATCTCGGGTGCGACAATGAAGTCACTCTTCTCGACTCACCCTTCCCTCGAGTCACGCATCGAACGCCTCCAGCACCTAAGCTGAATTTCTTAATCTATCAGCTTATCAATTGCCTGAAGAGTCTTCCAAAGCGGCTCTACACCCGATAGTGGAATTGCATTCGCCTTGTCAGAAAGGGCCTCGGCAGGATTGTAGTGAGTCTCCATAAAGACGCCATCTACACCAGTCGCGACGGCGGCTCTTGCAAGAGCGGGAGCCCAGCAGCCGTCGCCGCCGCTCGCATTACCCGCTCCTCCCGGCCGCTGAACGCTATGCGTTGCATCAAATACCACCGGATATCCCAAGGAGCGCATCACAATCAGACTGCGCATATCCGCTACAAGGTTGTGATAACCGAAAGAAGCTCCGCGTTCAGTCAAAATTATCGACTTATTACCTGTGCTTTCAATCTTTGAAATCACATTTGCCATATCCTCGGCAGCCAAAAACTGAGCCTTCTTGACATTGATGATGCGCCCGGTCTCTCCAGCGGCGACGAGCAAATCTGTCTGCCTGCACAAAAATGCGGGAATCTGCAAAATGTCGGCGACCTGTGCTACGGGAGCGGCTTGGTACGATTCATGAATGTCAGTCAAAATAGGCACATTGAATGTCTCCTTGACTTCACGAAGAATCTCCAACCCCTTCTCAAGCCCCGGACCACGGTAAGAATCGATTGAAGTGCGATTAGCCTTGTCAAAAGAGGCCTTAAAGACAAATGGAGCGCCAAGGCGTGAAGCAACACCAACAAGCTCCTCGGCAATTTTAAGGCAGCACTCGCGCGATTCAATAACGCAAGGGCCTGCAATAAAAACCAGACCTGGCTCACCAAAAGCAAAAGAACCGAGCTTCACCTTTTGTACTTTTTGACTGTTATTCATCATATCGCTCCAGCTATCGCCATTAAAGGACCTTAAGTTTTGGCAAATCGGAAATATCAATACCGCCTACAAGACGGTTTTGGGAATCAACGACTGGAATATCATCAATCTGATGGGCCTGGAAAATCGCCAGTACATCTGTTGCCATTTTGTCAACGGAAATACGAATAGGATTTTTTGTCATAACCTCGGTAAGCGGCCGCAGCAAAGGTGCGTCCGTCGATGTTAAACTGCGACGCAAATCCCCATCGGTAAAGACGCCCAGCAATATCCCGTCTTTATCAACAATGTATGTGGCGCCGGCCTTAGCCCTTGTCATTGCGACCAAGGAATCGCGAACGGTAGCATCGCCCTGCATCGAAACGAGGTTCTCGCCCGTTCTCATAATGTCAATCACGCGTGTCAAAAGCGTCTTGCCGATAGCTCCTGCCGGGTGGAACTTTGCATAATCTTCACGATTAAACTCACGGATATCGAGCAATACCATTGCCAAAGCGTCACCTAAAGCAAGCGTGGCCGTTGTACTTGCTGTCGGTGCCATATTGAATGGATCTGCTTCAGACGGAGTATCGATCGTCAGAAGAATATCGCAAAGCTCCTTCATCGAGCAATCAGATTTACCGGTAATACCGATCATCTTGATACCGCGGCGACTAATGGCCGGAAGCAGCTTCAAAATCTCTTCAGACTCACCTGAAAAGCTCAATGCCAAAACGCAGTCCTTTTCAGAAAGCATTCCCAAATCACCATGGAGAGCCTGCACAGGATTAAGGACAAAACTACGAGAACCGGTGCTGGACATGGTAGCCGAAATCTTTTCAGCGATAGGAAGATTCTTTCCAACACCGGAGATTACTATAGCACCGCCCGCCTCCAGAGTATTACACAAAAGAGCAATTGCATCAACAAAGGCATCCCCTAGGGAATCCCTTGTTCTAACCATCGAGTTCATCTCCACATCAAAGACCTCGCGGGCGCGAGCAATCCAAGATGCTTTATCATTTTTGACAGCAGTAGATATTTTCATACATTTATATCATACCATAAACTGCAATATGTTATAATAGCTTTATGGTTAAAACATACAAAATTCTTTTTATTTGCCATGGAAATATCTGTCGCTCTCCAATGGCCGAATGCATTATGGCAAAACTGCTAAAAGAAGCCAATATCGAAAATGTTATGGTGGCTTCTGCGGCGACAAGCAGCGAAGAAACGGGAAATGACATCCACCCCGGCTCTCAGGCACAACTCAAAGCGGCATCTATCCCCAGGCGCCCCCACTCCGCTCACAGAATGACCACAAAGGAGGCCGATGAGGCCAATCTCATAATCGGCATGGATAGAGCCAACATGATCAATCTTCGCCGAATGGTGCCAAAAGAGCAATATGATAAGCTCCACATGCTCCTAGAATACACAGGAGAAAATCGCGATGTGGACGACCCCTGGTATACAGGAGAATATTCCGTCGCCTTTCAAGACATCTTAAATGGCTGCAAGGCACTCCTAAAAAAACTTAGACAGGAAGGCACTATTTAAGTGACGAATACCGTTGAAAGAGATTATCTATCTCTTGCCAATTGGAACAACATGTAAAAGCCTTTGAGGGCAGCTCGATAGTTTTGTTCCAAGGTCGCTCATAAACAGCCACACGGCAATCGTCAAGCCTCGCAAGATGAGCAAATGCCATTGGGGAATCCTCAACGGCGAAATCATATTGGCGCTCACAAAACTCATCAACGCTCAAAGACCTCGGAGCATCAGGCGACAAAGGAGGAGGCTCTCTGCCAAACTTATCAACATGGATAACCGGCAAGCCTTCTATTCCCCTCCTTGACAGCCACTCAAGAGAGCCCTCGTGAGTTGAAATAGGTCTGCCGGTCACAATCTCAAGCTCATGCCCTTCAGCCATCCATTTTGAAATTGTAGCGCAAGCCCCCTCCGTCTCTGGATAAGACATCAAAAGCTCATAGGTATGAGCCGTATCCATTAACGAGGCTATCTCATCCCTTGAAAGATTGAAGGAAATCTGCAAGTCAAAGGCAAAAACTTCCTCGTATGCAACTTTGCGTCCAAACATTCTATCGGCGAGCAGACACAAAGTTCGAGCGGTTTCTGACAAGACATCATCAAAATCAATGTAAATTCTCATCTCAAAAAAAATTAAAACCTGAAGACTATCTAGTATACCACATACCACTGGATAAAAATCTAAAGTTTATGTATAATGGCGTATAATGAGATTCAAACATAGACTTTATCTCCTTGCGGGATTACTTATTTTTATCGTGCTGGCTTCATTGACAGCACTTCATGTGTTATGCCCCGAATCTCAAACAATATCCGCCATAAAGTTAGACGCTGCCTCGCCCAGACCCGTAAAAAAGCCGCTAAATTCTTCATTCAGACAAAAATCCACAACTCAAAGGATTTACCCGAACGATGGAGCAGTAAGGGAAAGCTGCATTTCAACAGGGCGACTCGAGCAAATACGCAAATCCTATCGACATAAAAATATCGCCTTTGACAAAAACTATCCTCTCAAACGACAGGTACCGCTCGCAAAACGCCTCATTATCATACCTGAAAAACGGACAGAAGCCGATTTTAAATCCAGCCAAATTCCGACAAAGCGCAACACAACACCGTGGATTGTCACAACCAAATCAGATTTGCAATTCGACTGGGCAAAATCACTTCCTGGAGTACGCATATACGGATACCTGCCACATCGCGCATGGCTCATAGAGGCAACTTACGAAGGGCTGAAAAATACACTTCTTCACCCCGAAGTCATCACCATTGAAGAATGGAGACCTAACGATAAAACACACCCATTCGTCGATTTCCTGTCAGAAAAACTCTCACCGAACGATTCAGTTGCACTCAATATTCACGCCATACACCCAGATGACCTCAAAGAGATAAACGCAATAATAGAAAAAAATGGGGGAAAACCCATAAACCACATTGCGGCCGAAGATGCCTCTTATATCCATGCCGCAACACCAATTAAAGCCCTTCAAGAGCTCGCAAATCACGGGGCAGTCCAGTGGATAGAAGAAGCCCCCGCGCGAAAACTCTTCAACAACATATCAAAGCTTGACAATGCCCTCTATTCATCAACGCCGAGTGAAACTCTGGGGCTCACAGGCAAAGGACAAATCATCGGGCACGCAGACAGCGGCATCGACACAGGCAATCTGTCGACAATACACAGCGATTTAACCAATAGAATCGTTAAATTGACAAGCTACACAAGCGACGGCAACCTTGCGGACTATAGCGGTCATGGCACGCACACGGCAGGCTCGGCAGTAGGCGACGGCACAATAACCGCCGCAAACAGAGGAACGGCTCCCGGTGCGACAATGCACTCCCAATGTATAGTAGACGCAAATGACAACTTCGCAAACTTCGGCATCTATACACTCTTCAATGACTCCTATCTCGGAAACGCCAAAATCCATACCGACAGCTGGGGCTGTACAGGCGGCTTCGGGCAATACCTTACCGACAGCCGCGAAGTCGACCGTTTTGTATGGAATCATCCCGACTTCCTCCCATTCTTCGCGGCAGGCAATGACGCCTGCGACAGTGACGGCAACGGCATCATCGATGCAAATTCAATAGTACCGCCGGCAACAGCAAAAAATTGCGTAACGATTGGAGCCGCCGAAAGCGGCCGCACAACAGGCGGATACAGCCGACACAAATGGGAAGTCTTTAACTCTTCAGAAGAAAGCCCATACCCGGCAGAACCTGTTCTATCCGATTATCTGACACGCTCAGCCGATAAGGTTGACAATCAGCGCGGCATGGCGGCATTCTCCGGAAGAGGCCCCACCGCAGACGGCAGAATAAAGCCCGATTTGGTCGCGCCAGGCTGTGACATTCTATCCTGTGCAAGCAGTAAAAAAACATCAAGCCGCTATGTCTACAATCTCGGCACAAGCATGGCAACACCGCTTGCAGCAGGTTGCGGAGCGCAAATCCGACAATATCTTTGCAGCTTCCTCAATCAGCCAAATCCCAGCGCCCCATTAGTCAAGGCCATGCTAATCAGTGGTGCAATCTCCCTAGCCCCTGGTCAATACGGAACAAACGCATTTCAAGAAATCCCATTCTCCTCGCCAAACAATGTCGAAGGCTGGGGCTTAATCAAAGTCGGCAACTCATTAAGCGCAACAAACAGGAGAGTAAGAGTGATAGATAGACTCTCAATCTCTAAAAGCACCCCCTTCTCAACAGAAATCAAAATACAAAATGACAACAACCCGCTCTCAATAGCACTCTCCTGGACAGACTACCCTGCAACACTCGGCTCAAGTGCAATACTCCTCAATGATTTAGACCTCTCACTCACCTGCCCCGACGGTAAAATAATCTACCCCAACAGCCTGACTGGGCCTGACAGAAAAAACACAACAGAAACCATTAAACTCACATCCGCAAACGCAGGCATATACACATTAAATGTCACCGCCCACTCACTCCCGTATCCTCAAACCTGTGCAGCCTTGGTAATAGCAGGTGACGCAAATGAAGATACAATATCAAGCGACCTTACCGTTAAATATGTAGATGCGACAAATACCAACATCACCTTCTATTCATCGACAAAAACAATCGATAAAACGCAAACTGAAACAACAGACAAAGCACCTGCAGTACTTTGGATTCCCGAAGGAGACTATCTTGAACCGTATGTCTTTGCCGGTTGGGAGCTTGACGGAGTGCGCCAACCCAACGCAACCGCAACAGCACATAACCCAATAACAATCAATATGGAAAATCCGCACACCGCCATTGCAAAATACTATCCCTTAAGTTACGGACAATATTTTTACAACAACCAGTTCGTCTACGCATGGTGGCTCGAACGCATCTTTAATGGGAATGCGACAACATCACAACTCTATTGGACAAATGACAACGATGGAGACGGCCATTACAACGCCTTCGAAATGTTCGACAACACCGATCCAAACGACCCGACGGATATACCGCAAAAGCCATCCATTCAAGTTGATGCTTTACCGACCTTTATCGAAGAGCGCCCACCCTGGGCAGTTCTGGCAAAAGTCACAGACAACTTCTTGACAAGCGAAGTCTACCTTCAATGGAAGCACAAAGGTGATTCCGACTGGACCCGCACACCGATGTACGACCTTGGAGACGATATTTGGGGAGCCTATCTCTCGCCAACAAATTACGGAGCATCCAAAATAGACTACTGCGTCGTTGCATCGGATTATCTCCAATACCAGCTTTATCAAGAAACGACAAGCACCGTCTACAGTGTCATCGGAGACTACCCCGAGCCATGGCCAAAACTATCACCCGAATCCCTCCCCGAGCTGACAATAGAAGACGAGACAGCGGATATTGAGCTTATACTGCAAAACCTTGCAGGAGCCGACCTGACATGGACGGCCTCACTAACCGCCACACCCGAAGGCGATTGGATAAGTGCAATATCGCCAGATTCAGGCAACCTCGTGGCAAAACAATCGACAAAAATAAAATTTACGATTGACGGCTCAAAACTGCAACAGACAAACGCAACAGCGACACTAACAATAACCCACAATGAGCCGGGAACAGAAACCCGCATACTCACAATCAAACATACTCAAAGCAAAACAAAAACGCGCGGCATCCCCATTTCATGGCTCAACCAATATGACATCACATACAGCAACCCTCAAGATTACGAGGCAGCCGTTGAAAACGACCAAGACAACGACGGCCTCGCCACATGGGAAGAATGGCACACCGGCACAGACCCAACCGACCCGACCTCTCTCCTAGCCCTCAACACAATAAAAATAGATCAAAATTGCGCCAGACTGACATGGCACGGCGGCACCACCGCAACGCAAATACTTCAATATGCAACCAGCCTCTCGGGCGAATGGCACGCCACACACACGAACACCCCGCCAACGCCAATTACCAATACCGTAACGCTACCGCTTGATCCAGACAAACCATGCCAATTCTACCGAATTGTCGTACCATAGCCTTTATCGCTTTACAAAACACCAGCCACTTATCGCAAATTTGCTCACATACCCAATCAAGGGACAGTCCTCATATCTCCCAGTTTTGCTCCATTTGCTTGCTCCCACATGTCCCTTTTTACCCCTCTGCCGCCAAATAGAAGGATTTGTACAGCATCTTCCTTCGGACGATGAATACGGCGAGGGCGCGAGCTTGCCGCCGGAGAGCTCAAGAATGTGGCGGACATGCTTGTCGGAGAGCGGTGCGGTCATGGGCGGCGCTCCTTTGCGGCGGAAGAGGTGCGCTTGTGCGACGATGCCTTGCTGTGTTTCCCATTCGAAATAAGGGGCTTTCCGTCCGGCAGCTCGACTTCGGCCATTTGGAGCCGGTAGAGTTCCTTCTGCGCCTCAATTTCGTGACGGAGGGTTTCCTCGTCTGGAAGGTATGTCTTGTATTTGACGGCGAATAGCTTTTCGTTGCCTTTGAGAATCGAGTATTTGGCAATCGCCTGGTCCGTTTCGCTGCAAAGGACAATGCCAATCGTCGGATTGTCGTCGGGTTGTTTCACTAAATCGTCGAACATCCTGCGGTACATGTCCATCTGTCCTACATCCTGATGCATTATCCGTCCGACTTTGATGTCAAACAGGAAGTAGCATTTCAGGATGGCGTTGTAGAACACAAGATCTATGTAAAAATCCGACGTCTCCGTACGCATGTGCTTCTGGCGGGCGACAAAGCAGAAGCCGCGTCCGAGTTCGAGAAGGAGATTCCGCAGATGTGATATGAGAGCGGATTCGAGTTTAGTCTCATGCGTTTTCACGTCCGGCGGGAGTCCGAGAAACTCCAGCAGCATCGGGTTTTTGATGAAGTCGCCAGGAACGAGTGAGCGGGGCTTTTCGGGAAGCGGCGAAAGGGGAATTTCCTGGCGTCGCCTCCGCCGATCTGGATTTGCCGCCGCGAGAAGCCGCTCGTAGGACTGAGTGGCAATCTGCCGTTCCAGATCGCGCGTCCCCCAGGAGGACGCGATGCATTCGTTCATGTACCACTCCCGGGCAATAGGATCAGCAACGCGCATCAGGTGGCGATAGTGCGTCCAGTTCAATTCGTGACGCAGCGCGTCACGAATCGGAAATGCGAGGTAGAACGACCGCATGTTGCGAAGATTGCTTTCGTCATATCCGCCACCGTATTCCGCTGTCAGCCTTCGGGCGAGGTCGGCGAGGACCGCCTTGCCGTATTCGGCCTTGCGGCTGCCCTGCTGCTCGTCCTCCACGATCAGATGCCCGACGCGCCAACACGTCTCCACCATCGCGAAATTCGCAACACGCGAAACGACGCGCCGGGACTCCTGTATGACCCGGCGGACGGACTTGTAGAGTTTGTCCGAAACGATGGCTTCTTTCTCTTTGTTCATGGCAGAATCTCACTCTCCGTATTGCAAAAAACGTACTCCATATCGGGAACTATGTCCTTCATGAATAAGACAAGTGCTGATGAAGCCTTGCCGCCGGAGAGCGCAAGAATGTGGCGGACGGGCTTATCGGCAGCAGTGCTCATGACCTGACCTCCATCTCTTCAAGATACTGCCCGAATATGAAAAGCGCCGACTGACCGTAAAGACCATTCTCCTCGTCTGCAAGGTTCTGCGCCGTCGCCGATTTATAGAAACGCGACAAAGCCTCGCTTTCGGAAATCCCAAAACGCTTGGCAATCAGTCTTGCCACTTCAGGGATAATCAACGCACGTATCTGATGATGTTCACATTTAGGTGACTTCGCTCCATTAGCTTTGAGATATTCGTCGAACATCTGCATCAAGGCCTCCATGCCCATGCCGTGCAGGTCTTCATAGTCGTCATCCAGTTCTTTGAGCAATCCTGACTTCTCAAACTCTGCATAAACCTCTGGACCTGTCTTGCCAGTGTGGTTCGCATAGAATTCCACGCAAAATGCCTTGAATGAGGTCTTGCTCATGTGTGCACCTCCGGGACACTATCCACGATGTCATGAATGCTACACCCGAGCGCGTCGCAAATCCTGACGAGGATGGAGGTATTCACGTCCTCGCCCTTGGAAAGCTTCGCAAGGGTAGTGGTAGATATACCGGCGGCAAGACGCATTTGCGTACGCGTCATCCCTCGGTCAATGAGCAGCTTCCAAAGCCGATTGTAGCAGAGTGCCATATAGCAAGCCTTTTCAACGTAAATTTTGCGATTATTATATCATATTCCTGTTTGCAATGGCAAACAAACGATTGATGAAAACAAATCCTTTATAGCAGGCCGAGACGCAGTTTGTCAAATAGCGCAGTTTCTCATAATAAAGTACACCGAGGTGAAAAAGTATTGAACCCCATTATTCAAATAGAAGTACACCAAAGGTGTAACCTAGAAGGATGAGAAAATCAATGACAACCCGTACGAATGCACTTGAAAGGCAACCAAAAATGTGCCTATCTAGAAGATCGTGCTTGACGAGAGAAAAAGCGTCACAAAAACTTGCCGCGAGACTGTCGTTTCGCCTATCCGATTCACCATTCTGCCGATAATTATAAAGCGATCGATCAGTCAAAAAAAATGCTCTTCGCCTGAGCAAGAGCCATACAAACGAAATAAACATCATTGGCTCGGCGGATTTCCTGAAATCTTAAGCTTTTTTCCCTTATGAAACTATGTCGGAAAAGTTTGTTCCACGGATCAACCGTTGCCATGCTGAAAAGATCATTCGATATGGTCCTCGGCTCGACAAAGTCTATTCCATCAGATAACAACTTCCTTGCCGGTCCGATTAGCCAGAATATGGCCCTGTCCAAATCATTCTGATAACTTATAACTCGCAAACCGCAACATCCGCACCTCGCTTTTCCATGCCAGGAACCAACTGTGAATAAATTTCCGGCTCCACAAAGTCGTCAGAATCACAAAAGTGCAGATATTTTCCTTTCGCGATATCCAGACCCATATTCCGCGCAGCTCCCGCTCCCGCATTATTATGGCGTAAAGAAACGAAATACACACCAAACGCCTCAAATCGATTTTGGAACTCGGCAATAATGTTGGAAGTCCAATCTGTTGAGCCGTCATCTACGCAAATGACTTCTGATGAAGCATTCAATCGACACAACGCCGCCAAAACCGAATCAAGACTCCGACGAATAAACTTTCGGACATTGTAGCACTATGGGCTGCTACAAAATCATACCTCTGCCATAGGCTCTGGTTTTGGAATCATCGAGTGGTCTTTCCCTCGACTTACCGGCATCATCTTCCCTGTCGTTGGATCTAATAAAAAAGTTTCACTCAAAAGAGGCTCTGAGCCAAAAGATTCGACTTTTAAGTCTGAAATCTGAATGGGAACCCCAGACGCGCCCAATTCTCTACCGAAAACAATATCCCAAGTTTTCGAGACAAAAGAAGATCCACTTGCATTTGTTGCGTAGAACATTTTGTACCTCCTTCATTTTTAGGACGCAGCGTCAATTGATTTGCGCCAACATCCGGCTTTTGTTGCGACATTTGCCTGAATGGCACCAGTTGCATCTTTTACACCCTGAATATCATGGTCTGCAATATACATGCGCTGCAACTGAACACTTTCTAACATTGCATGAATTGTCGAGACAGCCATATTTGCACTCACAATTGAAGGGGCGGGAACCGCCCCATTTGGTGCCGGTGCTGTTGAACTTGGCGCTGGCATCTTCATAGGAATAGCTTTTAGCTCAGTTATTAAAGCGTCCATAGGAGAAAAAGGGACACGACATTTCATGTCTTCTTCTATTACTTGCCAAGTATCCCACATGAGTTTTTCAAGCGTAGAATTTGGAAAGGTCACATGCAATCCAATCTCTTTCGCCTCTGTCCTACTTAAAGGATATCCATGTGCAAAAAATTCTTTATTTAGCTTCGAAACAATCGCCCTTGAGTTCTTCTCTTCCCTCTTCTCACGATGGGTCTGCAGGAGTTTAAGGCCTAGATTCAATGATAAATTTGTACTACGCGCAGTAAAACCAACAGCCGTTGGGCCAACTTGTTGCGTGGCCATTTTAAAAGCTTCCAAAAGACAACTCTGATCTTTAATCCCGACTTCTTTCTTTGCGAAATTCAAAAATGCCAGCAAATCTTCAGCGCTATACTGTATTGCTTCATTATTTCCTTTCGCATCCCTATGATTAATTGTAATTTGAGGATCTAAGGGACCTAGGTTTCCACACGGATGCATCACAATTTCATCTGCACCCAATGCTAATAATGTAGCGGCACTATACGCTGACTGAGGTATCAATACACCTATGGTTTTGACCTTTTCTCGAAGAACAGAAATCGTCCGCCAAGCTACCATTGGATCCCCACCTGAACTTACGATCAAAATATCTACTGCCTGTGTTTTTTGTGGCAACGCCAACACCTGATCGCAAATTTCAGGTACGACATCAGCCCCCATTTGCCCAGATGCATTCGCCCTTTGACTCGTCACGTAGGCAATCAAAGGACGTCCTCTTTCTTGCTCAATTTTCTTATAAAGTTGTATTCGCTTTGACAAGCTCATATAGACTCCTTATCAACAACATAAGATTATTTTAGAGCGCGGCGATTTCGTCGGCGGGAAGGCCGATGTATTTCGCGATGGTTCCCACAGCCATGCCGTCGGCTTTCATCTGACGGGCGGACTGGCGCAACCTTTCAACTGCCGCGTCTGCTCGCGCCTTTTCCGCGTCGATCTTCGCCTCTGCCTCAGCGAGTTTTGCTTCCCTCTCTGCCATGTACCTCTTCTTTGTGGTCTCAATGCTGACGCGATCCCAGAATCCTTCGTAGGCGGCGCGTTCCACGTCGTTGAGCCCGGACTCCCTGATTATCTCTAGCGCCTCCCCCGTCTGCGGATTGTCGAGAAGATCTTGCGACACATCATCCGCGCCGTCACGATCGATTTCCGTCAAAAAGCGAAGCCAAAGAATCTGCATCTTCTTTTCAGTGAGGTTCTTCGCCTTGAACTTCGGGAGTTCCACAAAGACGATGTGCAGTCCGTCCAACACCTTTTTGGAATCGAGGTCGTGTACAAGATGATAATAGTGGTAGTACCCGTCCATATCCGGCTCGAACGTGTGGTTCACCAGATTAAGGGAATAGACCGACTGGAGCAGCTGATAGTCGTTGCCTTTCGGCAATTGCCTGACATAAGCCTTTGCAGAGTTAAGCAGCACCCTCTGCTTGAAGTCGGGGAACCACTCCATCTGCATCTCAACTATGAACTTGCGTCCGCCCGTCTCCTCGCAGCGAACATCAACGATGGAGTTCTTGCCGAGTGGTGTCTCCGGCACCATTTCCGGCGGAAGGTACTCTATCGACTCAATCTGCTTGCCGTCATCAAGAGGCAGCAAGGCATTAAGGAGGCTTATGACGAGATTTTTATGCTCGCCAAAAACCTTCTTGAAGGTCACATCCGCCTTTGGATCAAGGTATTTTGCCATGTCTTTTGTCCTCGTTCTCCGTTCAAGGGCATAGTACCCCTATCGAAAAACATATGTATTGTATCACATTTGATGGGAAAATACAAACTGCGCTTTTCGAAAAGCGAAAAGTGACAAAATGTCGCGATTTCCAGCGTGGTTATTGTGCCTTTAGGTGGCGACGGAATCGGCAAGGATGGCGGCGATTTCGGATTCGTGGAGGGAGAAGCGGGTGCGGGCGGCGGCGAACTGCGGGTGGTCTTCGCGGAAGTCTTGGGCGGCGACGAAGAGGTCGTAGTAGCCGGTGGCGTCGAGCCAGTCGAGGACGGCGGACCAGAGATTGCGGGACATGAGCGCGTTGATGAGGCGCAGCTTGCTGAACGTGCGCGGCGGCGAAACGACGGGCACGAGCTTGAAGATCGGGCGGATGTAGGTGGCCGTCTCGGTGTAGCCGCTGATGCGGTACTCCTTCCCTTCCGGCGGCGGATCGACGGGCGGCTGGAGGTCGCGAAACTTCCATCCGGCCTGAAGATACGAGAGCCGCTTGGGGTTCATGATCACGCCGGATAGCGTGTTGAGCGATGTGGGTGCGTGGATGATCGCGCCGCTGACGAGTTTTCCGTAGCTGCTGCGTTGACTTTCGGCCTTTGCGTGTCCTGCTCTCACGGCGCGGTTCCTCCTCTTCGACTTCGCGGAATGACGAGCTACGCCAACGAAAGAAGGGGATGAAATAGTTGGGCAGCAGTCCAAAAGGAACGCACAGATCCCGTAGCGCATTCTTGTGCGAGGGTTTAAGCACGCCCTTTGCACATGCAACATCCCAGAGCAGTTCATATAACGCGAGACAATCCTCCGGCGTGGCCCACTCTTTTTCAAAGTCGGCAGCAAGGCTGCGAAGTGGAGTCCGCCCATTCTTCGAGGAGTTGAATATCGAAACGCAGAACTTGCGACGAGCGCCCGCGCGCGGAAAACGTACGAACGCGCCCTCCACCGCATGAACTTCCCACGCATCGACCTTATCGTCAACCTTCGCCATCCTCGCCAAAATCCCAAAGAGTCGGCGAAGAAACATATCCTCCTGCTTGATGCGTTGTGCTATCGTTCTGTTAGCCAATCGCTCTACTCCTGCTACTTTAAGGTTGTTATGGGGCGAATATCTTGGTCATACTTGAGACAAGGCGTAGAAAGTATCTGGCGATGAAGAATCCCACTACTACAGCAAAAATAACAACGGCGAGCACAAGACGCCAGAGCGTCCTGAAAACCATTGGTATAATGCTTAAGATAGGCATTCTATTCACTCCCATTTTACATGGTCAAATCGAGTATCGGTGGCAGGCGGCAGGTTGAGACGTTTCCAATCATGGTGTTTCCCTTTGGCAATCAAGGCGGCATCGTTCAACAAAAAGAATTCATGCGACATATACTTCTTTAAATCAGCCGTTGCCCCCTCGACGACTGGATTGTCAAACGTGACATCGACATGATACCAGTTGCCTCCAAGTCAGACATATTTCCAACAATGATGCATCACATCGCTGACAACCTCCTGGGATTCGATTCCGACCAACAGCAGCAAATATCTGAAGGCTATGACAAAGCCCTCGCATACGGTTTCTCCACGGACAAGAGCATCATAGACCGTTCTATACTCCATCGTCTTTGTTCCATAGCCAACCATGATGTAGCGGCAATTAGCGGACAAATAGTCGTGCAGACGCTTGACCTTCTCCACAACATTCGGAACGCCGGCAATCGCCTTCAGCGCAATTGCAGCAGCCTGTTTGACCTTTTTTCTGCGCTCACGATAACATTCAGGTGGAATGGTAAAGTTTGAGTTTACAATACAGGCACTGGCTATCTCCCCGGTTGTATTAAGCCTTGAGATCTTAACTCCAAATCCCCTATCTATGTGAAACAGCAAGGGATTATTCCACAGCAAGTCGTTAATACGGTCGCCGAGTTCTTTTTCACCCCATCCACAGCCACCTTTGGAAACAGGCTGAAGGAAGTGTGAAACATCTATCTCCTTCTGAAAACGAAGCAAGCCATTCACAACTTGACTGTTGAAGTCGATTAAATCACCTCGCTGTACAGGCGCATTCGTCCCCCTGTATGATCGCATCAACGACAAAACGGCCGAAGCATTATTGGGATTCACCACTTCCATCTCCACACCAGAAGTGCACACAGGCCTTATAGCGGCCAAGAATGAGGCAGTCGCCCAGTTGTCCGAAGAAACAAGAAATCCAACCCGTCTTGCGATACTCTCCGCACCATCAGTCTTGAATATTGCCGTCAATGTCGCATCGAGCCTTTTGATGGGAACTGAAATTGGTGCCTTTGCAAAAGAGTGCCATTGGTGACGCAACTCGTCGCCAGTCGTGACATATCGTCCGAGGAGAAGTTTTGGCTCTTCGCCAATCGCGCTCGCGCCATAGGCAGACAGGCGCACACGACAACCATAAGGTGGCATTCCAAAGGCTATATCCTCAACAAACTTCACGAAAGCAGGACGAGCCGAACTATGCAAGTCCAGAAATAACGTAAAACACATGTCGGCTCCCGTCATAGCTCTACCTCCGGTTCTGACAGCACCCATTTAATATACCACGAATGTTCGCAGAACTCCGTTTTGCCAAGTACATGCATCCGCAATAATCTATTCGTAAACCTTACCTTGCCCGTAACATCGCGGGCATTGCCTAATGACCCTGATACGCCTACGGCCATTACATGCGTCACAAAGTAACGTGCTTCTCACATTCGGCGTTCCAATCCGCATTCCGCGCCCTCTTCTTGACATACCACTCGAAATCCCACCTACCATATTGACTCCATTTGCCACCTGTGCCTTCGGTTTTGGGATCTTGCCCGTGCCGTTACATCGTGAACATCTTTCGTACACAGACAGCTGCCCACGTCCACTACACTTACTACATCTCCGAGCCTTCGCTACGCGGTTTCCAACCTGCACATATCCGCTATCAAGCTCCCATGTCCCCTCCATCTGCCCACTATGCATATGAGTGCCGCGTCCTTTACTAACACCTGGTCGCCACCTACAGTTCGCCACAAAGCGCCGCACGGCATTGAACGCATCTACTTCACATTTCGCGACATTGACATAGTCGTCATTGTCAATTGTCCGCTCAAACTTGACTAGGGCTGTGCGCACTTCATTTGCAAGAGGTCGGGCATAACTATAGGCAGGGCATGATGTCCGACGGTCTAATTCATTTTTCATCGCACTCAAGCGTTCAATACATTTCCGCTTACCTCCGTTTTGCCACTCAGAGTATAACTGCGAACGCACCGTATTGTCATGTCCATCTTCTACTGGACTGGGGGGTAATTGTCGGTGCGGTTTCGTTACTGGAGGAGCTGTTGTTTGGGAGATGCCGTTACCATTACGCTGGACAATGGAATTCCAATTCAGAAAGCCTATGGCGCATGCGATTATGATAGCTGCTAACAATGTCCATTTGTTATAGCAGAGCCACCCCACAACCCAAGCGATTGCATAAGCTATAAAAAAGAGAATGTAGAGAGGAATCATGGCGAAGCCAATCATAATCACTGCGCCAAATATAGAAAAGAAGCCGATAATAAAGTTCTCTTGAAAATTCCCAATCAGCCACTTTAGCAAATCCCAGAGCCCACCAATGGCCGGAGGGACGCACACTATGCAAGCAACAATTCCCGCACCTTCGTCTGTTAGCCACGCACCAAATTTGGCAACAATATCACCGCGACTTTCTCTTGGGGGGAGATATTCTCTCGCCTTCTCTCCAATGGGTATCATTGTCCCCATATACCAACCTCCGTTAACTGTAACACACTAAACATGGCACACCATACCATCAAGGCAACATTGGACATAGCATCAAGAAATGCGTTCCATCTATCTGGGCTTAATGTCATAAAACATTCCAGTACCATTCTCAGGCATTTAAGAGAAATTCTTTAAACAACAACAACCAACGCTCCGTGTTCACACCTCCATCTGACAACAGACACCAGAGTAGCGCAGAAGTAAGACATATAATCAACATCCATTTATTATAACACACCAAGCCCAGCAGCAAAACCATTACGCAAACAATCACCGCGATTGGGATTGATACCCAGACACTAATTCCAAGTAGGAAAATCGAGCCTATTATGGAAAAAACACCACAAAAAAAATGGACTGAAAGCATTGCACGACCAAGACAGCAAATCTTACGAACACACAGGCAACTACAACCCCGACCGTTCCACAATATGCAATTACGGAGCCTTTTTCACACAGCCATTACCCAAATCTACCTACAAAATCACCACCGCTTCACCTTGATGGCAGAAATCTTTTTATCGTCTTTATACTTCCCACAATGGGGGTCATAGTTCCCATACCGGCACATAACCCTTACGCTTCAAGATATGTAATAACACTCCGAAGCCATGCCATTCCCATGTTGTTTACGAATGCTGCAGCACAAGTTATTGCCTGGGTATGCGCCGAAACATCAGGGACTATCAATTTATGCAACCCACGATCGCAACTCAATTGCATCTGGGTAAGTGGCAAGGCCAAATCGCCTTTCTCACAAATCACATTCGCATATTCATCCAGCATCAAATAACCTTGGCATCTTCCTCCATGTCGCCAATACTCCATTGGTGCCTCACCATATTCTTCCAGGCACCCTGGACAGGCCATATAAATGTAGATACGCTTTTTCCCCAACATATTCGTCTCCTTATTGTCTATCAAGTTCTCCAATCAGTAATTCTTCGCGCAAATCACGTATAGCCTGTCCAATGGTTTTCCCTGAGATGTCATTTGGTGTACTTCTTACAGCAGGAAACAACTGCATGATCCCTTCAAGTATGCTCGCCTCGTCGATATCAAAACTTATTTCCTTTTCAAAAGCTTTATAACCTCGTACACATAGCGGAAGCCTATCTACATCTTCGCAAGTCAATACCGCCATCACTTTAAGTCGCCTACTCAACCGAGATATCTCATTGATCACCTTGTGTGCTATAGTTTCTTTGTACTGGCAATCCTCAAGGTTTTGGATGAACAGGATAGACGGGACAGATTGGCGGCACTTAACCACGACTCGGTGAATTTCTTGCAAAACTTCGCCAATAGAAAGTGCCTCCAATTCAACACAGTCAATTGACAACAACTCATAACCGAATTTCTTAGCAAATGCCGTAACCAAGGTGCGTTTGCCCGTTCCACGACGTCCGACCAGCAACAGGTTCGCACATCTTGGACGGTTTTGCAACATGTCACTGTCGATGCACTTTGAAAAGAGATCATTGACTTGCTGCAGAGTATTTTTTTGTTGATCCAGCCCGACAATCTCGTCCCATGTGGAAGTCTCTGCCATAGTCCGCTCCCCACGCATCTGGGTAGGAGTGATGTCCTTTCTGGCGGCGATGAAGTCATCATACCTTAACTTGATTTCGCTCTCACTGCTCTTCAGCTCTATTTTACCCGCTTCATTCAGTTTCATATTCCGCCTGATGGCTTGCATGGCGGCCTCACGATAAAGCATAGACATATCGGCACCGGAATAACCACTTGTCAACTCACTAAGTACGACCAGTTTATGGTCATCTACGTCCTCAAGTAAGTTGGGCTTGTCCATAGGGACATATTTTTGTAGGATATCCAATCGACCGTTCTGGTCTGGAAGCGGAACCTCAAATTCAAGATCAAATCGGCCAGGACGGCGGAATGCTGGATCGACTGCCTCCAGCCGATTGGTGGCACCTATAACGAATGTACGTTGGTTACTGTTGATACCGTCCATCAGAACCAGAAAAGTGGCGATAAGCGATACTTGATGTTCCTCGCTTTTCTCCGTTCGTGCAGCGGCTAAAGAATCAATCTCATCTATAAATATCACGCTGTTACTTTTGGCGAAAGCGTCCTTGAATACCTTTGTAAGATTCTTTTCCGAAACGCCTACATATTGATCCAACAACTTTGAACGGTCAATTTCAATGAATGAAGCACCCATCGAATGTGCTATAGCACGAGCAATCATTGTCTTTCCGTTGCCGGGCGGCCCATAGAGAATCATTCCTTTGGGCGGATTGATTCCGAATCGCTCCAAAAGCTCAGGGAAGTTGATAGGGATTTGGATAATCTCGCGAAGACGATTGATAACGGTATCAAGACCTCCGATCTTCGAGAAGTCGATCGTCTTTTGTTTATTGTGCGGCAAATCTTCAAATACTATATTTGTACTGTCATCAATCAAATAAGGATGATTATGACTTTCAGGATTGGGACGAATCGATATTAATTCACCAATTACATTATCCTTTGTTCTAGGTTTTACTAGAACCTTTTGAGACAAATATACGACAACAGTATCTCCTGGGAATGCGCCCTTTGCGGCTAACTCCTCGTCTTCTCCCCAGAAAATAACATCTTTAGGGTTGAATCGAACCGTTACATCCTCGGCCTTAGGTAAGGTCTTGACATCCAAATAGCTGACCACTACCTCCATTCCACTCTCCCAAACCCAAGCAGAGTCCCTCAATTGGTCAGGAACCCATAACTGCCCATCACTCCCATTTGTCTTGATTTGTATATTGGCATAGAACGTAAAAATCGCCAAAGGATTCTTCGAAGTGATCTTTACGTAATTCGGTTGATTGTCAGGCAACATACCATCTGGGAGAATCGCCCGTATGTCTTTCTCTGTCGCCCACACACACATGTGAGATGGCAACGAAGCATTCGAATCGATGTTAAGTTTCAGAATTTTGCTTTCCATACTGACCTCCTGTTAGAAATTACCCATGTTTTCAAGAAACCGCCTGAGCCATTCGTTGCCGGTTTCTGTCACAATCTGGCCGACGAGCCCTATAGCATCTTGTAGTCGCAAGCATTCTTCGTCGGAATGATGACAGGCAAAGCCTCCATATTTCCATTTCAATTTAATCACATGATCAGAAAAACCGCATTTCCTGCACTTGAAAAAAGCATTATCACCGATGTATAAGTTGCCTCCGCAGTTGTCGTCGGTGTGCGTCCAAAACACTAAGGGTAAATCCGTCTTCCCATAGCCAATACACACAGGGCACCTGATGTACAGCTGGAAATACGTAACGCCGTCGTCTTCAAACTTACTCAAAGCCATAACGCCTCCAATTACCAATCACCAATGTTTTCGATAAATCTCTGCAACCATCCGATGCCTGTCTCTTTCACCATCTGTGCGAAAGGAGATATAAGCATCGGCAAGTTCTGAAACGGCACAACCTTGGCATCTGCAGAAAGTTCATTCTTCAAGAATGCATCAAATGAATCATAACATGTAGGACAAACATAAGCCCAGTTTCTCACGTGGTCTGTTTTCCCACATTTCAAACATCTGTAGGACGCATTGTCGCCAACATAGATGTCACCAAGGCAATTGTTGTCCCCATGTCTCCAATATACGATGGGCAGATCCGTTTTCCCTTGGCCTATGCATACAGGACACCTGATGTATAGTTCAAAATACGTAACGCCGTTGTCTTCGAACTTGCGGAGAGCCATACCTCCTCCTATTACCAATCACCCATGTTGTCGAGAAATCTGCGAAGCCACGCCTGTCCGGTTTCTCGGACCATCTGGCCGGCTGTTGCCACGGCTTCTGTAAGCGCCCAGCCCTCAGCCCCCAGGAATTCATTGTCTGAAGGATTCGAATGCCGGGGGCAACGGTACTTCCATGTCCTAA
>JAZUMF010000071.1:0-23889 GCA_045603485.1 Kiritimatiellia bacterium | reverse complement strand
GCGGCTCCGATGCAATAGAGCCAGAAAAGGTACAAGAAGTAATAGATGAAAAAGGCGAGTTGCCGTTATCGGTAATACTACGCTGCAAAATACGCCATTTCACCCATGGAGCCATCATAGGCTCTAAAGACTTCGTCAACGCAGAGTTTGAAAAGCATCGCAATCTCTTTAATCCAAAGCGAAAAACAGGCGCAAGAGGCATAGGCTTGTGCAAAGACTGGAATGGCCTAAGACTTTGCTCGGCAAGAGACCTCAAAAAGTCGCCGATAACCTTCAAGGCTTAACGAACATCCCTAAAAATTGCTAATCTTACCAATCTCAATGTCGCCAATTTCTTGGCGGCATAGGTGGCTTTTGTCTCTATATGTGCGATAACGGACAAAACAGTGCTATTTCAGCGAAAAATACCACTCCCAATATGCAACTTTGGGTAATTTAGACAACAAAAATAGAGGCAAGTAAGATGAATGTGGCATTGGCATGACATCGCGCCTGTCCCTTAAGCGGAAAATGTAATAAAATAAACGGTGGTGAGATATATGGACTGTCCCTTGATTGGGTATATGAGCAAATTTGCGATATATGGCTGAGGTGGGTCTGTCCCTCAAGCGAGAATATGCAGCATTTGGTAGTTAGTGTGGCAATGGCCTGTCCCTTGAGTGAGAATGCGGCGTTTTTGCTATGGGGAGTTCTAAAAGTCTTTTTAACTGATTGTTTATGGGCAACGGGGATAACTGAAATTTTCTGGGATAAGGGTGTCGACCGCGGAACTCCTTGTTTACGACAAAATGATTTTGCTATAATATTACCACTATGGCACACTTTTATCTAAAAAATCACGAAGCACGCATCGATGAAACCATTGAGCGCGTAAAATATTCCATTGTCCTTGAGACAGTCCCACTAACGGCAGAGGTTGCCGTCACACCTGAGCCAATACCGTATGATAAACGGTTGTCTCTTAAGTATCGACCAATCAAACAGGGCGAACATTGGGGCAACACATGGGATTGTGCGTGGTTCCACATCAAGGGCGTCGTACCAAAAGAGTGGAAGGGCTCTTACATCACATTAAACATCGGTCTTCAGGGCGAGGCGCTCCTTTTTGACAGCGATGGCTGCCCATTGAATGGTCTCACAAACGGCTCCGTATTTGAAAGCGGCTATAACAAAGACCATTTCCACTTTATTGATTCGTGCAAGGGCGGCGAGAAAGTTGACTTCTGGATTGATGCAGGTTGTAATACTCTCTTTGGTGTTCCTCGCAAACGCGAACCTGATTGGGAGTTGAATCCTGAGCGCAAAAACGGCTTCCTTTCTGCATCAGTTGAAAAACTCAACATTTGCCGCTTTGACTACGATATGTGGCAGCTCTACAACGATTTGGTCATTTTGATTTCGCTTTACAAAACATTCCCCAACGAAAGCGGCAAGCGAATCCGAATCGTACGCAGCATCAGCAAGGCGCTTGACTTTCTTCCACCTGAGCGTGGCGGCGCTCCTGCCGTCCGCCAGTATCTCAAGGAAACCGCCTTTGCCATCGGTCCTGACCCAGCGTCAATCAAGGTTTCAGCAATCGGTCATGCCCACATTGACACGGCATGGCTCTGGCCCCTTCGCGAAACCGTCCGCAAGGTCGCAAGAACATGGGGCAACCAAATTGAGCTTATCAGGCGTTATCCTGGCTATAAGTTTGGCGCCTCGCAAGCACAGCTATACAAATACTGCAAAGAGAACTATCCGAAGCTTTATGCCAAGGTAAAGAAGGCCGTCAAAAACCGCGAATGGGAAGTCCAAGGCGGTATGTGGGTTGAAGCAGACTGCAACATTCCATCGGGCGAATCCCTCATTCGCCAATTTTTGGCAGGCTCGCGCTTCTTCCTTGAAGAATTCGGCGAAACCCCTCGCAACCTTTGGCTCCCCGATGTATTTGGATATTCGGGAAACCTGCCGCAAATAATGAAAATATGCGGTATCGACTTCTTCCTGACCCAAAAACTCTCATGGAACCGCTACAACACATTCCCTCACAACACATTCGTTTGGGAAGGTATCGACGGAAGCCGAGTTGTAACGCACTTCCCTCCGGAAGACAACTACAACAGCTTCCTCCATCCGGAGTCACTTATCAAGTTTGAGACGAACAATCGCGAAGCTGGAATCGTCAACGAAGCCATAAGCCTCTTTGGCATTGGCGACGGCGGCGGCGGCCCCCGTGAAGAATTTGTCGAAAACGGTATTCGCACACACGCGCTTAACGGCTGTCCACAGGTCAACTTCTCATTCGCCCAGGATGCCTTTGACAGAATCGCCAAGCTTGAAGACGACCTTGATATATGGTCTGGCGAGTTGTACTTTGAAATGCACCGCGGCACATATACCACGCAAGCGCTTCAAAAGCTTCGCAACCGTCGCGGCGAAGAAGCTCTGCGTGTAGCCGAAATGCTCGCAGCCGCAGCGGATCTTGGCAAATATCCTGCCGACGAGCTTCGCAAACTTTGGGAAGACTTGTTGCTTTGCCAGTTCCACGATATTATTCCAGGCTCGTCCATTAAGCGCGTATACGACGAGTGCGGTGAAATAGTCCAGAATGTAATCGACAAGGCACAAGGCATTGCACAAAAGGCTGGCGTAAAGTTGCTTCGTAAGAATGCCGACTCCGTCACCTTCTTCAATCCTTCGTCTACTCCATACACGGGCTCCGTAGCACTCCCCGAGGGATGGAGCGGCGCCGAATCGAATGGCACAGCACTCTCTTTTCAGGCTGAAAACGGCTCCGTTTTTGTCGCTATCGATGTTGCGCCACGCTCCTTTGCAACGCTCGTGCGTTCACAGGCCAAGGCTGTATCCGTAAAGGCCAAGCCGGTCAAGAGCGGCAATGTTGTTTTAGAAAACGATCTCGTCCGTTACGAAATCGACACCAGCCTCCGCGTCGTTTCCGCTTTAGACAAAACGAACGGCAGAGAATTCATCACCGCCAGCGCGCCAGGCAACTTCCTCTCACTCTACGATGACCATCCTAGTTGCTATGATGCTTGGGATATCGAAGAATATGCCTTTGAGATGCAAGTTGCAGAGCCCGAAAACATCAAGCTTTCACTCTCAACCGGTCCCCTGCGCGCGTCAATCGACGCCACCTTCACAATGGGCGGTAGCGATTTCAAGCAAACGATTCGATTGGAGAATGGCTCAAAGCGACTTGACTTTGAGACCTCCGTTGAGTGGCGTGAAAAGCACAAGCTCTGTCGCGTAGCCTTCCCCGTCGCAGTACGCGCTGAAAACGCTACCTTTGAGATTCAGTATGGTACTGTCAATCGCGCGACTCATGACAATACCAAATGGCAGTATGCCCAATTTGAATCCTGCGGTCACCGCTATGCCGACCTTTCAGACGCGGAGTTCGGCGTTGCGCTACTAAACGATTCAAAGTATGGATATCGCGTCAAAGGCTCAGTGCTTTCGATGTCACTGCTTCGCGCGCCCACCTACCCCGACCCCGTTGCAGATGTAGGCTCTCACCGATTCACCTACTCAATTCTTCCTCACGGAAGATTGGCAACAGGCGATGAAGTGACAACCGCAGCCGCAATCCTCAATCAAGGATTAACCAGATTTGAAGGCTATGCCGCAACAGCAAAGTCTATTCTCCCTGTTGACTTCGAAGGTGATGGTGTCGAGCTTGCGGTTCTCAAAAAGCATGAATACTCCGACGACCTCGTTGTTCGTCTAGTCGAGCGTCGCGGCAACTATGCTCATGGAACTCTAAGGGCCACCGCTGACGGTCTCACGGCAACACCATGTCTTGCAACAGAGGCAAAGGATGTCGGCGAGGCTCTACCGCTCCCGCTTGAACTCAACTTCAAGCCTTTTGAAATCAAGACCTTTAGAATCAGCGCGAACTAGTTCTAAATCATTCTCCTCCTCCACGCTTTGGAGGAGGAGAATAAAAATTCCGACAATCTGCCGCTGCGGCAAAATTATCGCTCCGTTAAATCCATTCTGGCAGATTCTTCGCCATTGACAAATCTTGCAGTTGAAAAGGCATCTGCAATAACGGCCAAGGGGGCAATTACCGTCACAGAATCGGTTCGCTCAACCGGCAATCCATTGCGCGGATCAATAATATGCGAATAACGCTTGCCGTCTATAATGACGAAGCGTTCGTAACTGCCCGATGTCGCAACTGCTTCGCCGCTCGCCAAATTTACGACCTCGCCTGTGGTACGGTCGGGGTTGTACGGGTCGCGAACCGCAATCGTCCATTGTGACCGATTCTTGGAGGGCGTCCCACAAACTCTGATATTGCCGCCAAGATTTATTAAAAAATTTGTCGCACCGGACTTGACCAGTCGCTCATAAGCCAAATCAACCGCATACCCCTTGGCGATTCCGCCTAAATCGAGCTCGACACCTTCTTTCATGAGCTTTATCGTAATGGATGAATCTAAATTTGTCGATATCGATATATGCTGATAGCCAACTCTGGACAGGGCCTTTTGCAAAGCTTCATCTGAGGGTATTTGGGAGACATCAGTCCCTTTGCGAAAGCCCCACAGTCGCATCAGCGGATTTATCGTCGGGTCAAACGCTCCATTTGTAAGCCTTGACACATTGAGTGCAAAGGAAAGCACTTTCAACAGATTCGTATTGGCTGTTTTATCTGCGGGAATTACCAATATGCGTTTATCATTTAACTGTGACAATGCTGACGAAGGGTTGAATACACTGAGTTCTCCACTTACCTCATCAAAGGCGTTGCGGACAATTTCAGCTTCAGCATCAACCGCTCCGCTATAGGAATTATAAACGGCGACAGTACCCATAGTAAGCCACTGCCGCGAATTATATTCCGGCTCATTCTTTAATCTGCAAGAAAGATAAAATGAAATCGCCAGAACCGTAAGGATGGATGAAATGATATATACAAACCGCTTTATAACCATATAATGATTCTACCATGATACACAGTTGCAATAAAGGGAAAGTTAGTATAAAATCATAAAACTATGAATGACGCATCTTTTTTAGTACTGTTTTTGGCAATTACCGCCATCATGGCGATTCTTCCTTTTGCCCTCCGCAGAATTGGCATTCCTGCCGTAATCTCTTTACTGATTGTGGGAATGCTTATAGGCAATACCGGCATTGGTGTAAATCTCATTCCGAGGCTTACCGATTATGTCTCTTTTTTAAACCCTCCAAATGTTGACACTTTGGCTGTCGCCAAAACTTTTACCGATTTTATCGATATGCTTGGCGCATTGGGGTTGATGTTTTTGATGGCTCTTGCCGGCATGGAGGCTGACTTCAGGCTGATAAAGTCTTGTAAAAAGCCTGTTACCGCACTTAGTGTCTTTACTTTTCTACTCCCTGCCATCGGCGGCTTTTTTGTCTATTGGTATTACAAGCCAAACGACCTTGCGGGTCAGCTTCTCTATGCGTCGCTCTTTGCTTCGCACTCGGTTGGCATTGTTTTCCCGGTGATGCGCGAATTGAAACTTTCCCAAAGCCGCTTTGGCGCTTCTGTTCTCATTGCAACGGTCATTACAGATATCCTCTCAATCATACTTCTGGCTGTTTCTGTGCAAATATTCAGGCAGACGCAAAACATTTCGCATAATGTCATCAATGGCTCTCTGTCACTCTTTGACTCACACGCTGAATTTTTTGGTCAGCATGTTCTGAGTGTCTTTATGGTGGTAATTGTCATCTATATTCTGGTTATGCTGTTTTGCGTCCACCGACTGGGCCGCTGGATAATCAACAAGCTTAATCCCGGTGAAGATGGTACCATAACCTTGATTTTGCTGGTAATCCTCTTTGTATCTCTAATCGGCGAGCTCTTCGGGGTCAACTTTATAGTCGGTGCATTCATTGCCGGGCTTGGGCTTTCAAAGGTCATCCGCCATCAGGACATGACGCTTTTCAAAAAATTCGAAAATATTGGCTACGGATTTCTCATACCATTTCTCTTTGTATCCATCGGTATGAAGACTGACTTCGGTGTTTTCCTGAAGCCGGGTGCAGTTTCGACCGCTCTTATTACAGTTGTAGTGCTTGTTGGCACAAAGATTGGCTCCGGTTACATAGCAATGCGCCTTACGGGGTTCAGGAATCGCGCCGCGGTAGCGGCAGGTCTTATGACCGTGCCGCAGCTCTCTGCAACTCTTACGGCTGCTGCTATCGGTAAGGAGATCGGCATAATTGAGCCGCAATTCTTCAATGCAATCATCATTCTCTCAATTGTGACCACACTTCCTATCCCCACTCTCGTCCGCGCGGTAATCTACGGCGGCAAGTCCAGAGACGAGAACGAAAATATGAAGGATCAGGATTTTGCCGTACCAAATGTCGTCCAGGAAAGTGACTTGCTGTAATTTTCGGTATAAAACAATGGAAACCATCGATAGCGATTATCTCATAGTTGGTAGCGGTATAGCGGGACTGATGAGTGCCATATACCTTGCTGAAGAGTCTACGCGTAAAATTCTTCTTATAACAAAGAAGAATATTGATGATTCCAATTCCAGCAAGGCTCAAGGCGGTATCGCATGTGTAATGGAGCCTGGAGACACCTTCGAGAGCCATATCGCGGACACTCTTGACGCGGGCGCAGGGTTGTGCGACATTGATGCCGTCCGTAAAATTGTAGAGGCTGGCCCTGAGCGCATTGCGGACTTGGAAAAATTCGGTGTCGTTTTTGATAAAGGCGACTCCCAAAGCGGCTATGACCTTGGTCGCGAGGGAGGGCACACCCAACGCAGAATTCTTCACGCAGGGGATATAACAGGCAGAGAAGTGGAAGCTGTTCTTATTGATTATGTCAAAAAGCTTCCAAATGTCACCATAATGGAGAATGTCTGCCTGATAGACCTTGTAACGACGCGCAAGCTTGCCAGAAAGGGCAAAAACCGTTGTGTGGGGGCTTATGCTTTTAAGGAGGAAGATGGTTCAATCTTTGCAATTCGCGCTCCTTGGACAATCCTTGCTACAGGCGGTTGCGGGAAAGTCTATCTCTACACCTGCAATCCCGATATCGCGACAGGTGACGGTATTGCTATCGGATGGCGTGCGGGAGCGAAAATAGCCAATATGGAATTTATACAATTCCACCCGACCTGCCTCTACCATCCAAAGGCTAAAAGTTTCTTAATAAGCGAAGCGGTGCGCGGTGAAGGTGCTGAGCTATGCGACCGCCAAGGCAAACCCTTTATGCTCAAATACGACCGCCGCGGCTCCTTGGCACCGCGTGACATCGTAGCTCGTGCAATAGATTCTGAATTAAAACGCACTGCTGCCCCCTATGCCTGTCTCGACATTCGCCACAAGGGAGAAAAATTCTTAAAGAACCGCTTTCCAAATATCTATGCCAAATGCCTAGAATTCGGCATTGATATGGCTAAGGACTTGATTCCCGTCGTCCCTGCAGCACATTACTGCTGTGGCGGCATTAAAGCTACTGTTGACGGGCAAACCTCGTTAGATGGACTTCTTGCCGTTGGCGAAGTCGCCTGCACTGGACTTCACGGGGCCAACCGATTGGCGTCAAACTCACTCCTTGAAGCTCTCGTTTGCCCCTACAATATGGCGCAGAAGCAAAAAAAACTCAAGGCGGTATCTGTCAAAGGCATAAAGATACCGAATTGGAGCAAAGGAGACGCTGTACCGAGTGACGAGGCGGTAATCCTTGCACACAATTGGGCCGAGCTTCGTACTTGCATGTGGGATTATGTCGGGATTGTCCGCAGTGCAAAACGCCTTGAACGCGCATATCATCGAATCCGCAATATTCGAAACGAATTGCGCCACTATTACTTTGACTACATCGTCACCCCAGAGATTCTTGAAGTCCGCAATCTTGCCGATGTCGCGGAGATAATCATACGAAGTGCTCACAAGCGCAAGGAATCCAGAGGACTTCACAAGACGATCGATTATCCCGAAAAACTGCCTGAGGCTTCTGACACAATCGTTCCTGGAAGAGCCACACGCCCCTACCCGTCAACAACCTCATCGCTTGAATAAGATATGGCAACTTCGCAAAACAAACTGAAATGCCACAATGAAGGTCGCAAAATCCTCGCTAAGCTCGTAGTATCGATCTTTGCGATAGCTATCGTTGCATTGGTATTTTCCGAGGGGTGCGCAACGACAGCCTATCGACCGAACAATAGGGATTACAACCCGCCGATTATAGTCAAAAACATGACCGTTACGGGGTATTGTAATTGCGGAAGCTGCTGCAGCTGGCGCTATACATGGTATGGCAAACCGGTCATCACATCAGGAAAAGCCAAGGGCAAAACAAAAAAAGTCGGAATTACAGCTATGGGCACAAGAGCCCGAATGGGAACAATTGCCGCAGATACGACTATTTATCCTTTTGGCACAATAATAGAAGTACCAGGCTATGGATTCGGCCGCGTTGAAGATCGCGGAGGTGCCATCAAAGGGCAGCACATCGACCTCTGGTTTCCTCGTCATAAAAAAGCCTTGGAGTGGGGCAAGAAAACAATCCCCGTACGAATATGGATACCGAAGAAAAAATAGCGACCCGAAAACAAGAGTATTGGCATCTCTCAACAATCGCGGCCTTGATAATCCTTGCCGATCAGCTTACTAAGTTTTTCGCAAGAGATTTGCTTGATTTACATATTCCAGTTGAAGTTATTCCAAATTTCTTCAACCTCACGCTTGTACACAATTACGGAGCTGCCTGGGGGATTCTTCAAGGCTTTCGCATAGGGTTCCTGATACTGGCTTTGGCGATGTCAGCGGTAATATTGGTAAAGCACCGTGCGATTTTTGGCATTGGCAAGCTTGCCAAATGCACAGCCGCCCTACTCCTTGGCGGAATAATCGGAAATGCAATCGACAGAGCTCTCTTTGGCTATGTGACCGACTTTATCGACCTATGGCATGGCTCATACCATTTTCCTTGCTTTAACATAGCCGATTCTGCCATTTGCATTGGCGTCGCCCTCTACTTCATAATCTCACTAAAAAAATCCAACTGAAATCAAGCTAAAATTATGGCAGGCACAATAACAAAAAGAGAAAGCTCATGGGAGCTACTTCGAATTTTGGCTATGCTTGCCATAATCTTCGGTCACTTTGTCGGGCAGAGCGGATTTCTGATTTGGGGGCAACCGCTCCAGACAAACGCAGCTAGAATTTTATGCCATGGTGGACGCATCGCCGTCAATATCTTCTTCATTATGGCAGCTTGGTTTATGGTTGATGCTCGTATAACAGGCAAACGCATATTAAGCTTCTATCTGCAAGTATGGACCTATACGGCACTCATAACTGGATATATCGCATTACGAGGCTACCCAGTAGGCCTTGACGCGGCAGTAGCTTCAGTAGCGCCCTTTATAACAAAGGCTGTCTGGTTCGCTTCAGCATACTTGATACTGTTATTCTTGGCACCTTTTCTCAATAGTATTTTAGACTGGAAGCGCGAACGGCAGCGTCACCTGCTCATTGTTCTATTTGCATTCCAATGTATTATTCCAACATTACTCTTTTTTATGCCAATGGATGACAAATGGGGAGCAATTCTAGGATGGGTGTGCTTCATCTATCTATTGATAGGACATTACAAAAAATTCCATAGCAATGACTATCCTCTAAATAAATGGCTCGCCTTGGGACTAGCCATAGGATTTTATGCACTATTGGCTGTGGCAAAGCTCTATCCATCATTAGAGCAAAGCGCACTTTCACCCCCAGAACACGACATCCTAGCTTTGATTTCACAATTCTGCGGGCGTTGCCTTGATGACTACAAGACACTTCCCAATTTAGTAATTGCCCTATTGGTATTCTACTTCTTCCGCCATCTCAACATTGGAAACAACCGCATAATTAACTTTATCGCAACGGGAGCCTTCGCATCATATATAGTCCATCAAACTCCCGCTGCAATTCCAGTTATCTGGAGATTTGGCTTTCAATGCAACCAATGGATTAAAGGCGACAACGCCCTACTCTACGCATTACTTGTTCCACTAGCGGTCCTCTTCGTTTCTATCATCCTTGAATGGCTTAGAAAACAAACCATTGAACGCCTTTATATAAACTCAAGCCCATTCAAATATCTTGCGGCTAAGATAGACCGTTTGCTTGGTGACTAACGCAAAAATCGCTGTTAACATCTGGTAATATGTAACACAGGCGCAATAGCCCCTTGCACAATCATGCTCAAAGTGATACACTTGTAAGCACTATGAGTACAATTATACCCAAGCCATTTTCAGATAGACCTCTATGGGGCGCAGACAAGCCCTTTACGCGCATTGAAGATGCCGAAATCGTTGAGCATTTCAAAGATGAATACGACGGCATTATGCGCCTATCGGGGGTAACGAATCCAACTATTACCTTTTTCCCTGCAACCGACCTTCAAAATAATCCGAGGCCGGCCGTAGTTATATGCCCAGGCGGAGGATACAATTCTTTGGCATGGAACCACGAAGGTCTTGATATTGCAATGTGGCTCAACTGCAACGGCTTCTCGGCATTCCTTTTGAAATATCGCTGCCCTGGCGTACCTGATTCCGCCCTCGCAGACGCAGCAAGAGCAATCCGCACAATTCGTGCAAATGCGGAAGCCTGGTCTGTCATACCAGATAAAGTCGGCATTATAGGCTTTTCAGCAGGAGCGCACCTCTCTGCCCGCCTATCCTCTCTTCCTGAAGGCAAAGAGCCATATCAGGAAGTAGACGATATCGACAAATTCTCATGCACTCCAAATTTCCAAATACTAGTCTATCCCGCCTTTATATACCGCGATGGCTTCACTTTGGACCCCGACTTCGAAATAACCGAAAAGACCCCTCCCGCCTTTATAATCCAGGCAGAAGAAGATTGCTACCTCAAAAGCTCACTTGCATACTACATCGCCCTCTCTGAAAAAAAGATACCAGCAGAAATGCACCTCTTTACGGCAGGTAAAGATGGATATCTCAAAGAGCATGGCTATGGAATTGTACGAAGCGGCAATCCTACCGAAGCATGGACGGAACTTGCCGCAAAATGGCTAATTCGAGAATTTAAGTAAAACCCTTTTTACTATGAGCAAAAACACTACAACCGGGAAAGGCGAAAAACCGGCCAATACGATTATGATTCCGTCATCATCCGATGGAACAAAGCTTCTCGTCCGTAAAACAAAGCTCCTCGTAATCAGCGGTCCGCTGCAGGGTTCGGAATTTGTAATAGGCAAAGAAGACTTTACCATAGGCTCCGGCAAGCAAAACGACCTCTCAATTGACGACTCGACCGTCTCCAAGCGCCACTGCGAAATTACAGTTGAGGAAAACGGCTATAAAATAACCGACCTAGACAGCACCAATGGAACATTCGTGCAAGGCGTTCGAATAAGCTCAGCCTTCCTAAACCCCGGTTCTGAATTTCAAATCGGAAAAACCCATATCGTTTTCTGTCCACTGATGGAAGAGCGTGAAATCCCACTCTCCTCCTGCGAATCCTTTGGTGGAATGCTAGGTCGCTCAATCGCAATGCGACGCATCTTTCATTTGGCGGAGACATACGCGCCCACCGATGCCACGGTAATGATTACCGGCGAGACCGGCACCGGCAAGGAAATTATGGCTGAAGAAATCCATAAGCACAGCCGCCGCTCAAGCCGCCCATTCATAGTTATAGATTGCGCGGCAATGGCCAAAGACTTAATCGAGAGCGAACTCTTTGGCCATGTAAAGGGAGCCTTCACCGGCGCGAACGCTGATAGGGAAGGCGCTTTCGAGCATGCAGACGGCGGCACCGTATTTCTCGACGAAATCGGCGATCTTGCACCCGAATTGCAGCCCAAACTGCTACGCGTCCTGGAAAAGCGCGAGATTCGCCGCGTAGGCGACAATAAGGTCCGCAAGATTGATGTAAGAATCATATGCGCCACAAACCGCCGCCTGGCAGAAGAAGTCAATGCAGGGCGCTTCCGTGAAGACCTCTACTACAGGCTATCGGTTGTCCGCATCGAAATTCCGCCGCTCCGTCGCCGCACCGACGACATTCCGCTTATCGCAAAACGCTTCATCACCGACCTTAAAGGTCCTTTGGCGATGAAACAGGTTTTGCATTTTGATGAAACCATGGATATCTTAAAACGCCATGACTGGCCTGGAAATGTACGCGAGCTTCGCAATCTCATCGAAGTTGCCTTCCTCGCCGCGAAGCCTCCGGTAGACTTGTCTACATTTCTGGGATTAGGGCGTTTCATGCCAGCGACAATGAAGGAAGACAACGAGCAGTTTCATGCCGACAAACCCTTCAAAGACGCAAAGAACGAACTGATTGACGATTTCGAGCGCAAATATGTAAAGGATTTGCTTGAGCGTAACGATAATAACATTTCACAATCAGCACGGGCGGCAGGTATTGAACGCACCTATTTGCAGCGGCTGATGAAGAAATATGACATCTCAATATGATGTAGTGATTTTGGCACAAATCTTGCTGAAAATACTGCATGATGAGAAAAAGGTTGAATCTTTTTTGAGAATTCACTAAAATCATTTAATGGTCTAAACAGAGGATTAAGGGACTTTTTCCATGGCTAAGGCAGATAAAGAACTTGAACAATACCGTAATTTATTGAAACCGCCTGCAACATTTGAAGACGGATTCAGCTGGACTACCATCGCAGGCATCTTGTTTTGCGGTTTGATTATGTTACCGGGCTCAATCTATCTAGGATTGATGACCGGCGGCACGATCGGCTCAGCGGCAACATGGGTAACCGTCATCCTCTTCAGTGAGATGTCGCGCCGCGCAATGAAGACGATGTCAAAAGGCAACCTCATCGTCTTGCTCCATGCGGCGGCGGTGATGATGGCGACAAACGCACTGCTCCCAGGCGGACCGGCGGCACTATTGGTTTACCGCGCATACTATGTCACGAGTGACATCGTTCGCGATATGGGTATGAGAGACTACTTCCCGAATTGGTGGGTACCGGCTCCTGACTCTCCCGCAATCACCGAGCGCAATCTCTTCCACCCCGATTGGACAATTCCGATATTACTTGTAATAATGGGCTCCGTCTATGGCTTAATCAGCAAATACACAATCGGCTACTTTTTCTTCCGTCTTTGTTCAGATATCGAAAGACTTCCCTTCCCCCTCGCTCCTGTCAGCGCACAAGGCTCGCTCGCACTTGCCGACTCAACCAAAAAGCCAGAAGAGCTTGAGGCTGAAGCCAATCAAGTAGACGAAGAAGGTCACAAGCCACTCTCCAAATGGCGGATATTCACCCTTGGCTCTGCAATCGGCTTGATTTTCGGATTTGTTCAGGTTGGCGTACCGGCCATCACCGGTCTATTCCTTGACAAGCCTGTATTCTTAATCCCACAGCCATACCTCGATACAACAACGATGACCGAGCCGTTACTCCCGGCAACCCCGACCGGTTTAGTTATTGAGCCAGGTATTATCATAACAGGTATGGTTCTCCCCTTCTGGGCCATCTTAGGTTCATTCTCCGCGATTGTATTGACGCTCATCCTCAACCCGATACTCCATATGTCAGAAGTTCTGGTATCGTGGCAGCCAGGCATGAACACCGTCAATACGACATTCGTCAACAACATTGACTTCTGGATGTCCTTCGGCTTCGGCACAACGGCGGCAATTGCGCTTATCTCAATCTTCTCCACAATTAAAGATATGGTCAAACGCACCCGCGAAGCCAAGCGCCTCGCAAAGGCCGGCCAAGTGGAAAGCGAAGACTTCACCGAGCGCGACCGTGCAGTCAGCTCCCTCTGGAAGACACCAAACATCGGTCGCGGCGACTGGTCGGTACCAATGGCACTCGCCATCTACATCCTTGCAGCGGCAGGCGTCATCTATGTGACCAACATCCTCGTTCCAGGGCTCCTCGGCTTCTTAATCTTCTTCGTCTGCTTGTACTGCCCATTTATCTCGTATGTCAACGCACGACTCATCGGTCTTACCGGTCAGCATGTCGATATCCCATACATCCGCGAAGGCTGCCTTATCCTTTCAGGCTACTCCAACATCGATGTCTGGTGCGCTCCGATTCCATTCAACAACTTCGGTGGTCAGGCTCAAAGCTTCCGAATCAACGAACTTACCGGCGTCAAATTCCGCTCGCTCGTTATCGCCGATGTCGTCGCCCTCCCGATTCTCTATGTGCTCTCCTTCTTCTTCTGGGGCTTCATCTGGAAATCCAACCCGGTGCCGTCCGACATCTACCCGGCAGCACGCCTCAACTGGGAACTCGCGGCAAAGAACAACGCGCTCTTTATGTCATCGACCTTCCATCCAGAGCTTGATAAGAAAAACTCAGATATCGCTGCTCCTCAGACAGTTGACACAGCGATGAGCGATGCGGCACAAAACTCTGAAGCCAAAGAGGTCGCCAACAGTAGCAATGCGCCTACGAAGGTCTCTGCCTCTGAAGCGGCGTCACGCTTCCAAGATACAGAGTTCGCACGAGCGCTCCATCCTAAAGTCATAGCCTGCGGCGGCATATTGACGATAGTTCTCTTCAGTCTCTTCTCGCTCTTCGGTTTGCCCACACTCTTCATCTACGGTATGATTCGTGGTTTGGGCGCATTGCCTCACACCATGATGATTGAGATTATCGGTGCCCTGCTCGGTCGCTACTACTTCCAAAAGAAGTTTGGCAAGACCAACTTCCTCAAGAGTGCTCCCGCATTGCTCGCAGGATATTACACAGGCGTAGGTCTCATTGGTATGGCGACCGTTGCGCTCAATCTCATCAAAAACGCCGTTTCAAGCTCACCATTCTAATCAAGCCATAAGCCATGAACAACGAAGCAACACAAACGCCTATCAAAAAAGGCATTGAAAAAATCCCCGATCAAGTTAAACTCCCCCTCGCAATCGCCTTCGGTGTTGTTATTCAGGGACTCAAGATACGAATCGGCAGATCAATCGTAACCATCACAGGTGTCGTTTGCGGCATCGCCTTCTTAATGTCAATTTTGACAGGTCAGCTCGTAAAAAAAGGCGTTGCCGATGAAGACCTCTGCCGAATTGAAGTCGGCCGCGTAATGAGCTTTATTCGCGCAGAGCTTCCAAAGCTCCAAGACCGTACAATAGGCATTGTTGGAAGCGGCAAACTTACCGAAGTGGAAATGCGCGTTGCAACAGCCTTCACTAAAGAGCTTGGCGCAAGTAAAGTCATACTCCATTCAACCATGAAGCCGGCAGTTTCCCGTGAAATCCCTGCCGCTAGCGAAGGCGACGCCCAAACTGCCGACATGCTCTTCGTAATGGGAAGCAGTGAAGGTGTGCAAGGTTTTGACTTCAAAGGCTTCACTGAAAAGGCCAACAACTCAATCATTGCCACAACAATCAACTCTGTGGAAGCGGCAAATCTCAAAATTGATGAAGCTCACTTCGTCAAATTGGCTCGCAAGCTAACCGATGAAGAAATAGCAAAGATTGAAGCCGACAAAGTCAAAGAAAAGTTCCGCAACACATGGATCGCCATCATCTCGCTACTCGTAACCGTTATAGGCATTACAAATGCGATGCTTATGTCCGTTACCGAGCGCTTCCGTGAAATCGGCACCATGAAGTGCTTAGGCGCACTATCGTCATTCGTCACCCAAATGTTCGTCCTTGAGGCGTCGCTAATGGGTGTAGTCGGTGGTGTGGTTGGCGCGATTTTCGGAGCAATCTTTGCTATCGTAATCTACATCATCACTTATGGCGCCGGGCTCGTGCTGAGCTCAATGCCAATTGGCGCAGTATTGCTCTATGGCCTCTACTCAGTCATAGCGGGCGTCGTACTTTCAATCATCTCGGCACTCTACCCTGCCCGTGTAGCAGCAGCCATGGTACCTGCCACCGCACTCCGCTCAACAGTCTAAAATCAGAGATTGCAAGCGTGAAAGCCATTCGAGCAATAAGGTGACACTATGAACAATGTAGACAAGAAAAAATTTGACAACCTCTTTGAAAATCCCGAAGGTGAAACCCGTCAGGTAATCATCAGAGGCGTAGATATCCACAAAATCTACAAAATGGGCAACCAAGAGACCCATGCACTCCGCGGTGCAACGCTTGATGTATACCGTGGAGAATACCTCTCAATCATGGGACCGTCAGGTTCAGGCAAATCCACACTCTTCAACTCAATCGGCGCACTCGTCAAGCCCACATCAGGTCGTGTTTACATCGATCAAGTTGATGTAGCCCAGCTTGATACCGACGAATTGGCATGGCTTCGCTGCCGCAAGATTGGCTATGTCTTCCAAAGCTACAACCTCATTCAGGTTATGACCTGCTTGGAGAATGTAACACTTCCCATGTCATTTGCCGGTCTCAATAGCGAAGAAGCTCGCGAAAAAGGCATTAAGATTCTCAAAATGGTAGGACTTGGCCATCGTATCCTACACAAACCCGCAGAACTCTCTGGCGGACAGCAGCAGCGCGTAGCAATTGCCCGTGCCCTTGCCAACTCGCCTGAAATTATCCTTGCCGACGAGCCCACCGCCAACCTTGACCAGAAAACCGGTCAAGAGATTATCGAGCTCTTCCAGCAGCTCCAGCACGATCTTGGCGTCACAATCATTTCAGCAACGCACGACACAAAGATGCTCAAGGCCTCCAATCGAATCCTCTGGATTGAAGACGGACGCATCGTAAAGGCTGCTCGCCCCGAAGAACTTGACTTCCAATCCGATGAATTCGGCCATTGATTTAGGAGCAACAAACATGTCAGAAAAAGATGTCATCATTCGCGCAGAGAATGTAAAAAAATTCTACAAGACCGGCTCCGAAGAACTTTGGGCACTCAAAGGCATCAACTTGGACATCTATCGTGGAGAATTCATCTCCATCATGGGTCCCTCAGGTTCAGGCAAATCAACCTTCTTCAATCAGGTTGGAGCATTGGACAAGCCAACTGAAGGCAGAGTATTCTTCGAAGGTCATTCAGTATTTGACCTCTCGGAAAGCCAGCAAGCCTGGTTCCGCTGCAACCGCATAGGCTACATCTTCCAGACCTTCAACCTCATTCAGGTTATGTCTGCATTGCAAAATGTAGTCCTCCCCCTCACCTTCAAAGGCGTAAACCATGCTGATGCGGAAAAGCGCGGCATTGAAATTCTTGAGCGCGTAGGACTTGGACACCGCATACACCATAAGCCGTTTGAGCTCTCTGGCGGACAGTGTCAGCGCGTTGCTGTTGCCCGCGCCCTCGTCAACAAGCCTTCAGTTATTCTCGCCGACGAGCCTACAGGCAACCTCGATACCAAAACAGGTAACGAAATCATTGACCTTCTGAAGAAGATGAATGAAGAAGACGGCGTAACGGTCATTTGTTCAACCCATGACCCCAAAATGCTGCGCTCATCCGATCGCATCTGCTGGATGCTCGACGGTCAGCTCGACAAGATTTCTTCACAAGCCGAGTTCAACCTCGAACAGATGAAGAACGACACGCAAGGCCGTTGAAAAGTTTGCACCAACACCAAAAAAGCCGCATAGACACCTGTCAATGCGGCTTTTTTGATAAGACATCTTAATCTGCACATCAAAACCGAAGGACTACAACTCATGGAAAACATCTTCAATACAGATAAAAAAATTCGCCTTGGAATTTGGGGACTAGGACGCGGACGCACCTTTATCAACCTTTGCTCAAAGCTAAATATCGAAGTCATTGCAGGTTGCGACTACAGCGAACCGCTTTGCGAAGAATTTAGAAAAATTTGCCCCGACGCATTCATAACCCATGATGAAGATGAATTCCTGGCTCAAGATTTTGATGCTGTCCTAGTGGCAACATACTTCTTTACCCATACAAGAGACTCGATAAAGGCGCTTAACGCAGGCAAGCATGTTCTTTGCGAAGTAACATCCTTCTTCACACCTGCAGAAGGAGTCAAGCTAGTTGAAGCCGTCGAAAAAAGCGGCAAACTATATATGCTCGCCGAAAACTACACCAATAGATTTATCAAAAAGCTTTGGAAGGAAGGGCATTTCGGAGAATTAGCCTACGCAGAATCGGATTATGTCCATAACTGCCGACTGCTAAGCTACTCAACGGTCTTCGGCAAACCGCTCCTCCCCGGCAATGAAGCCCATTCCTGGAGATCTTGGTTAAACTTCCACTACTACTGCACCCATTCCCTTGGTCCGATAATGGAAACCACCGGCAATCGTCCCGTTAAAGTCATTGCACCTCCCAGCAATAAAAACCTACCAGGCTTTCTTCCAGGAAGCGAAATGGGCTCCATGGAGCCATCCTTCGTCATAATGGACAATGGCGGCATCGTCCGCAATATGATGGGTGCCTCTACCTCCGATTCCCACACAAGAAAAATATGGGGAACACGCGCCTTTGTCGATCTGACATCAGGAATGGGCGATCCCACCGCATCACTGGGACAGTGTGGCGGCGGTCCCAAAATTAAACTCACCATCGACAATGATGAACTCCTAACGCTCGCCTCAAAATACGGGCATAACGGAGGAGACTTCTGGGTCATCTATGATTTTGCAAGCGCATTACTCTTCGGCACAAAACCCGCATGGGATATCTATGCAGCCTGTGATGTAACATTAGCAGGCATCATGGCGGTAAAAAGCCAGTATGCAGGAGGCGTCCCCGTAGAAATCCCAGATTTCCGAGACAAAGCGGTCAGAGAGCAATACAGAAACGACAATTTCGCTCAAGAACACTTTGATCCGGCAAAAATATTCCCCGAAGACCAAGATATAAACGAAACCAAGAACTTCTCACCGACAATCATCAAGCTCAACCACGCGACAGAACTGATTATTGCCGCACTTGACGGCATTAAGCTCTATCCATACATAAAAGAAGCTCAATCAAAAATGACGGTTCAAACTCGCGTCCGCGAACTAATTAGCAGAATGGATGAGTTCACGAAGACATTGGACGACGCTAAATCGCTCGCAGCGAAATACCCCGACTCTCTCGCCGCTCAAGCGCTAATGTCATATTGCGATTCGGCCTACCCCGAAAAACTCTCATCGCCCGAAACTCTAAAAACAGAACTAAAAGATTGGTTGATAAACGCCGACATCAAAGTTAGCTAAACTCATCAATCTTCCACACCGTAATCTCATTTTGCACTGAATAACCAACTGCCAAAGCATCACAAAGTCTCTGCACCTTTGTGTTGATTTACAGATTGAGTTTTTTGACAAGATTGATAGGATTGGGTTAAGTGGTGTTTCGCGCTTTGAGATTGGAAACAACCAGAACAACTGATAAAAACAACTTTTAAGAGGTGCGCGGGCTAACATGCCCGCGCTCATCTACTTCAGTGTGGTCTTCAAATATAATTGCTTTCAACAATGAGAAAAATGGGCACGGGCGAGTTAGCCCGTGCGTCAAAGGTAAGTTGTTTCAAATAAGTTGTTTCCAATTAATAAAGACCATTAGACTTGATATACCAAAATCTTGACTCAAAGCTATTGTCTCAAATGGTGATTATTAGCCTACAACTGCCGAATTTAGGATAAAACTCTACCCGTTGATAACCAAAGGTTCTGAACACTCATATAAATGTTCAGGGGCTATATCTACATCATCATTCCAAACAACAGTTCCACATTCAGCCTTGGCACATAAGAAAAAATCAATATTTTTCAAAGAAGAATAAATGGCTTTCCCCAGAAGAGGTCGAGCATTATAAACCTTTTTAGCCCCATCTGCGAAAGTTATGAGCAGAGTATAATCCTCTTTAGGCAGCACTTCTTTTACAACCCATGCTGGACTATTCATAACAATTACACTCCTTCCTATTGTTCAAAAAATGCTATCAATCCTAACGCAAAGGATCAATTTTATAAAGCGGTTGCTCGCTCATTGCAAGCTCCCAGTTTGCTAAAAGCTCATCTTTGTGAAGTTCGGCCCAAGCCGAGATAAGTTTAATCTGTTTTTTCGGCATTTCACCGCCCGTTAATTCTCCCTCCATATTAAATACTGCGTTATACCCTTGATATGTTGCATGAAAATGTGGAGGGTTATGCTCTCCGTTGTTATACATCCTAACAATAATCCCGTAGAACATTGATATAATTGGCATTTGTGTATCTCCTTCCTGCCTATATTATAGCGAATTTGCACCTAAATTTCAATAACAAAATCACCTAAATAGCGGCAAGAAAAAAATGAATAAGTTAGTTACAGTATTTTCTGCTCTCGCAGTAGCCGCTGGAATTGCCCAGGGCGAAGTTAAGAGCGCAAATGTAGTTGGGTTTGACAACTCTGGTGCAACAATATCTGGTTACGATTTCACAGGTATCCCATTTGCACAGATTGGTTTCAATACCGCAAATATCAATAACCTTAAGATTGCAACCTCCAATGGTTGGGGTGGCGAGGTTCTTGAAATTTGGGATGGCACCCCTGCTCCTGTTGCCAGTTATACATTGTGGGATCCTGCTAATGATCCAAATGCAGAAGCCACTGATTATTTCTGGGGCGATGAGGGCGGAACTCCTGTAAGCGTTTCTATTCAGCCAGGTCAAGGAATTGTCCTCAATGGTTTTGACGCTGATTTGGGTAAGTCAACAGAGGGTGAAGTTTTAACTGAGAGCGCATCGTTCACAACCATTAGCGGATATGGTTTCATGAGCAATCCTTTTGCGGCGGCACTCCCAATTCAAAATATCAAGATTGCAACCTCCAATGGTTGGGGTGGCGAGGTTCTTGAGGTTTGGGATGGCACTCCTGCTCCTGTTGCCAGTTATACATTGTGGGATCCTGCTAATGATCCAAATGCAGAAGCCACTGATTATTTCTGGGGCGATGAGGGCGGAACTCCTGTAAGCGTTTCTATTCAGCCAGGTCAGGGGTTTGTCCTTAATGGTTTTGATGCCGACCTTGAGGGTCAGCTTGTTGTTCCTTACAGCCTTTAATCTTTTAACAAACAAACTGGAGTCTAATAATGAAAAAAGTTCTTGCTTTTATTGCAGTTGTTTCACTTGCCGTTTCAGTTCAAGCAGCAGCAGTAGGTTGGTCGCTTGTTACTGGTAGCACAACTTATGCAGGTTGCACTTATGGTTTCTTCGTAATCGGTGAAAATGGTGTAGAGTCAGTTGCACAACTCACCTCGCTCCTTTCAAGCGCAGATGCGGCAACATGGACATCTTACGCATTTGGTACAGGTACAATTGGCACAACTGCTACTGGTATCGGTTCTGCGGCTTCAACCAATTCTGGTAAAACTTTGGTTCCTGATGTGTATCCAACAACTTACACGGCTGCGTTTGTACTCTTTGATACTGAAGAACTTACTGCTGGTACTACAAAGTTTCAGGTAATCTCAGGTCAAGACAATATGACCAAGACCCTTAACAACTCGTCTGCAGCATCAGTAACCTTTGCTACTGGTAATGTCGCTACCACTATTGCCTCTGGTTCATGGCAGACTTATGGTGGCGCAGTTCCTGAGCCAACAACCATTGCTCTTCTTGCCCTCGGTCTTGCCGCAGTTGGCTTGAAGCGTAAGGTTGCTTAATTCACAGGGTTTCTTAACCCGTTTGTTTGGCAAAACCCTGGAAGAATTCTTCCAGGGTTTTTGTTTTTGCGAGGGAGTTTTATGGCGAGGGTTGTTACCAGTTCTCAAAGAAGGAGTAAGAAACATCAGATTTTCTTGCCCTTAATTGCTATTGCTATCTTGGCTATTGGAGCGTTTGTGTTGTTATCCCATGATGACAAGACGGTTCCAGTAGAGACTGCCGAGGAGGTTGTGAAGGAGCAGCCTAAGGCAAAGCCTCCTACACCCATAGGTGCACAGGAGGTAAAAGAAAATAGTACGGCTGTGGTTAAGCCTACAAAGCATGATGCTTCTAGCAATACTAATACATACCAAAAGAAGGCTGGAGAGATGAGGCTTCCCGATGGCAGGCTTTTTACCTTCCCTGCGCCTACGCCTGGCAAGCCACGCATCGTTATTGTTGATGGTAAGACATACGAATGTGATCATGAGGGCAACTTTAGAGATGTTACACCTCGTCAACTATTTTCTACCGCCTTTGAAGCAAACTTTATGGGCTTGGCAATAGAAAATGGTTCATTTATTCCTGCTTTTCTTGTTGGGCTTAATCAAGATGAAGTTGTAAAGATTCTCAAGAAGGACTATCAAATGATTGGGGATGAAACCGATGAAGAAATTAAGAAGATTGAAGCCTACCTTGAGATGAAAGGTATTGCCTTAGATTATATTGAAAATGGCGGAACTTTTGATGACTTTGTTGTTGAGATTGCTTCATTCGTTAAAGCTGAGAGAGTTGTTCGCGCTCAAGGCTTAAAACAAGTTATGGGGCTTGTTAAGGAAGGTAAGATCGCAGAGGCAAAGGCTTTGGCTGATGAGCTAAATGAATCTATTTCGAAAGAGGGTTATAAACCTCTTAATATCCCTCCTCATGTCCGTAAGGCATTTGACGAACTTGATGCTGCTAACGATGATAAGTAATTTTGGAGTTTTATTATGAAAATGTCTATTTTTGTCGTTTTTGCTTTTGCAGTATTTACTATGAGCGGTCTCATTTTGGGAGAAGTGTCAACTAATGGTATTACGGCAGACAATTACATAAGTCCAGTCACAGGAAAGCCAATCCCCAAGGATAGTAAATACACCTTAGAGCAAGTCAAGGCCCGTGATGAGCGCGTTTTGAAGAAAACTGGCGGCATTTTAGATATTCCGTCTACTGGTCCCAAAGCTTTATTTGTTGATATGCGTACAAAGCCTTTATTGACCATTGATGAGGTAGCACGCGTTTATAATTTAAGCTCAAAGCTTGAGGCAAATGTCTTGAAACTCGAAAGAAAGAATGACGCACCACTTCTAAAGGCTCAACAAATCTTCAAAGAGAAATCACCTCTCTTTTTGGTAGCTGTAATAGACAATGATGATACACTTCCTATACTTTCGGTTTTCCCAGAGGAGCGTATTGGTCTTGTTAATGCTGATAAACTTAAAATAAATTCTGAAAATGACCCATCACTTCCCGAACTAAGAGTTGCAAAGGAAATGTGGCGTGCTATTGGTTTTATCGTTGGAATAGGTTTTTCGGATATGGAAAACGATATGATGCAACCATTCTATACAATTGAAGAAATTGACAATTGCAAGCATGCCTATATACAGCCTATGAATATGGTAAAGATGTATAAGTTTATGAATCGCTTTGGTGTCAAAAAACCACGCAGAATAGCCTACCGCCAGGCTGTCATTGAGGGCTGGGCATCACCTCCAACCAACGACTACCAAAAGGTCGTCTGGAAAGAGGCTAAGGCTTGGCTCGAAACAAACAAAACCAAGCGAGCCACAGCCCCATTACGAAAATAGCCTTACTTCTTTTCAACTGCCATATCTGCCTTAACCTTATCCCAAACCGCTCTTTGGATGTCATTGGTGGGGGCAGGAGCCCAACCCTCTTTAACTGCTTGGAGATAAGTTGTACGGCGTTTTTTGGCCAGTTTTAAGTTTGTTGCAGCTTTATAAGTCATCATCAATCCATCTTGGGTCAATATATCACTTTGAGTTGAAAATATAGCCAACAATGCCTGATAAAGACGGGCATTTGTCACTTCTTGATTTTCTCCGCATGGTACAAATGCTATTTTCTTGTCAAGATTAAGAATAAACTCGGCATTGTCTGTCAATACAAGTTGAATAGACGCATTATCAGGTTTGGAATTGAGTAAAGTTACAAAATGTAATTTTCGCTCTAAATCATGCCTAAAGTTTAATAACTTATCGTCTTTCTTTTCTCGATTATCAATAAGTGAAATGATTGTCTCATTAGTGGCAATAGGTTTGTCAACTACCCCACCTCTAGTCTTTAGTAATGCAACTCTATCTTTGTTGTTTTGCTCAGCGA
>JAZUMF010000070.1:0-9388 GCA_045603485.1 Kiritimatiellia bacterium | reverse complement strand
AGAATTTGTAGATGACCAGTTTGAAAAACACCGAAACCTCTTCAGTCCAAAGCGAAAAACAGGTGCAAGAGGCATCGGAATGTGCAAAGAATGGAATGGATTAAGACTTTGCTCGGTACGAAATCTGCATAAGTCGCCAATCACATTCCAAGGCTAAGCCAAAATCCACACAAAATTAAGAATCTTATCTGCGAGCCATCACCCCGCATTGGGGCACTGTATACTGCTACTTCAAAAATAGGCGTCAAAAGCGATATTTTATGTAATCATAGAGGCAAATATCCCCTCACTTTACACCCAAGAATAGATTTTTACACTCGGAATTGTGTTTACACTTCAAATTTCGGCATGCCGACTCGAAGGCGACTGTCCCTAAACGGGAAAAGCGGGGGGATTTCGAGGGGTATGGCGGAAGGCGACTGTCCCTATTAAGAAAAGGTTGGTGAAAATGGAGATGTTTTGCTAAAATTGTCGTAAGGGAGATGTTTTATGAAACTTGCAACTACTACGGGAGATTTTACTTCTTTCCAAAAGAGACTTGAGCCATATTCTAGCGTTGGAGAGTCGCTTGTTTTGCTTAAGGAATGTGGCTTTAAGTATATTGACCTGAATTTTTGTGGTACTACTGACAAGGATGGGCCAATTGCTACTGATGGTTGGCGCGAATGGGCTATGGATTTGAAGAAGACGGCCGAGCGTCTGGGACTTGTCTTTGTACAGGCTCATTCAACTGATACTGTGGCGGAGAAGGGTGAAAAGCGTGACCTTCTTACTGAGTATATAAGGCGAGAGATTGAGGTTTGTCATATTTTGGGCATTCCTGGAATGGTGGTTCATGGGTTGTTTATCAAGGACTCTTCTCGGGATGATTTTATTAAGCTGAATGTTGAGTTTTATTCAGATTTGCTTGAAACGGCAAGGAAATTTGATGTTTGCATTTACACTGAGAATACTTGCAAAAAAAATTGCCCATGTTATTATATTTTCGATGCGGGTGACTTCCATCTGCTTGATGCCGCTTTAGGTAAGCCTGACCATTTCGGTATGTGTCTTGATGTCGGCCACGCTCATATTGAGGGTGTTGATATCTACGATATGATCCAGAAGCTCGGAGATAGGCTTTTGGCCGTTCATATTCATGATAACACCGGGGCTGATTATCATATGCAGCCATTTTCCGGCAAGCTTAACTTTGATGCTGTTGTTAAGGGGCTTGTAGATGCGAAATTCAAAGGGTATTTTACACTTGAGGCTCTGTCGATTCCAACTCCCGCCAGTCTGCTCGGTCGCCGTAAGCTTGAAAAGAATGGTATTGTTTATAACAAGTTGAATGACCTTCCGATGGAGTTTAAGCTTCGCTCTGAGCGTCTTATGCATGATATAGCTGTCTATATGCTTAATGCATATGACTGTTACGAGGAATAGGCGTTATTGCGAAAAAAAAAGAGCAGCCGATCGGCTGCTCTTTTTTTGCGACTTTTGATGTCCTACTTTGTGCCAAAGAGTCTATCTCCGGCATCGCCTAATCCCGGTAGGATGTAGTTGTGTGAATTTAGGCAGCGGTCAATGCTTGCCGTGTAGATAGGTACATCTGGGTGAGCGCTTTCAACTGTGGCGATTCCTTCGGGGCATGAGACTATGCAAATGAGAATCACATTCTTGAAGCCTTGCTCTTTGATGTGGGTAATTGCCGCCGCAGAAGAGCCTCCTGTCGCGAGCATCGGGTCAATTACGATTGCTACCGAATCGTCTTTTGCTTCGGGAAGCTTGGAATAGTATTCAACCGGTTTTGAAGTGGCGTGGTCGCGATACATTCCTAGGAAGCCGATTCGCGCATTCGGTACGAGGTCGGTGAGTGCGTCAAGCATGCCAATTCCCGCTCTGAGGATTGGTACCAGGACGATTTCAGATTCGACATGGTGGCACTTTGCCGTTTCCAGGGGAGTTTCAACATCAACTGGTTTTACGGGAATCTCTCGCAATGCTTCATAGGCGAGAAACTTTGATATTTCGCCAATCAATTCGCGAAAGAGCTTGCTGCCTGTATCTTTGTCGCGGACGAGTGACAGCTTGTGCTGGACGAGCGGATGCTTAACTTCTGTATACATCGATTGTGCCTTTCAAGTGATTTTGAGACCTTTTCTTGATTCTACTTTTTATGGTGAGTTAAGTCAAGATGATGTTTTGAAGATACAAAAAAAGTAGAATTCAGCATGGCTATAACTTGTATCTTGAGTGAATCTTTTGGTTGAGATATTTTTTGAATTTTATGGTAAAATAATAGGATAGTTTTGAAAACAAACCGAAGGAGCATTTCTAATGATCAAGAAACCTGTTGCAATTATTATCCGTGACGGCTGGGGTTTGAATCCCCGTGCTGATGGCAATGCCGTTTTTGCCGCCAAGACTCCAAATATCGATCGTTATAAGTCACGCTATCCCTGGACTCGTTTGCAGTGCAGCGGCGAGGCTGTCGGTCTTCCCGATGGCTATCAGGGCTCAAGCGAGGTCGGACACCTTAATATGGGCGCAGGACGCGTTGTTGTTCAGGAGCTTAAGCGTATTGATGACGGCCTTACCTCCGGTGAGCTTTTTGAGTCTGATAAGTGGAAGAACCTTATCGCTTCTTGGAAGGCAAATGATTCTACCTTCCATTTCTTTGGTCTTCTTCAGGATGAGGGTGTTCATGCTCACCAGGAGCATCTTTTCAAGCTTATGCGTCGTGCACGCGCAGAGTTTCCCGAGGGTAATATCGTCGTCCATCCATTCCTTGATGGCCGTGATACACCACCTCGCAGCACACTTGAATATCTTGCTCGCCTTGCCGATGAGATGAAGGAGATTGGCGGTTGCAAGATTGGTACGGTTATGGGTCGCTATTATGCGATGGATCGCTCTAAGAAGTACGACTTGACCGATGAGGCTTTCGCTTGTCTGGTTGATGCCAAGGGCCGTAACGCCGCTTCTGCGGTTGAGGCTGTTAAGGCTTCTTACGATACCGAAAAGACACCTGACGGGCAGGATATGTATGATGAATACATTCCTTGCTATGTAATCGGTGATTATGCGGGAATCCAGGACGGCGACTGCGTTATGCATACCAATTACCGTCAGGACCGCGCTATTCAGCTTACACAGGCTTTTGTTTGCGATGACTATGTCGGAACGCGCGCTCGCCGCCCCAAGGTTACTTATCTTGGCTTTACTCGTTATTGGGATGAGTTCGAGGATTATCTTTTGGGCGCAATGGGCGCTGGCGGCGGTATGGATAACCTTCTCGGAGAGGTTGTCTCTAAGGCTGGTTTGCGTCAGCTCCGCATTGCCGAGACACAGAAGTTCCGCCATGTGACGAGCTTCTTTAATGGTAAGTCGACCGTTCCTTCCGAGGGCGAGGATCAGGTCGATATTCCTAGCCGTTTCGATCCCGCAACCTTTGCAACGCACCCTGAGATGGATGCATACAATGTCACCGACGAGTTGCTTAAGCGTCTTGAGGATAATCCTTACTCGTTTATCGTTGTCAACTTCGCCAATGGCGATATGGTTGGTCATACCGGTGTAATGGAGTCTGCCGTTAAGGCTATCGAGGTTGTCGATGAATGTGTCGGCAAGGTTGTCGACCGTCTTTTGGAGCTTGACGCACAGATTCTTATCACTGCCGACCATGGTAACTCCGAGCAGATGGAGGATTACAAGACTGGCATGGTTAAGACGAGCCATACTCTTAACGAGGTAGAGCTTATCTATGTTGCAAAGGATGCTCCAGGTACTGAGCTTGCACCAGAAGGAAAGCTTTGCGACATCGCTCCAACGGCTCTTGCATTGCTTGGTATTGATATTCCAAAGGAGATGACCGCAGATAATCTGATTGTCTCCCGCGCTGACTGGTCTAAGTAATGAAGGAGTGTAATCTGACAGCCGTCGGTAGATTTATACGCAGTAAAGTCCATGCCATTAAATGTGGCATGGCTTTACTTGCCGCCATTGTAGCGTTTTTTTCTGCAACGGCGGCAAGCGCGGCTGTTCAGCTTCATGACACTTATTACAGCCCTAAGAACAAGAGTCGAGCAGTCCGTAAGTCGACCCGATTCATCATTTTGCATACGACAGAGGGGCCTTCTCGCGGCTCTGGCTATAAGTTGCAGCAAAAAGGTGAGGCTCATTATATGGTTGACAATGCAGGGCGCATTTATCGCATTATCGACCGCAAAAGGATTGCTTACCATTGTGGCAGGTCGATGTGGAATGGCTTGTCTTCACTTGATAACTATTCTATCGGTATTGAGATAGTAGGATATCACAATAAGGATATAACGGCGGCGCAATATTCAGCCGTAAAGCAGCTTGTCGCAGAGCTTAAAAAGGTTTATAAACTCTCTGACGACAAGGTCTTGACACATTCGATGGTTGCATACGGTGCGCCAAATCAATGGCACAAGCGCAGCCATCGCGGGCGGAAGCGTTGCGCGATGCGTATGTCGCTTCCGTCCGTAAGACGAAAATTGGGCTTGTATTCAAAGCCGTCTTATGATCCTGATGTCAGGGCAGGGAGACTCGTTGTTGCAGACAAGGAGCTTCAGCAGCTGCTGTATAGTGTAGAAAGAAAGTCTTCCAAAAAGGCTGTGGTCAAGTCGACCAAGAAGCCTGCCGCAACGAAGACGGCCAAGAAGCCGCCGACTCCGAGTCCCGTAGATGAGGCTGAGGCTACGGCAATCTATGCCGCAAAGGAGTCTACAACAGGGGGCAATGTCATCGGGCCTCGCCGTTCTGCGTGGGATATCGCCCGCGATGCCTATAATTCTTCAACGACAATATATGTATTTCCCGATGGAACACGGAAGACCGGTGCCGAGATTAAAAATTGGAAGTCGATGAAGGCCGGTACGATGGTCTTTGTTGAATCAGGCGAGTCTAATGAGCCTGAAAAAATCGCCTCAATCGCAAGCACGGGAATATCTACCAATGATTTAGCAAAGACGGCAGATTTGGTTTTAAGTTCAATCGCCGGTCACGAATGGAATAACGAACGCACTATCTATATTCAACCTGATGGCTCTTATTTCAAGGGTAATGAGCTTAATGCCGAGACTTTGGCAAAGCTGTCGCCAGAGACTAAAGTTTTTATCGGATACAGTATCGGAGGCCCGATTACTCCAAAGAATCCGGCCTTTAATATTTGCGGCCCCAGTTGGAACGATGTCGGCACGCATTTCCTTTTTAAGGACGGCACGATTGTTACTGGTGATAAGATTGATCCCCGGCGTATCCCTTCAAATACGATGATTCTTTTTAAGGACTGATATGCTCAGTTTGCTCAAGGTAAAAAATTTAGCGATTGTTGAGAACGCGCAGGTGATTTTTGCGCCGAGTCTCAATATTATAACCGGTGAAACAGGCTCGGGAAAGTCTGTTATCATCGGCGCTTTGAATTTGGTTCTTGGGGAGCGTGCCGATCATAGCGCAGTTCGCAATGGAGAGCGAGAGTTGACCGTTGAGGCCGCATTCGCTCTTGGTGAAAATAGTGCGGTCGGGGCTCTTCTTGAGGAGGCCGGCCTTCCGCCTTGTGAAGAGGGCGTGCTGCTGATTCGCCGCATGGTCTCAGCTAATGGCGGTAAGTGCTGGATAAATGACTCGTCCTCAACTGTCGCTACATTACGAAGGCTTGGTGAGCTTTTGATTGATATGCATGGCCCATACGACCATCAGTCATTATTATCACCAGAATATCAGCTTTCACTTCTCGATTCATTCGGAAAGACCTCGAAGGCTCGCGAAGTATATCTTGAATCATACCGCGCCCATGCAGCGCTTATTGAAGAGCGTAAAAATTTACTTGGAGAATCTGGCGAAGGAATTCAAGATGAGATCGATAGGCTCTCGTATATAGTTGAAGAGATCGATAACGCGGCATTGACTTCAGAAGATGGCGAGAGCCTTATTGAACGCCACCGTGAGGCTTGCAACGCAAATGCGATTCTTGAATCAGGCAGCGCTTTAATCGGCGCATTAAATGAAGACGACGGATCGGTCTTTGACCTGCTTGCGACAATTCAGCAGCGTCTTTCAGAGCTTGAACGGATATTTCCTGACGCGGCGGAATGGCATAATGAAGCTTCATCGGCAGCGATAGCGGTGCAGGAGCTTTCTCGCACTATTCAAGATCGCATGCAGAGCATCGATTCCGATCCAGAAGCCTTGGCGGCGCTTGAGGCCCGCATGGAGCTTGTTCAGAGGCTAAAGCGCAAGTATGGTCAAACTCTTGAAGCGATCGCGGAGCGACGCAATGCCGCCAAAGAAAAGCTTGATAGGCTTCTCTCTCGCGGACAGCGTTTGGCATCTCTTGACGGCGAAATCGCCGCCGCAGATAAGGCAATGCGTAAGGCGGGGCAAGAATTGACCGACATTCGTAAGAAGGCTGCGGCAAAGCTTGCAGAAGAGATTACCAAGGAATTAAAACCGCTTGGCTTTGCTCAGTCGTTCTTTGAAGTCTCTGTAATAGAAAGAGAGCCGATTTTATCGGGAATGGACGAGGTCGTCTTTTCATTTGCTCCAAATCCAGGCGAGCCGTCGATGCCTCTTCGCTCAATAGCGTCAAGCGGTGAAATAGCCCGTGTTATGCTAGCCGTAAAATCCGTCCTTGCCGAGCATGACTCGATTCCGCTTTTAGTCTTTGACGAGATAGATTCCAATGTCGGCGGTGAAATCGGGAGAGCAGTCGGAGAAAAGCTTCGTCGCTTGTCAAAAACACATCAAGTCATCAGCATAACCCACTTGCCGCAGGTCGCCGCATTCGGTGATGCCCATTTCTCTGTCTCAAAGCATGTTGAGGATAATCGCACATTGGCGGAGATTAAGCAGCTCAATGACGAGACCCGCACGGTTGAGCTTGCTCGAATGCTTGGTGGCAGTGATATAACTTCAGTGGTGCTTGCACACGCAAAAGAGCTTATCCTATCAAGCAAGCAGAGAGGTTAGATTGCTCGGCAGTTTTAATTTTTCGGAAGGAACTTTACAATGGGAATCTGGTTGTCACTACTTGGAGTTGCAGTTGGACTTGCAATTCTTGTTAAAAGCGCTGATGTTTTTGTGGATGGCGCGGCGTCACTGGCAACACGCTGCGGGCTGTCTCCTTTGCTTGTAGGAGCGATAGTGGTTGGCTTCGGTACTTCGATGCCTGAACTGACGGTCTCATTCTTGTCGGCATTAGAGGGTAATCCCTGTATTGCGCTGGGCAATGCCTACGGTTCTAATATTGCCAATATCTGTCTGATTTTAGGACTTACCGCCGCAATATGTCCCATAGCCGTAGCTCCGAATGTTTTAAAAAGGGAATTGCCCGTTCTTCTGATTATAACTGTTATCAGCGGTCTTTTGATTATAAATAATGGCGTTATATCGAGGCTTGACGCAGCGATAATGCTCGTTGTTTTCTTTATCGTCGTCGCAAGAAATATAATCCATGAAAAAAAGAATCCGCAGCCGATTGATGAAGTAAAGGTTGACGAGCTGTCTTCACTCGGCAATTCGATTCTAAAGATTCTCGGCGGTCTGCTTTTCCTTGTTTTGAGTTCTCAGATACTGGTAAAGTGCGCGATTTATATAGCCAGTGCTCTGGGAGTGCCGGATTTGGTCATCGGCTTAACGATTGTTGCCGTTGGCACATCACTACCTGAATTAGCCTCCTCTCTGGCGGCTATTCGCCGTAAAGAGCATGATTTGGCGCTTGGCAATATTGTCGGCTCAAACTTTTTTAACACTCTGGCCGTAGTCGGTCTTGCAGGTATCACAAGACCAATGGTGTTAAATTCAGATGCGGATTCCATAAAAATGGTTCTTGTCAGAGACTATCCGCTCATGTTCTTCGTGACAATATTTTTGCTGATTGTATGTATACCGTTTCGCCGTGGACGCCCTGCGGTTATCAATAGGCTGGAAGGCCTCTTCTTATTGATTGTTTATATTTGCTATCTTGCATATCTAGTAATGGAGTCCTTATGATAAAGCGTTTTACAAAGTCTATAATTTTAATACTCGCGCTTGTAGCATTTAACGGAATAGCGCAAATATGTACCCCTGATTTTTGCGAAATGCCAATTGAAGATAGCACTGTCGCCGTAGAAGAGAATATTACCGGAATTTCTTACGGATATAAAGGGGTCAAAGAGTTTTCGGCATTTATAAATGACTTTGCCTTTGGTGAAGGAAGTGAAGCCCAGTCCGATTCATTTTTGACAGAAAAAGGTCCTATCATTGGTTTACTCTTGGTATTTTTGGGAGGGCTACTTCTAAATCTGACACCTTGCGTATTGCCAATGATTCCAATTCAGCTTGCGGTGCTCGGCATGGGAAGCAATGCGACATCAAGAAAAATCGGTGCAATACGCGGTTTGGCCTACGGAATCGCCGTTGCTTGCACATACGGATTGCTCGGTCTTGTAATTATCCGCACAGGAGCAGTCTTCGGAAGTCTTCAGTCAAATCCGTTTTTTAATGGCATTGTAGCCATCATATTTATCATATTAGCCCTATCATTCTTCGGGGTTTTTTCAATAGATTTTTCTCGCTTTGGCGTAAAAGCCTCCAGCGCACTCTCTATTGCCGGTGTCTTCGCCATAGGTGTCACATCAGCACTTCTTGCTGGAGCTTGTGTAGCTCCGGTTGTGATTGTCGTAATAGTCTTCGCGACAAATGAATATGCCCAAGGCAATACTCTAGCCTTGGGGCTTCCGTTTTTGCTCGGCTGCGGAATGGGAGCGCCATGGCCGTTTATCGGGGCGGGGCTTTCCTTGATGCCGCGCCCAGGCAAGTGGATGAAGTATATGAAATATATCTTTGCCTCCGTCATTTTAGCATTCGCCATCCATCATATCAGTCTTACGGTAAAAGCCTTCGTTACTTATGCCCCGTCGCAGGCGAACGGCGTCTACGATTACAGGCTCTTTGATGAAGTCTATGCAAAAGCACAAGAAAGCGGCAAGCCAATCGTAATAGATTTCTTTGCATCATGGTGTGGAAGCTGCGATACTATGGAGAAGGAAACTTTCCAGAATCCTGAGGTTAAAGAGCTACTGGAGAGGTGTGAATTTTTGCGTATCCAGGTTGAAGATGTCACAGATCAAAGGGCGATTGATTTATTGGCCAGATTCAAAGTAAGAGGCTTTCCTGCCGTTGTTGTAGTCAGGAAGTAGATATTTTACAAAACTTGCGATTTTCGCCTACTTTTGGCAAAATAGATAAAATGGTTTTTTATGGCTCTTCCTTAAAAAGTGTGGGTAAGCATCAAATTTGGTGCTTACTATGAGCTTAAAAGAGTTGACAAAAAAAGCGTCATATAAGAAAATCCAGTATCCAAAAAAAAGGAGTCTTACATGACGCTCAATGATTTTAT
>JAZUMF010000069.1:0-6879 GCA_045603485.1 Kiritimatiellia bacterium | reverse complement strand
CTTGGTAGAAAAACAGGCGCAAGAGGCATCGGCCTATGTAAAAACTGGGATGGCATAAAACTCTATTCAGCAAGAGACCTCCAAAAATCCCCAGTTTCATTCCAAGGCTAAGAAAAGAACCCGACAAAATACCATCACCTTCAACGGAGCCTACCGCCCCGAATGGGGAAGTGTATCTAAATATCTCGCCAAAGACCTTTTTTGAGGTATGGATGCGACTACAGACGCAAAAATGTGCCATTTTTGCCAATATCCAATCCCAACTTCCAATATTATCAGAGTCAGCGGAGATGTATTAGCTTTGTAGTTTAAGAATAATTGCTGTTGTTTTATGAAATGAGAGTATAGTTCGGGATAATTCTTAGAGACAAGTTAAATTTTTCTATTGAGTATAGTGAGCTTACGGCAAGATGTCAAGTGTAATAGCCTGACACCTACAAGTCTGTATCAAAAATTCTTGAAACTTGCTATACTCATACATAATGAGAATTATTATTGTAGGTGCAGGCTTTACTGGCGTTCAGTTGGCCTCTAAATTAGTCGATGAAAAACACGATGTAGTTTTAGTAGATCGTGATTCTGATGTTGTGCGTCTGGCTGCAAATAGGCTGGATTGTGCAGTTGTACAGGCCGATGGCAATGATTTGGTGGCATTGGAGGATGCAGGCTTGGAGTCTGCATCTGCGATTGTTATGCTCACTGATAACGATGAGTATAATATGATTACCTGTTCTTTGGTTGATGCCGTTTATCCAAAAATCATTAAGATTGCTCGTGTCAGGGATTATGAGCGGTATTCCCGTGCAAAGGATGTTGTGCGCAACCATGCTGAAGTCCTTAACTCAAAAAAACGTCCGCTCTACGGCATTGATTACATGATTCATCCGGATGCTGAAGCCGCTGATTCTATCATTCTCGCAATAGAGCGTGGTGCCGTTAGTGATGTTTTGGGTGTCGATTCAACTCATGAGCTAGTCACTTTGACGATTTCAAAGGGCTGCCTTCTGGATGGAAAGTCTCTAATTGAAATTCGCTCTTTGGTTGATTTCCAATTTGTCGTAACATACGTTGAGTCAAATGACGGAGTGATTATTCCGAATGGAGGCACTATTTTGAGAGAGGGTGACCGAATCGGAGTGCTTTCACAATCCAGCGATGTTGCAAGGGTTTTGAAATTGGGGGCCGAAGAGGTTGATAAGCTTCGTCGAATCGTAATCTTCGGTGCAAACAGGATTGGATTGGCTATTGCAGATTATATTTTGCATCGCCGTAGAGCTTCTAAATTTAAAAAGCTTTTTGGGGGTGGCGCCTTAGCGAGAAATTTTGATCTTTACATTGTTGATGATGACGACGAAAGATGTCGAGAGGCTTGTGAACGCTTTCCTGATGCCAAGGTCTTATGTGGCACGATGGCAGACGATACGCTTGTCCGTGAGGAGGGACTTGATAAGTGCAATCTTCTTATAGCCTTGTCGGATGATTACGAGCGCAATATCGTAGCCGCGGCTTACATGAAGACTTTAGGTGCCGATCGAGCTGTTGCCCTTGTTGCAAACTCAACCTTCGGCCTGGTTTCTCACAGGCTGGGCATTGATGTCGCAATTCCGATGCGTGATACGGTTGTTGACAGTATTACTGGCCATTTGCGCGGTCGAAATGTCCGCGCCATTCACACTGTTGCACACGGCAATTTTGAAATTGTTGAATGCGATGTCGGACCATCCGCGGAGTTTGCAAATAAAACACTGAAGGAAATTGCCAAGCCGGGAGAATTCCTCGTTTTGCTTGTCCAAGCTCCCGATGCCGAAAAACATGAGTTGCCGTCGGGTAATACAATTCTCCGCGCCGGCTCTCATTTGTTTTGCATCATGCAAACTGGAAATATGGAGCTTTTGGAAAAGATTGGTGGCTGAGCAATGTCTTTAATACCCCTTATCCGGATTCTTGCCGTCGTTGTCGGTATCGTTGGGCTGTCCTGTCTTTTTCCTCTGTTTGTTGCTCTTGGACTTGGCGAGAGGGAGGTGTTGCCTGCCTTTTTAACCCCGGTTGTTACGGGAGTTGTCGCCACTCTCTTTGTCTTTCTCACGAGGGATAAGCGTCAATCGTCAATTGGTATTAAAACTGCTTTTTTTTGTGTCGCCTTTTCGTGGATAGTCGCATGTCTGATCGGCTCTGTGCCTTTAATCGTTTCAGGGGCTGCGCCGTCATATATTGATGCGTTTTTTGAAAGCGTCAGCGGTTTTACTACGACAGGTGCGACGGTAATATCGGGACTCGATAATCTTCCTCGGAGTATTAACTTTTGGCGTTGTCAAACGCATTGGCTTGGAGGTATGGGTATCGTAGTCTTAACCGTTGCTATAACACCACTTTTGGGAGTCGGCGGTTTTTATCTTGTAAAGGCTGAAACGACCGGGCCTGAAAAAGGGCGGCTTACGCCTAAGATCGCAAATACGGCTAAAGCGCTTTGGCTGATATATATGTTTCTGACAGCCATCGAGGCAATTCTTTTAAGAATATTTGGAATGGATTGGATTGATGCCGTCAGCCACTCCTTCTCAACTCTGGGAACGGGAGGATTTTCGTCACGCGATAGCAGCATAGGAGGCTTCAATTCACCAGCGGTTGAGTGGATTTGTACGATATTTATGTTACTTGCGGCGATAAATTTTTCGTTGTATTTTCACTTAATTTCAAAACGCTTCCGTCAGGTTTATGAAAACTCCGAACTCAGAGCCTTCTTTATGATAATTACCTGCTCGGTTTTATTGATTGTATTTTTAGGTCGCAGTGGAGGAGATATAATCCCTTTAAGGACGGCACTATTTCAGGTCGCATCCGTTATTTCAACAACTGGCTTTACGACGGCAGACTATACAAAATGGTCTTTGGTCGCTCCTTCAGTTATATTTTCTCTCTTTTTAATCGGAGGCTGCTCCGGCTCCACGGGTGGAGGAGTGAAAATTATCCGGTGGGTAATTCTGCGTCGAACATTGCGAAACGAAGCACTTTGATTGCTTCATCCCCGAGGTGTTTTCTCTCTTCATCTCGACTCTAAACCGATGTCACACCAAATGGTTGTTACAGTGGCAGCCTTTGTTTTCCTCTATTTTGCCCTGGTAATCATTACCACCTTTGCTGGAGCTTTGACAGGACTAGACCTCGAAACCTCTTTGACGGGTGCATTGAGTATGGTAGGCAATATCGGTCCCGCCTTTGGTGATTTAGGACCATCGGCTAATTGCGGTTGGATAAATCCGTACCTGAAATTATGGTATTGTTTCGCAATGCTTGCAGGCCGTTTAGAGCTCTATACACTCATGATATTCCTCTCCAGGTCGTATTGGAAGAGATGGTAGGCGTATAAAACACTTTGTTGCCCCAGTATATTTGACGGATACGAACAGAGGCTCAATAGTAACGATTATTCTGCAAGGCTTCTAAAGTTGGGAACTTTATGGAGAGTAATCATATTTGTTTCATGTGAATTTTTTGTGTTGGAGTCGCCAGAGCGGCTGAGAATCAGTAAATCATCTCCAACGGGTAGAAGTGATGCGTAGTGTCTTGACTCGACTTCGGTATTACCTTGTGCGACTAATCCAGCCGAGCACCAGTCAAAGAGATTTCTGGAGTAGTAGAGCTCAAGTCGGCAACGCTCGTTGAAGTGTTGCACATACGAGGGCATATTTTCCATTTTTGTAAATGTGGTTTGGCGCGAGCGTGTTGCAATCAGCCAATAGAGACTTGATTTTGCATCCCAAATAATTTGAAACTTCATGAATGCGCCAGGGAGATATGTATAAAGAATGGTGTCGCCATTTTTGTCCTTGACGGGAGCAAGCTCGAGTTTTTTATCGTCTCTTTCGGTGCATCGCAGTAGCATCGCTTGATCTGGAAAGCTGCCACTATTTACTCGTAGGAATACGAGCATATTTTTGAAGGTGTCATCATAAAAGAGATTATTTTTGTCTCTTTGGAAAATTACATTTGACTCAAGCCAGCAGTAGGGAGCTTTTCCTCCTGGCGGTGGCGTTAGCTTTACCGCTTCTTTAAATTGCATTTTGTTTGAAAAGGTCCAGCTTTCAATCAAGGTTAAATCGTCATTTTCATTTGCACTCATTACTACTGGGTCACCGCCAGCCCATTTCCCTGGGGTCGGCTCATGCTCCATCGTAATGTAGATTCTGCCATTATGGCGTTCATAATTACAGGCGCTTTGATGCCATCTGACGGTGTCGTTCAATACAAATACATTTGACCAGGTTTCGCCGTTGTCGAGGCTTTTTGCAATACAAAGTCTGCGGCTATGGCCTAGGGCATAGACGGCGTCGCCGGCAGTGAAAACGCGTGAGTGGAGCATTGGCAGGCGTACTTTTTCAGTCCAGCTTTGTCCGTTGTCGTCTGACGCAAAAATTCGCAGTTGATTCCCATGATGGTCGCCAAAGTCTGATTTCGGTCCTTCTTCTTTTGGAAGCGCATCACCTGAGATGTCGAAGGATGCGAAGATTCTTCCATTAAAACCATTATCTAGCCATGGCGTATAACAATACAGCCCTTCGGAGTCGGGAGAATGAAAAAAGATTTTCTCGTCTGCAATAAAGTTTGGCATAGTTTTATTCTCCAAAGAGCTATTGTCGTCTCTTTATCTATAGACCTTAGGTCTCACTTGCTTCCACATGCTGGATATTTCCTAATATAACAAAAAAAACAAAGCCCCGAAAAGCGCAGTTTTTAAGGCTTTTCGGGGTCGATGTTTTTAGCAAGTCAGGAGCTTATTCCCACTCGATTGTTGCAGGTGGCTTGGAGGTGATGTCATATACAACACGGTTGACCTGCGAGACTTCGGAGGTGATTCGCTCTGAGACCTTTTCAAGCAGCTCCATTGGAAGATGGACGAACTTTGCGGTCATAAAGTCAGAGGTCTTGACTGCGCGCAGAGCTACTGTGTATGCGTAGGTACGAGCATCGTCGGTGACACCGACTGAGCGGTTGTCGGTAAGCACTGCAAAGTATTGGTTAATCTGCGGCGCAAGCCCTGAGAGGGCAATCTCTTCACGGAAGATGAAGTCTACATCGCGAAGAATGTCGAGCTTTTCTTTGGTGAGCTCGCCGATGCAACGGACGCCCAAGCCAGGGCCGGGGAATGGCTGGCGCATAGCAATGGACTCAGGCATGCCGAGTTTGAGAGCGACGCGACGAACCTCATCCTTGAAGAGGTATTTGATTGGCTCGATCAGACCCTTGAAGTCAATGTTCTTGGGAAGGCCGCCGACATTATGGTGGGCCTTGACGGGCTTGCCGCCATCCCAACCGCTCTCAATAATGTCAGGATAGATTGTGCCTTGAACGAGGTAGTCGGGTTCACCGGCCTTGCGCGCTTCTTCTTCGAAGACGCGGATAAAGGTCTCGCCGATAATCTTGCGCTTGAGCTCTGGCTCTGTGACGCCCTTGAGATTGCCGAGGAAGCGACCTTCGCCGTCTACATGGACCAGGTCAACACCGAACTGGTCGCGGAAAACCTTGCAGATCTCTTCGGGCTCGCCTTTACGCATTAAGCCATGGTCAACAAAGACGCAGGTGAGCTGCTTGCCAACTGCCTTATTAACGAGAACAGCGCAAACGGATGAGTCAACTCCGCCAGACATAGCGAGAAGAACGCGACGATCGCCGACTTCCTTGCGGATATTTTCGATAGCGTCTTCAATAAAAGCTTCTGTTGTCCAGTCACGGTTGAGCTTGGAGTCGCTGATAAACTTATCGATGGCGCCTTCGTTCATGCCGCAGTCGGCAAGGTCAAGAACTGGAAGGTTAAGTGCCTTGAGGTCGGCAGAGGGTTCACGACCGATTGTGCGTTCACCACAATCTGCACCGCGCTGAAGAATAATTGCCTTTGGGGAGAGTGCTGAAATTTTTTCAGCTGAAGCGGTGCAGGGAAGCACCTCGCAATAGACATTGAAGTTACGGACTATTTTTGCGGCTGCCTGACTATTGATGGCACCGAAGTCCAAGATGACAACTGAGTCGTGATTACTTTGCATATATACTCCTAACTTGGAAAGTACAACTATTATATCACATAAAAAAAACACCAAAAAGAGATTTTTTGATTTTTATCCGAACAGCAATACAGATTTTTTTGACTAATCGGTTTGGCGAAGATGAGATAAATATGCGATAACTTAATCATGATTACGAAGGAAATTTGTACTACAGGAGATAAAAAACACCCTCAAAAAAAGGTACGCAAATTTAATTCAGCTAAAAGGTGGAAAATTATAATAACCTGATTTTCAGAGAATTACAGAAGAATTGGAGTGGCATGGGAAAAATAAAGTTGACATAAAAAAGAAAAAAGAGTAATCTATTTCCCACTTTTTGCGAACGGGAAGTTGATTTCTGAAGCAGCGATGCTGAAGAAAAAAATTGAAAAGTTCAAAAAAAGTGGTTGACATACTTTTTCGAAAGTAGTAAACTTAATACCCGTTTTTGCGAACGGCAGGTTTGATTCAAAGCAGCGATGCTGAAGAAAAAAATCAAAAAGTTCAAAAAAAAGTGGTTGACATACTTTTTCGAAAGTAGTAAACTTAATATCCGTTTTCGCCGAGAAAGCCTGAGGGGCTGACTCAAGAGAAAACGACAGTTCTTTGAAACGAGACGATCATTTTTATTTACAACAGAACGGACATACCTTCCAGTCAGGAAGGGATGTGACGGATTAAGCAATGTGCCGGGTCAATTGAAAAAGTCAACGAGCAATCGTTGAAGAAATTTCTTAATTATGAGAGTTTGATTCTGGCTCAGAACGAACGCTGGCAGCGTGGATTAGGCATGCAAGTCGTACGACGAACTTGATGATAGCAATATTATTAAGTTCGGAGT
>JAZUMF010000068.1:0-19296 GCA_045603485.1 Kiritimatiellia bacterium | reverse complement strand
CACAACTCCTTGGCTCACAGAACGACATGGCTACGATCCGACTTCGCAAACTATCAAACTGCTCCTACTTGCAAACTTTGCTTAAGCTATAGGAAGTTATTGAGTCAAGATTTTGGTATATCAAGTCTAATGGTCTTTGGAAACAACTTAAAGTCGGAGGCCAAGCGGTCTTAGGAAGACAACATTCACACACAACTCCTTGGCTCACAGAACGACATGGCTACGATCCGACTTCATTAACCATTAAACCTGATATACCAAAATCTTGACTCAATAACTTCCTATAGCTTAAGCAAAGTTTGCAAGTAGGAGCAGTTTGATAGTTTGCGAGTTTGACAGTTTTTCTCGCGGCGAAACTCCTCAACTCCCAATCTCCTCTTTTCCCAGTAGCAAAATTGACATTAGATGCGAGACATTAGACTTGTGAGACTTCGGGCTTAAGACATAAGACTTCTAGGAATCTTGTGTGGACGGGCAATTAAACACTTGCCAGACTCAAAGCTATTGTCTCAAATGGTAATTATTAGCCTACAACTGCCGAATTTAGGTTTAAGCGTAGGGTAAAAACCTAGGTATTTAATAAAAAAAAGCCCACCGAAAATCGGTGGGCTTTTTTTGTGGTCTATCAGTGCGATTAGTCACGCTTGTTCTCGTGATAGACGGTGTGGAGGAGGTGATGTGCCTTCTCTGAGCCGGGCTCACCAAGGTACTCTGCGTAGAGTTTCTTGATGTCTGGGTTCTCGTGTGAGAGACGAATCTGCTTGTTGGAGTCTTCTGTGTAGAGACCTTCCATGCGGTGGCGGAGAACGCCAGCGCGGTCATCTTCTTTGATGAAGGGCTGACCGCCGCCATTGATGCAGCCGCCGGGGCAAGCCATGATTTCGATGGCCTGGAAGCGGTTGCGGTCGGCGCGAACCATGTCAAGTACTTTACGGGCGTTGCCGAGGCCGGAAGCGACCGCGACATTGACTGTGACGCCGGGAGCGACTTCAACTTTGGCTTCTTTAACACCATCAAGACCACGGACTGCGCGGAAGTTGATAGCATCTCCTGCGAGGTTTTTGCCATCGTTGAGCATGGTGTAGACGGAGCGGAGAGCTGCCTCAAGGACGCCGCCGGTGACACCGAAGATGACGCTGGCACCTGTGGACTCGCCAAGTGGGTTGTCGTACTCTTCGTCTTCAAGGTTGGCGAGGTTGATGCCTGCTTCGTTGAACATGCGGACGATTTCACGCGTTGTGACAACATAGTCAACATCGCGGACGCCATCATGAGCGAACTCTGGACGGGCTGCCTCGTATTTCTTGGCCTGGCAAGGCATGATGGAGACGACAATCAAATCCTTTGGTGCTACGCCGATTTTCTCGGCATAGTAGGACTTGGCGATTGCACCGAACATCTGCTGTGGTGATTTGCAGGAGGATGGGATGTCGAGCAAATCGGGATAGTGATGCTCAAGGAAGTTAATCCAGCCCGGGCAGCAGGAGGTGAGAATCGGGAGGTTCTTGCCTGCCTTGACGCGCTCAACGAGTTCGTGACCTTCTTCCATGATGGTGAGGTCGGCAGAGAAGTCGGTATCGAAGACTTTGTTGAAGCCGAGGGCACGAAGACCGGCAACGAGCTTGCCGGTAACAGGTGTGCCGGGTTTGAAGCCGAATTCCTGACCGACTGCAACGCGGACGGCGGGAGCCGTCTGGACGATTACGGTTTTGGTAGGATCGTTGAGGGCTTCCCAGACTTTCTTGACATAGGAGACGCCGACGATAGCACCGACGGGGCAGACATTGACGCACTGACCGCAGAATGTGCAGGAGCTGTCAGCCAGAGGAATCATGGATGCTGTGCCGACTTTGGCAACAAAGCCTCTGCCGTTACCGGTGAGGGCACCGACGGTCTGAACTTTGTTGCAGACGGTTTCGCAACGACGGCACATGACGCACTTGTTGAGGTCGCGCATGATTGCGGCTGACTCATCGAGCTCATACTCATTGCGAGCACCCTGGAAGGCGATTTCGCGAATGCCGAACTCTGCTGCAAGTTTCTGGAGCTCGCAATCCTGGCTCTTGGCGCAGGTCAAGCAGTCTTGCGGGTGGTCGGAGAGGAGAAGCTCGAGAACTGTGCGGCGTGCATTGCGTGCGCGCTGTGAGTTTGTCCAGACCTCCATGTTGGGGGCTACTGGAGTAGCGCAAGCTGGTGCAAGAATCTTGCGGGGACCGCGAACGCCTGTAGCTTCTACGAGGCACAAGCGGCAGGATGCCGGCTTGTTGGGAACTCCGCAACCGACGTCTGGGCAGTAGCAGAGGGTAGGGATCTTGATGTTGATCTTTTTAGCGGCGTCAAGAATGGTTGAACCTGCGGGAACGGTAACCTCTGTGCCGTTAATCTTAATCGTAATATTGGACATGGCTTAAATTCCTTTTGGGAAGCCTCCCTGTTGTGAAGGAGGCTTCTTTTCAGTTTCTTATTCTTTGACGATGGCGTGGAACGGGCAGTTATCGATGCAAGCGCCGCACTTGATGCACTTGACCTGGTCGATAACATGGAGCTCCTTGATTTTGCCGCTGATGGCATCTACAGGGCAGTTTCTTGCACACTTGGTGCAGCCCTTGCAGGCATCTGTAATGACGAGCTTGAAGAGCTTCTGGCAGGTGCCGGCGGGGCACTTCTTGTCATTGACATGGGCAAGGTATTCGTCACGGAAGTAACGGAGTGTCGAGAGAATCGGGTTTGGTGCTGTCTGACCAAGACCGCAAAGAGCGGTGTCTCTGATGGTGTTGGCGAGGTTCTCGAGGTCGGTCAGCATTTCTTCCGTGCCATTGCCATCGCAAATCTGCTCGAGCATTTCGAGCATACGACGGGTGCCGATACGGCAGGGTGTGCACTTACCGCAAGATTCATCCTTGGTGAACTCAAGGTAGAACTTAGCCATTGCAGGCATGCAGTCTTTGTCGGAGAGAACGATCATACCGCCAGAGCCCATCATTGAACCGATCTTGCCGAGGTTCATGTAGTCAATTGGGGTATCGAGGTTTTCCTTGGTTATGCAGCCGCCGGATGGACCACCAGTCTGAACGGCCTTGAATTCACGACCGCCAGAGATTCCGCCACCAATCTCGTAGATGATTTCGCGGAGTGTTGTACCCATTGGAACTTCAACGAGACCGACATTGTTAATCTGACCTGCGAGTGCAAATACCTTTGTGCCTGCGTTGCCGGAGATGGTCTTGACGAAGTTGCCGTTCTCGTCCAATTCAGGCTTCCAGTTGCCGATGCCGGCGTACCATTTAGCACCCTTGAGGATGATTTGAGGAATGGATGCGTAGGTTTCAACATTGTTGACATTTGTTGAGCAACCCCAATATCCGCCGCCGACATTGGCAGGGAACGGAGGCTTGGTTGTGGGCTCGCCGCGCATACCTTCCATGGAGTGGATAAGAGCGGTCTCTTCGCCGCAGACGAATGCGCCAGCACCAAGTTTGATTTCGATATCAAAGTTGAAGTCTGTTCCGAGAATGTTCTTGCCGAGAAGACCGCGCTCGCGAGCCTGATCGATAGCAAGCTGGAGGCGTGAAACCGCAAGAGGATATTCTGCGCGGATGTAGACAAGACCGGTCTGCGCACCGATTGCGTATGCGCCGATTGCCATTGCTTCAATGACGCTGGAGGGGTCGCCTTCCATGATGGAGCGATCCATGAATGCGCCCGGGTCGCCTTCGTCAGCATTGCAGACGATGTACTTTTCATCAGCCTGGGTGCTTGCTGCAATCTTCCACTTGAGACCGGTGGGGAAGCCTGCGCCGCCACGGCCGCAAAGACCGGAGTTGAGAATCTCTTGGACGACATCCATCGGCTTCATCTCAGTGAGTACCTTGGTAAGAGCAAGGTAGCCGCCGTTTGCAATGTAATCTTCAATATTCTCAGCGTCAATCAAGCCGCAGTTGCGAAGAGCAATACGCTCTTGCTTTGCATAGAAGGGCATCTTTGCATAATCATGGATGCGCTCTTTGAGCATTGGCTCAACATAGAGGAGACGCTCGATGATTTCGTGCTTGACGATGTGCTTCTCAACGATTTCCTTTGCGTCTTCAGGTGTAACCTGAACATAGAAGACATTGTCAGGCATAATCTTGACGATTGGACCCTGAGCGCAGAAGCCGAAGCAACCTGTCTGAACAACGCGGACATCATCTTCAAGACCGGCAGCCTTGATTGCGTCGCGAAGGTTCTGCATCATTTCCTGTGAATTGGAGGCATGGCAACCGGTACCGCCGCAGCAAAGGATGTCTTTCTTTTTGGAGTCAATCGAGCCGGCTGCCAAACGAAGGGCGAGGCGCCCTTTGCATGCTTCAAATTCAGCCTGCATCTGCTCTTTATTTTCAATCTTATTCATAGTTTAAGACCTTCCTTAGCCCTGCTTCTGGTATTCTTTGATAATTTCGACAGCCATGGCGGGGGTAACTTTGCCATAGACTTTGTCGTTGACCATTACAACAGGTGCGAGACCGCAAGCACCTACGCAACGGAGGGCGGAGATTGAAAAGAGACCATCGGGAGTGGGGTCTGTATCAGCCTTGATGCCGAGAACGCGCTCGATTTCCTGAAGAACCTTTTCTGAACCTTTGACATAGCAAGCCGTACCGAGGCAAACATTGATAACATACTTGCCTTTTGGCTTGGTGGTGAAGTAATTGTAGAAGCTCACGACACCAGAAACGGCAGACTCAGGTATTGTGAGTTTTTGGGCAACATGCTGCTGAACTTCGCGAGGCAAGTAGCCAAAGATGTGCTGTGCGCGATGGAGGATCTGGATAAGGCGGCCACGGCGACGCTCATCGGCTTGGTCAATGCCAAGACTGTCGATAAACTCGTCGAGTGCCTTGAATTTTTCGGCTGCAGCCGAAGATAATTCTTTTTGACACATGATAATGCAGTTCCTTGGTTGTCACTTCCTGACTTGGGCACCAGCGCTAAGCCAGGAAAGTGGATTGATAAAAGTTTATCTATTTTCTCAAAGATAGATAAAAGTTGCAAGTAAAATTATGTTAGATAAGACTAATAAGTATGATGTAAAGTAAGCCTCAATTGTGTCAACCTAAATTCGGCAGTTAAACCTACAAAAGTGCATTTCACCATTAAAAACATTAGCTTAAATCAACATCAAATCTTTCATACATCGGGTGAACGAGAAGGACTGTCCCTTAAAAAATTTTCCCAGTAGCAAAATTGACATTAGATGCGAGACATTAGACTTGTGAGACTTCGGGCTTAAGACATAAAACTTCTAGGAATCTTGTGTGGACGGGCAATTAAACACTTGACAGACTTAAAGCTATTGCCTCAAAGGTCGATTCTCAGCGTCCAACTGGTGAATTTGGGTTCAATGAAGAACACGCATATGTACGGGATGTCGGTAAGAGGTAAGAGGTAACAGGTAAGAGGTAAGAGGTAATGAAGATTCACGCAGTGCGTGCCGACTTATAGCTTACCTATTACCTATTACCTCTTACCTATTTGAAGATTCACGCATATGCGGACTGCTAGACATATTTGAGCCGTTAAGTTAGGGCCTTCTGCTGATCGATGTCAACGATGTCAATCGGTCCTTCAAATTCAACTTTGATGACGGTACAGACATCGTCAATTGCCTCGGCCGGCAAATCAATCCAGCGGAAGCCCGGCATATTTACCCAACCGGCGCCGCCATATTTGCGGTGTGTCAGCTCTTGTCCGTTTTTGAGGGAGGTTATCCGCTTTATCTTGTTGCGAATACCATTGAGCATTATTTGCCCGTGGCTGCAATCGAAAACAAAAAGATAGAGGGTTTCTTTGTCGTCTGTAAGAGTCGAGCCGCCGAGGAAGTATGCAGGGTCAAGACCGGCATTTGTCGGATAGATGGCCTCTGCGTACTTTGATGTCCATTCGCCCATCTTGGTGAGTATTTCTTTAACTTCATCTTGCATCGCTCCGGTGCGGTCGGGACCAAATGAGAGCAGGAGATTGCCTCCCTTTGAAATGCACTCAACAAAGATGCGTACCAGTTTATGGATATCTTTGTAGTTGTGGTCGTGACCCTGATAGCCCCAGGAGTCGTTCATTGTTGTGCATAGCTCCCAATCGCTGTCAAGTGAGCGAAGTGGGATGTAGCATTCAGGTGTTGAATAATCACCTTGGTCTCCGAGGCGGCCATTGACAATCGTTGTTGGGTTGATATCTGTAATCATTTTTTTGACAGCGGCGCATTCCCAATCAAAGCCAGGGCGACGAACCATAACATCAGTCCAGAGAATATCGGGCTGATATTTAGTCATGATTTCTTTAATTTCGCCTTTGTAGCGTGTCATAAATCTTTGCCAGCAGCCATCAAGCTCTTCTTTTGTTTCTTCTGAGGCCGGATACTTTGTTGTGTCAAAAATGCTTTTGAAGTTGACTTTTTCTTTGCGGAGCTGGTCAATTTCCGCTTGGGTTTTGTCAAGGATGACGCGCATATGGTCGTCATCGGCCCAATCGGTATTTGTGAAATAGAGACCGACTTTGATGCCTTGCTCTCGGAGCGCATCGGCGTAGGGCCCTATAAGGTCTTTGCCGCAAGGAGTCGCTTTGACGACATTCAGGTCGGTAAATTCGGTATCAAAGAGGCAGAAGCCTTCATGGTGCTTGGTCGTTAAAACTACATAGTTCGCACCAGCGGCCTTAAAATATTTCGCCCATTCTTTCGGATCGTACTTTTCCGCTGTGAAGTTTTCTTTTTGTTTGTAGTACTCTTCGCATGACATTTTGCCTAATGCCATAGACCATGACTCGTGAACGCCTTCAACGGCATAAAGCCCCCAATGGATGAAGATTCCGAGTTTAGCCTTTTTGAACCAGGGCTGCATCATAGATTTTGCTGTCCTTTACTTTGCTGTTTTAATTGGGAATATTAAAAAGGTCTTCCCGGTGAAGGGAAGACCTTTTTAGGTTAGAAAAAGCTTTTACTCTCTGCCGAGTGTCACTATTACCGACTCTCTGGTCCAAAAGAGTAAAAATCGTGCCTGTTCTACTACCATATACACAACCTGCCATCCTTGACGAGCTTCTTCGTTGAGTCTTTTTTCAAGAATGTCGGTTGGCAGGGTTGATGCCCCGAGTAGAACCGTAGCGCATCCATTTTCGTTGACGCGTATGACTTTGTATTCTTTGAATCGCTGCATTTGGAGCGTTCCGTCACTTTGCGCTTGAGACTGTTCCTTCGATGAGGGCGGGGTCAACAAGGATGACATCCTTCATGTCGTAGTAGTCGCTGGGGTTGAGGACGCCAGGCATGAGCCAAATGCGGCTGCCTTTGTAAAGGCGACGCTTGCCAAGGCAAAGCGTGCGCCAGGAGGTGTCGCCTTTGCGGCCTTGAACCATCTGATTTGCGATTTCCTGAATGTTTGCGCATTTGTAGTCATTAATGTACCATGGCTGATAGATTCCGATATAGGCTGTCGCGGGGTCAAGGTCAACGGTGGTGCTGACTCTGACTGTTGTAAAGACATACCACCAGCCTGCATCTTCGTCATCAATCGTGTAGCCGACTTCGGCAAAGGAGGGGTTCATGAAATATGATTCAAGCTCGCCTTTGAAGTTGACTTTGAAGCGCGCGAATTCGGTTCCGTCTTTGTCTTTGCCCTTGGTCATACGCGAGCCGCCGGTAATTTTTGATGCGGGAGCATAGATGATTGAGGAGCGGCGTTTGTAATTTGTCGGCTCGGCAGGTGACTGGAATGAGCCTTCAAAGCGTTTGTTGAACGAGCCGAGACCCTGACCTTCACCGATTTCACCGCAGGCACCTCTGTTGATTTCGGCATTCAGGCATTCATTCCATTCCTTATAGAGCGATTCACGCGAGGGGAGCTGGTAGCGCAGTTTTTTTGCAGGCTCAATCATGTCGTTGTAACGGGCAAGTGCGAGGTCCAGCACGGCGATATGTGCGCGGCGAACCATCGGATTTTGTCTTCCAGCGGCGCGTACCGCATTTTTTATGGTGCGAAGGAGTTTTACGCAGTCTTCATCTGTCAGATAGTGAGAAGTATCACCGACATAGCAGCCGTACCATGTCCAGCGCTGACGGAGTCTTGCATGCTCAAGGATATTAAGGTATTCCATGATGTTAGGTGCGACCTTGCCGTAGGTTGCCTTGACATAACGCTCGGTAAGTTCATCTACATCGGCATCAGGATTCCAGAGGAGTTTGCCGTAAAGCCACAGGTTGAAGAGTGCCATGTCACCGACAATCGAGGAGAACTGATTTTGAGAGAATACGCCTTTGACACCGCATTTTTTGTAGTATTGAGCGGTTTGTGCAAAGATGCGGTGGTTGGGGAAGGGGATGATATAGTCTCTGAAATTGGCAAGATAGTCCCATATATACGGGCCGTGTTTGTCGTTTGAGAGCCATGCGGCATTGCCGAGAGAAACAGCGGAGCGTTCATTGTTGTCGGCAGGGAGACCATGGTTGCGCCACAGTTCTGCAAGACCTGCACCGACATTCGGGCCGAGCTTCATCTCGGGATTGCGCGGCAGGCGATCACCGTATCCAAGGAAGTTTACGCGAAGATTGGGGTATTTTTTGATGAGGCGTTCGCCGACTTTATTTGCAAGATAGATCCACTGCATACCCTGAACGGCTGTTCCATCGGGGTCAGGATACTTTAAGACGAGTTCTATGCACTTCGGGCATTCGCACCATTGCGCTCCGTCATCGACGCCTACGGAAACTTCAAAGCGACCGGGGTTTTTCTCCTGTTCCGCTTCGATTTCTTTGCATATCTGATTTATCATATCTTCATTCGAAACGCAAACCCAATGGAAATTGCGCTGCCCGGTTTTATGGACATAGGCATACCATTCGGGATTTGTTTTTGCGAAGTTTCTGCGGGAAACATAGTGAGAGCAGACAGTCTGTGCGATTGTCGGGCGGTTCGGCGGGCCGAATTTTTTCCAGAGGGCGGTTTTCGGATTTGGATGAAGGCGAAGCTTCATCATGAATTCATGGTGCCAGTATTGAATCTCGCACCATGCATCACGCCAAGTTATGCACGGGGCGTCAACTTTGTTGAGGTCGCCGGCGATTGAGAGCTCGCGAATGGTCGGCACATACTCCCAGTCGTGGGCGGAAAATACGACACCGAACGACTCAATCAGTTCATAGACCGCATAGAGTGTGCCGAGTGCGCCGTCACCGGTAAGCTCAAGGGTGTTTGCATCTTTTACCCTTATGCAAAGCTCTTCTTTTTGTGCGGCTTTGTAGGGCGTGCCGACGAGAATTGTCTTAAAGCCGGGCACGGCTTTGGGCGATACCATAAATGAAGCACCAGAAATCTTGCCTAGATACTTTGCCAGTTCGCTTGCCGCATAGCCAACGCCGTTGGTGTCGGCACCATACGGTACGATTACGGCTTTGGCAAATCCTTCCGAGGCCAGCACAAACGGCTTAGCGTCGGCAGATGCAACTGTCACCAGAAGTGTGACTGCCAAGGAGAGAATTGATAATTTCTTCATTTTTGTATTCCTCAGGTGTGTGTTGTGGAAAATCAGGGTTGACGGGGCTGTTATCTTACGCTTGCAGCGGTGGCTTCAACTATGCGCGGATCAACAAGGTATATCTCCTTTACATCGATGTAATCGATTGGATGAAGGACGCCGTTCATTATCCAGACGCGCGAGCCTTCGTTGATGCGGCGTTTGCCGAGTGAGATTGTGCGCCACTGACCGTTGTTGGTTTTGCGCCCAACAACAGCCTGATTGGCAACTTCCATCGTGCGGTCTATTAGGACACCATTAGGATACCATTTTTGGTAGATGCCCATGTAGCAGGAAGATTCGTCGATATCGCAGGTGACGCCTGTGCGAACTGTGGCAAAGACATACCAGTCGCCTTTATCTTTTGCCGTAAAGGTGTGCCCGATTTCAGAGAAGGCGGGGTTCATCCAAATCTTTTCAGGCTCGCCCATCGGTTTGATTTTAAGCTGGCAGTATTCGGTGCCGTCCATATCCTTTTGGCGGGTCATTTTTTTGCCGCCTGTGAGTTCTTTGGCTGGGATGTAGACAACGGCGGAATTTGTGCAGGTGAAGTTTGATGGCACCATTGGAGCATTGAGGATTGCCTTATTTATTAGTCCAACGGATGAGTTATATGGCGCACCGGCTTCACTGGTCCACTGATTTCCGAAATCCTGAGAAGAGTCGTTAAGGGTGATAAGGAAGTCAGTATGGATTTTTTCGATTGAAGGAAGCTTGTAGCGCAGCTTCTTGGCTGGCTCAATCATATCGTTATAACGAAGAAGAGCTAGAGCAAGACTTGGAACGCGAGCACGATGGACGAGCTCTTTGCGTGGATCGCCACGCTTAATGGTTCTTGTTGCAAGATCGAGTGCCTTAAAGATACGGACACAATCCTCGTCGGTTAGGTAGTGAGTTGTGTCGTTTACATAGCAACCGAACCATGTCCAACGCTGACGGAGACGGGCATGCTCTACGATGTTGATATATTCCTTAACATATTTTGCAGCTGGCCCGTAGGCTGCATTGCAATAGGTGTCAATTAGCTTATCAACATCCTGATATGGGTCCCAAAGAAGCTTTGAGAAGAGCCATAGCTTCATTTCGGTCATATCGCCAGCTGTGGGGAACTGATGCTGGCAGAAGACGCCGCGAACTCCAATTTTGGCGTAGTAACGGGCTGTTTGGGCGAATATGCGGTGATTCGGGAAGGGAATCATAAAGTCGCGGAAATTTGCAAAATAATCCCACACATAGGTGTGTACGCCGGGCTGTGAGAGCTTGCAGACCTGGGCAAGCGAGTATTTGGAGCGTTCGTTGCAGTCGGCAGGAAGACCGTGGTTGCGCCACAGCTCTGCGGAAGCGGCACCGACATTCGGCTCAAATTTAAGCTTTTCGTTTTGGGAGTAGCGGTCTCCGTACGGAAGCATATTAAAGCGGAGATTTGGATATTTTTTTGCAAAATGTTTACCGATGCGGTTTGAGAAGATTATGTCTTGAACGGTATAGAGCTCGCATCCATCGGGATCGGGGTACTGGCGGACAAGTTCGGTGCACTTGTCGCATTCACAGGGAGCTTGCGTGTCGCCGCGAGCGATTGAAAGCTCGCGTGTGTTTGGATTCTTTGCCATGAATTCGTCGATTTCGCGGAAGATTTCCTGGTACATTTCTTCGTTTGAAACACAGACCCAAAGACGAATGCGCGTGCCTTTTACCCTGTCAAGCGCGTACCATTCAGGATGGGTTTCGAAGAATTTTTTGGAGGGGAGGAAGCGGCCGCCGATTGCTTCGTTGACGCCTGGCTGAAAATCGCGGCACAAATCAGGGTAGCCGTTCTTTTTGGGGAGACCGTCATAATAGTGGTTGCGAAGTTTCAGATTGAAAATCAGGTCATGATAGCCTATGTCAGACCATACGGTGCGGTCTGCCCAAAAGAAGGGCGCGTCAACTTTGGCATAGTCGCCGGGAATTGAAAGCTCCGCCTTTTTGGGAACATAGTCGTAGTCGTGGGCGACAAAGACGCAACCGAGGGTTTCCAAAAAGTCGTATGTCGCATAGACGACCGAGCGCGGATTCACACCGGTGATTTCAAGTGTATTTCGGTCTTTTACTTTAATGGAGATTTCTTCCGGATTTTTGCCTTTATAGGGCGTTCCGACGAGAATCGTCTTAAAGCCGGGAACCGGCTTTGAGGCTATCTGGAAGCGTGCTCCTGTAATTTTGCCGAGGAAATCGGCAAGCTCGCGTGCCGCCAGGTTGATTCCATTGGTTGTGATGCCCCCGTGAGGGACTATAACGGCCTTGGATTCGCCTTTTGACGCCAGAATAAAATCATCGGCCGCATTGACTGTAAGTGCGGCAAATGACAACAGACAGATGAACTTAAGGATTTTCATGGTGTAATTCCGTCAGTATTGCTTAATGAAGATTGAGGGTCGCCGCAATGTGGCTCCTAATTGATTAGCTCGGGAGCCGGAAAATCACCTGAGCCTTCAAGCTCGATGCTTTTGACTTCCGGCTGCTTTGTTTCAGCCCCCTTGGGCTTTTCTACAACCTTTGGAGGTGCTTTTTTGACTGTGTTGTCAACCCAAGTCTCTCCTGCCGGTCGTATCAGGAAGGAACCCGGTTTTATTCTGGAGTCAACTTCAGCGCCGCCGATATGAGGTCTACCATCGCTCAGGATGCGGACGCGCTGCTGGTACATATAGACATCCGCTATGCCTGTGCCGGAGTTTGGACGCTGCATGGCGTGGTATGCGCACCAAAGTTCCTTGCCGTTTGGCGATTTGAAGAACGAGGCGTGACCGGCACCGAAGGCGCGGGCATACTTATCTTCGCTGACGGATTTGCAGCCGAGGGGGTTTTTATCTGATGTGCCATCAAGGAAGGTCTTTGCAGAGCGTGGATTGCCCCATGATGAATTTCGGAGGATGTCTTTGCCTGCGAATTTGCGGATCTGGAGGGTGCAATCGTTGGACCACCTTCCGTGGATTGAATATATCAGAAAGAGTCCCGTCGGCAGATTAAGCACTGTCGGGGCTTCAAAGAGCTGTGCCTGATTGTGTGAGGTGACGATTGACACAGGTGGCTTTGTGCGGTCAATGGTCATGTAGTCTTTCATCTTGACCATCATAATTGAGACACCTTCGCCTTGCTGCGAATATGCCATGTAGAGATTGCCGTCGGGAGCGCGGAATATTGTCGGGTCAAGGGCCGAGACCTTTTTATCGAGAATTCCCTTGAAATCGTACTTGCCGAATGGGTCTTCGGTTTGAGACTGAAGAACGAAGATGCGATTTTCAGAGATTTCGGTTAAATCGGTGAATGATTTGTCACCTTTGAGTGATGATGCGTCATCCATAAGAATATTCAGCTCTGACTCATCAAGTCCCATATCGCCAAAGCCGTCGTCGGCTATCGCGCCAGTGGCAAGCGTCAAGCCGTCGGAGCCTGTGGCGTAGATGTACCATTTGCCGTCATCTCCTTTGTGAAGCTCTGGGGCCGCAAGGTTGCCGTTAATCGATTTGTCGGTTTTCTTGGGGCGCCATGCCACTACACGCTCGGTTGAGTCGGCAAGCTTTGAGGCTGTCTTTCCACGACGGATTTCAATCTGGTCGCGGGTTGTGTAGAGCAAGTAGTAATAACCTGTTTTTTCATCGTATGTGATGAAGGGGTCTTGAACGGGTGTTGCGGAGACGGGGTTTGCAAATGTCCACGGTGGGATTTTGCCGTTATGGCGGAGAATTTCTGCATTACGCAAGCGGCCGATGATTGAGCCCTGATGTTCACCGAGCCAGCTTCCTTTGTATTCGTCGCAAAGGCGTTCGAGTTCGGCGAAGAAATCATCGCGCGATGGGAAGTTTTCACGGCCTTGTTCTTTTGCGAGCTGTGCAATATCAAAGTTATAGCGGGAAACCATAACGGAGATGATTGAGCCATACATCTTTTCAAGCTGTTTGAAGCATCTTGGATCATCCTTTGCCGCTTCTAACGCTTCTTTGAAGAGGTCATAGCCCTGCATGAGCAGTTCAGGAGAGAGGCAACGGCGGTTATCTTTCTCGTAGGGCCCTAAATATTTAATGTTGGGGCGGTAGTCACGCTCCATACGAAGCCATTTTTTGATGTAGGGCGAGCCTTTTCCGAGTGCGCCATCGCACCACCTGTCAATCATCTCCCATTCGTCGTAGTCGGGATTCCATGCCATTTTGCCGAAGAGCCAGCAAACGAGGTCAATGCAATCTGAGAGTGAGCTTTGCGAGAGCTGCGAGGAGACACCTTTGCAGCCAAGGTCGCGGTAGAAACGCATTTCGGCACCGAAAAGGTCTACCGTCGGAGTGGGCATAAGATAGTTATGGAACATTGCGCCATAGCCCCAGATGAAGACATTTGTTCCGGTGAGGGCATTCCAACGATTTATCTTGTTGGTATATGCGGGCGGCTTAGAGTAGTCGCGGGCGAGGTGAGCGAAGATGCAGGCGACATTGGGCTCAAGCTTCATGTTTTTGGGCGGGAAGAGTGAGTTCATTCCGTAGGCAAGGAATGTGATTTTGACATTCGGATACTCTTCGCGGACAGCACGGGCGACATAGTTGACACCGTTGAGAAGTATTGCGGCCTTGGAGCCTTCGCGGCGGGCGAGGGCACTGCACGGGCCGCATTCGCAAGCGGGGCGTGCGTCGGCGTATGAGCATGAAAGATATTCCAAATCTGGATTTTCTTTGAGCCTTTCGAGGGCTAATTCCGCAAGCTTATCCAAGGCGCCGGGATTTGTGAAACAAATTTGACCGGGATCGCGTTGCTTTTTCTTTGAGCCTTTCGGTGTGACAAAAGAGTACCATTCGGGATTTGTTGCGAAGTATTCCTGCGCGAGCTTGCCATGGTTGAGGCCAAGGGAGGACTCTGACATGTCAACTTTGTAGGTGCCGCCCATTTCGGGGAACGGACAGTTGTTGAGACGGGCCTTGGGACGCCATTTTGGGTTGTAGACGGAGGTTGTGCCTGAGTTGGATCTGAGAAGGAAGGGCGGCGCATAGATATGCTCATAGTCATCGGGAATTGTGATGTCCTTCATAGATGGCCAAGATTCGTTATCATTCGACCAGAAGCCGCAGCCAAGCTTTTCAAGGAGCTCGTATACTGCATAGAGCGGTCCGCGGGGTTGTTGACCGGTAAGCTCAAGTATGCGTTTGTCTTTGAAGCGGAGGCAGATTTCGTCATTTTTTCCGCTGTAGGGTGAGCCTACTAAAATGCAGTTGCCACTTGCGGGCGGTTCATCATTGACAACGGTAAATGGAGCCCCAAGGATGTTTCCGAGATATTTTGCAAGCTCGTTGGCGGCAAATACCGTGGTCTTGGCAGGATTTGCGCCTGTGGCAATGACCGCTACGGGTTTGCCGTCTTTTGCGATGTCAAAGGCAAAGGCATCGGATGCGGTACTTAAAACAGCTACCGCCAAAAGACCTGCAAGGAATTTTGTTGATGTTTTCATAATTGGCTACCTCTTTCGATAATACTATCAAAGTTTAACTGCCAGAAAAGAACTAGTCAAACAATTTTTCCTAGCAGTTTTTATACCAACTTACGGTTTATTGGTATTTGGGGTAAGCGGTTCCGCGCTAGATCAGCTTAGGTTAGTTTCGATTTCAGCAGCCATTTTCCCGAAATATAGCTTGATATAATCCGGAGAGAAGGCCGACGAGTGGGGGAAAAGGTAACAGTTCGGCGCTTTTCTTAGAGGAGAGTCTTTGGGTAATGGCTCTGTTTTGAACACATCTAGGACGGCACCGCCCAGCTTGTTTTCGCTTAATGCTTCGGTAAGAGCGTTTTCGTCGATAAGATTACCTCTGCCGAAGTTGTAGATATAGGCGGTGTTTTTCATTAAAGAAATTCGCCTTTTGTCTAAAAGATCGGTAGTTTCTTTGCCAGATGGGAGGAAACAGACTAAATGGTCAACGCAGGGAAGCTTGCTGTCAAGCGTGTCTATCGTCGTAAGCTCGACGGTCGGGAATTTTTCGGCAAGCTCAGGATGGCTGCTGCGCGTTATGCCGATAATTTTAGCACCAAAGGGCATTAGCATTTCTGCAAATGCCTGCCCAATATTCCCAAAGCCGAGAATCGCTACCGTCGATAGCGCGATCCGTTTTGCGGCGGTTGCTTCTTTGCGTGGCCAAAGTTCGGCGCCGTCCTTCATTGTTGACGCAAAGGGGAGAATCCCATGAGATACCGCTAAAACGGATGCAAGTGCGGTTTCTCCCATAATTGTACCGTGGAAGTTGCCGTAGTGCATTGAGACTGTTGGCGGTGGAACGACTTTGAAGTAGTCTCTACCGGCAGCCGGTGTGCATATGTGACGAAGGTGCGGCGCCTTTTCAAACCATTCCTGCCTGAAGGTCCATACGAGGACTATTTTGGCTTTTGGAAGGTTTGCCAAAAAATCCTCTTCAGTCGTTGATAAATGAAGAGTGTCCTGCTTTTCTGCGGGAAGTTTTTTCCGCAGAAATTCCAAATCAGCTGTTGTTGCATTGAGGCAAGACAGTTCACTTGGCAAAAAAATCAGAATCATGGGCTACTCCATGCGTTTTGCGCTGCTTTATATAGTAACGATTTTGCGCTTGCAAACACGGGTTACGATTTGATTGTAGTCTTCATCTGTGCTCCAAAATAGCTCTGCCACCAGAGCTAATGGAAAGCGAATCGGGCCTATCAAATTGCCGACGACATTCAAAGAGACTTTTTTGCCGGGACGCTCGTGGATGCGTTTGATGATTGAGTAGACTTTTTCACCGTGGTTAAGCCAAATTGGCGTCACATCGCGCCAAATTTGGTCAATAGCCGCCAAGTCTTCCTTTAAGACGCCTTTGCCGCACTTGCCAAGGATAAATGGTCCCGGTTGATAGTTGAAGCGTGTCCAATCAAGCTTGGCCATTTTTTTGAACGCCATGCCGATATCATGGTCTTGTGCGAGAATTGTCTCTGTATTAGCGAAGGTTTTTTCAAAATCATAGCCGCTATAGTAATAGGGGAAGCCACCGCAATTTTCCCAAAGGATTTCAATACGCTTGTCTGTTTTGTTGATGACATCGATGTTGCTTAGGACTGAATCGGCATGGAGTCCGAATTGAATCCTAAGCGTTGGGTCATCTTCAAGGATTCGGGCGCAGGTTTTATTGACGAGTTTTACTACGCTCTCTGCTATTGACAGCCCGTTGATGGTTTCCTGTGAAAGCTCCGTGAATGATTGGAAATAGATGCCATCTCCACTCAGTGGCTTCCATTGCGTTTTCCAATTTTCAAAAATTTCATCACTCAGTTTGTCAATATTGTTGAGGTCTGCATTGCCGCAGTTGGTGCTCCAGCCCCATGCAAATCCCCAAATTACGGACAATCCCCAACTGTGGGCGTAGTCGACCACCTCTTCTGCATTTATTGGAGGGTAATCATTCCAAATGATTATTTCGTTAAACCTGAGTCTGGCGAGATTTTCAAAAAAGTCTCTGAAATCGTTAATTTGATGTCCCCATATGAAAACGCTTCTAATATCACCCTTTGGTGCTCTTTTGCTTTCGTATTTAGCGAGGCGCGGTGCATCAAAGATGTAGTTTTCGTACGGAACTCCGCCAGACCGAGGTGCAATGGCGGGTACTCCATCGTCAATGAAGTCTATAACTCCCCACAAAACGGCTTCTGCTGTGTCTCCCGCAATGAGAACCAGCTGCAAATCGGGATTGTCGGGATTATCGATGATGCGGACACAATATCCGCGGGCAGGAATATCTTCGCGGGAAAGATATTTCCTGAGAAGCTCATTTTCTGCTAATGTGCCTATGATGAAGGCATTTTTATCAACAGGGGCGCCAACTTTTTCACATGCCAAAGTGTGTACTGAGTAGACTCCCGGATCGCGTAACAGTAAATCGCCGATTTCTTTGGAGAGAAGCTCAACCGCACGCTTTTGTACTCCTTCGTATGAAGAGTAGATTATTTTCCAGTTTTTGTTTTTCATTACGGCAGCCTTTCGCAATCAATATTACACAAGCAAGGAGCGGATATAGCGGATTGTCAAATCAAGTCCGCGTTCGCCTAATTCGCCTTGCCATGTTGAGGAGTGGGGCTCAATAGAGAGGTGCCCTTTATAGTCGGCTTTATAAAGCATTCCAAGTATAGCGGGCCAGTTCAGCTGATCCAAGCCTGCTGGAGGATCGTCGACATAATTGCCATTCACGCGAAGAGCGCCTTTGATATGAACATGAGAGAAGCGATGAGCCCAGAGACGCATCTCTTCCATATAGTCTCGACCGCCGGAGACAGAGTGTGACGCGTCAAACTTAATTCCCAGCTCGGGCAACTCGCCATGAACAATATCCCATGCCTGCATATTGTCGATAAAGCTGTTCCAATGGCAGTTGTAGGTTGAAATTTTAACTCCAAGCGGACGGGCAAAATCCATAAGCGTGGAGAACCACTCAATGGCTGTCTGATAGTTTCGGAAGAGTGACATTCCTTCTACGCGGTTGCAGCCACAATGGTAGACCGGGCAGCCAAGGTGTGCGCAGGCCTTGATTGTCTTTTTGGCCTCGCGTAATGACTCAGGGCGGATCTTGCCATTTGCGTCAAGTGGCCCGCCATCGCCGTTCCAGCGTCCGCAGGAAAGAATGGGAAGGTCGTATTTTGATATGAGCTTGCCGATTTCAGTCGTACGGGCAAGCCAATTTTCGGCATCAACGGGGCGGTTTAGACAAACCTCGATAAATTCGAGCCCTTTGCCTTTGACATAGTTGAAGTCCGCATCTGTGCAACCAGTTTTAATCATTCCAAGCTTCATGACATTTCCTTGTTTTTTGGTTTGTTTTGAAAAAGAGTTGTTAGGTCGAAGAATCTGCTTTAGTACAGGTGACCTTCCTTGAGTCCCGTTTCGTATTCGAGGAACCATTCGACATGGGCGTCAAAGACCTCGGTGTAACTAGGGGCTGAGCGGTGGGCCTTGATGCCATAACTTCTGCAACGGCGCACCCATTCAAGTTTGGCAAGCTTGAGTGACAGTTTGTCGGTGGGCTTGCCTAGATATTCATGGACATCATACCAATTTAGAAGTCGGGCGTATTCGGTGCAGAGCTTATCCTTTTCAACACGCATTGCGTATTGTGTGGTGCCGCCGTTTTCCGCATCTTCCCGTGCCGCGACTTTTTGGGCTTCTTCCATTAGGTTGATTGCCTTTACCAGATTTTCCGTGGAAATCCAGCAAGCGGTGTTTTCACGGAAGCAGCGCATTTTGTATTTGCTCTTTTCGGCACAGTCAGAGAGTAGCGTCATGTAGCTGTCGATGATTTTGCCGGCTTTGCCGTAGTAGCCGTCCAAGAAGTCCTTGCGGAGGGCCTTTTCATCCAGGTCAGGATTCCAGAGAAGGTGGCCGAGCATCCAGTTGCGGAAGTGGCCAAATTCGCCGAGGCTGCAGAAGGAGTCTCCTTGTTCAAAGACTCCCGTTGCTCCATATTTGACAAAGGTGCGGACATTGTCGGCAAGAACATGGTAGTTGGGGTGGGGGAGCATATATGAGTTGAAGTCGACTACATAATCCCAAATATAGAGACGCCCTGCAGCAACTTTAATCCAGTCCTCAAGGTCTTTCATAAAGTCTGTATTGAATGGGCTTTTTTCCAATGAACGCCCAAAGTCGCATTCAATGTCGCAAAGTCTTATTGTGACATTGTGTCTGGGTCTGACTTTTTTTGGAGCCTGCCTTGTGTAGGTGTAGGCGAATGTGTCGACGAAGATATG
>JAZUMF010000067.1:0-10165 GCA_045603485.1 Kiritimatiellia bacterium | reverse complement strand
GCAATGTAATAATATATGTACAAAATTTGCGGGGGGGGGTAATTTCAAAGCAAAAAATTTGACAATCGTTTTTATAAAGTGTAAAGTTGTAATATTAGGTTAAATAAATGACTTTCTCGGAATGCGTGTTCCAGGTTTTTTATGTAAACTTGATTTTACGACCTAATTCAAAATTGGCTTTACCCACACTTTTTAAGGAAGAGCCATTAAAAATTGGTTTTACCCACACTTTTTAAGGAAGAACCGAAAATAATATAAAAACTTTGATAAAATCTTTTCGTGTTGAGGCTTTATCACATAAATTCCCTCATTGACACCCCAATTCAAAGGCTTCTCAAGAACCAATGCCATTTTCCCAACTGTTCCAGTATTTGAAAAAAGAATATCACCTTTATCGATATTTGCTCGACTTTGAATGATTTCAACGGCTTCATCAGAAATCATATCTGTCTTTTCATACTGTTTTACACCTTGTAATCCGTTTAGTTCTCGCACAGTAACATAAAAATTTGTTGCATCTGGAGGATTAAGTTGGAAAAATTTTCTAGGATTTATACCAATATTTATACTTATTGTTAACTCACCCAATGGCTTATACTCCACCCCATTCGGGCAAAGTTCCTCTATCAATTCATCCAATTTGCTCATTCCGCATCACCCCCTTTCTCTATTTGAAGCGGATGCTGCATATAGAAAACCGCTTTCTGCCGCTCGATTTCCTGCTTCAGTTGTTCCTTGGTAGGCAGATAAGTCAGATATTTCGACATAAACAGCCTGTCATTGTCATGCAGTACAGAATAGCGGGCAATATCCTCATCTGTTTCTGAACAAAGCAGAATACCAATGGTTGGATTATCTCCGGCAGTACGCTTCAGTTCGTCATACATACGGACATACATATCAATTTGCCCCACATCCTGATGAGTGATTTTCCCCATCTTCAAGTCAACTAGCACATAACATTTCAATTCGATGTTGTAGAAAACAAGGTCAATAAAATAATCTTCCGTTTCTGTAACAATATGCTGCTGTCTTGCCACGAAAGCAAACCCTCTTCCCATTTCCATAAGAAAATCACGTATATGGGACAGAATTGCGGCTTCCAAGTCACTTTCCAAATAACTGTCCTCGTTCTTAAAGCCAAGGAACTCCGCAACAACAGGACTTTTCACAAGCTCAAACTGCGTTTTGGGAAGCTGGGCATTTTTCTGCTTCATTTCTGCAATAACAGTTTCCTTTTTCGGAGACTGCAAAAGACGGTAGTAATACTGTGTGCTGATATTGCGGTCAAGCATCCTCACATTCCAGCTTTCGTGGGCAGCTTCGTTCATATACCAAACTCTGGCATCCTCGTCCAATACGCGCAAAAGACTGCGAAAATGTGTCCAAGTCAGATTGTGAACGCATGAGTTCACAATTTCAAAATCTGGAAAATATTGATAAAATTTTCGAAAATACTGGAGATTTCTTTTGGAATAGCTTTTTCCGTATTCTTTGGTCAATTCTTCCGCCAGTGCATCCATCATAGCTGTACCATATTCAGCCCGCTGATTACCGTTCTGCTCCTGTTCCACAATACGTCTACCCACATTCCAGTAGGTCAATACCATTGCACGGCTTGTAGCGTTGTACGCACTCTCTATACCGGAAGAAATAATACCCTTTACATCATCAATAACCGATTGGTAAATTGTCAATTTATTTGCCATACTTACACCTCGATTTCTGCGATAATTTTCGTAATCTCCTCACGGAGAACTTGTTCGCGGGCAACGATTTTTTCAATCTCTGCATTGAGCTTTACTATGTCGATTTTCTCTCGGGTGTCTTCCGCTTCAACATAGGTGGAGACGGAAAGGTTGTAGTCGTTTTCTGCGATTTCTTCGTATGTTGCAAGATGGGAGAAGTGCGCTTCTTCGCTGCGATTGGCAAAGGTTTCAACAATTCTATCCATATTTGCTTGGGTGAGTTTATTGTTGTTTGTAACCTTAATGCACTCGCCTGTAGCATCAATAAAGAGGGTCTTGTTGTCGGACTTGCCTTTCTTCATAACCATAATGCAGGTTGCAATCGAGGTTCCAAAGAAGAGGTTGTCAGGGAGTTGTATAATGCAGTCGATAAAGTTATTGTCTATAAGATACTTCCTGATTTTCTGTTCTGCTCCGCCACGGTACATGATGCCGGGGAAGCAGACGATAGCCGCTGTGCCGCCTGAGGCAAGCCAAGATAGGCTGTGCATAATGAAGGCTAGGTCAGCTTTGGATTTTGGCGCGAGAACGCCGGCAGGAGAGAAGCGGGGGTCGTTAATCAGCAGGGGGTTGTCGTCACCAGCCCACTTGATGGAGTAGGGGGGATTGGAGACAATCAAGTCAAATGGTTCGTCGTCCCAATGCTGTGGTGCAGTTAAGGTATCTTCGCAGGCAATATCAAACTTGTCAAAGCCGACATCATGGAGGAACATATTGATGCGGCATAGGTTGTAGGTGGTGATATTGATTTCCTGTCCGTAAAAGCCATTTCTGATGGCATCTTTGCCGAGAATCTTTTCTGCCTTGAGAAGTAATGAACCGGAGCCACAGGCGGGGTCATAGACTTTGTTGATTTTGGTTTTGCCTACAGTGCCAAGTCTGGTGAGTAATTCTGATACATCAGCAGGAGTGAAGAACTCGCCGCCGGATTTGCCTGCTCCGGATGCGTACATGGTCATGAGATATTCGTAGGCATCACCAAAGGCATCGATGTCATGGTCTTTTACATCGCCAAGATTCATTTCGGCGACGCCGTGAAGGAGTTTGGAAAGGCGTTCATTTCTCTTGGCGACGGTTGAGCCTAGTTTGTTGCTATTTACATCAAAGTCATCAAAGAGTCCTGCAAAGTCGTCCTCACTTACGCTACCTCTTGCGGATGCTTCGATGTGGTTGAAGACTTGCTCTAGGGTCTCATTTAGATTTTCGTCATTATCGGCTCTGCTAGTTACATTGCAAAATAGTTCGGAGGGCAGAATAAAGAAGCCTTTTTCTTCAACCAGTCCTTGGCGAGCTTCTTCTGCATCGTTATCTGACATTTTGGCATAATCAAAATCGGTATTGCCGGCAGCGTGTTCTCCGGCATTGATATAGTTGGTTAAATTTTCGGAGATATATCTGTAAAACATTGAGCCAAGGACATAGTTTTTGAAGTCCCATCCATCGACTGCACCGCGAAGTTCATCTGCTATTGCCCATATTGCACGGTGAAGCTCGTCACGCTCTTGTTCTTTTTTTGTGTCAATCATTGTTTCTGCTTTCTTTGTTTTAGGCGCGCTGCCGATATTTTGCACTTTATCACTTATTTATTATGTCACGCAAGTGCAGAAAAAGCAACGATACTTTTTTGACTCCCTTGGTGAAACAGCTATTTGAAAACAACTTAAAATCGCGACCTTTTCAACCCTAAGACCATAAGTCCAAGCATAATCAACATTCCTAAACAAGGCTCCGGAATTGCACCTACAATTAAAGGTCCACCAGACCTGTCAAAAGCAGAGTTTAAAGCAACGACATCTCCATTATCATCTAATGTTATCTCCATCCAACCAACCCAAAATTCCTTACCTTCATGCCCAATATCCAATGCAACTGCTAAATAAGTCGATTCTCCCTTGTTAACTGAAACTGAATAATCTGAAAATTCTATTGGTTCCAAATCTTGTGTATGATTAGCATACGCAAAATACGATGTTTCATTTTCATACAGCCCTTGACCTGTAATTAAATCTCCAGCAAACACCTCTACCCATAAACTAGCATAAGCCAAATTATCATATGTTGAACCTGTAAGTATTACAGTGTTGCCATCACTATAACTCTCCATATCCAGTGGCCATGCTACACAATAATAGCCTCCTGAATATTTATCAATAGTTAGCGTACCCCATTCGACAGTCGTTGCACTGCATATAATGCAAAAGAGAAAACTAATAACTGCCATAATCCATTTCATCATTGACTCTCACATTCTTCACTTACACTGTTAAAGTTCTCTATCCTAAGCTTATATCCTGGAGCTAAATAATCCATCTTAATAAAGTAAGCTTTACTCTTGTGGGCCTATTTCAGCTACATTTCTAAATTTGTAGGTGTCGACTGTTACAATATCTATTGATAGTGGCGTGCCTTCATTTCCAAAGGTTTCTACGGGATAGAGAGCTATGCGATAACGCTTGCCTGCTTCTAGTGTATTGGGTGGCATACGGAAGACTAGGCGGGTATCGCGATTTTGCTTTGTTCTGTAGAAATTCCCAATAAAGCGAAATTCTATTGGTGTGCCTTCTATGTCGGAATCAATTGGCGTTATGACCACCCGATAATAGTGAACAAAATCTTCGTGCTTTGCCTGCTTGAAGACCAAATATGCGAAGCCGTAGTCGTAACGAAGGATGAGTTGCGAATTTTCGGGAAACACCGGTGCTTTACGGGTTTTTGCCCGCTTATCGGTGTAGGTCGCTTCGCTTGGCTTGTATGGGGTCTTTATGACCCATGCCATCTCAGGCTTAATTTCTTCTTGGTCTTCTGCATTATACCGATGTATTTTTACATGGTCTTCAAATATCTCCATATACATGAAGAAGAGGCCTTCCCGTGCGAAGGGTGGAATGGGTCCGCAACCATTTGCATATTTTTCGGGTACGCAGCAATAGCTTAGCCCTGATGTGTTGATTGCGGTGAATTCACCTTGCCAGATGCAGCGCTCGTCGGTAAGCGGGCTATGCGAGTGTCCTGAGAATGATATGACCTGAGGATAGTCGTTTAGCAGTGTGCGAAGCGACTCTGAGCCATCTCTGCCAAAGCTTGCTTCAACGGTTTTGCCTGGGTGGTAGTGGGTGATAACAAAGATGGGTTTGCTTGGGTCGCGTGCAACTGCCTTGTCTAGGAAGGGGCGGAGCTTTTCGCAATCTTCTTTATCGTAGTTGTGTTTGAGATTTGATGAGAGGGCGATGAAGTCAAAGCCGCCGACAACCTTGTGCTGGACTTGTTCTTTTGTCTCTCCAAGGGCATCGAAGAAACCATTTAGGCAGTCTTCCTGGCTGCGAACGCGGTTACGGGGCTCAAAATCGTGGTTGCCGAGGCAAGCAACTTGGGTAGGGAGTTTTTGCGGAAAATATTTTTTCACCAACTCCATATAGTAGGCAATGGCCGAGGAGTCATTTCCGTTGTCGCCGATATCTCCTGCATTAAGGAGCACATCGATATTTTTATCAGCCAAGACCTGTAGGGCCTTTTCGAGGTTGTAAAATCCCCAGTCTGCTTTATAGGGGTAGCCTTGTATGTCGCTGATGAGGCCGACTTTGAGAATTGGTTTTTGTGTCATTGCCGTCTTGTGCCTTAATAAGTTGCTTTGCCGGTTAGGATTGGCAGTAGTGCGCAGGGTGCCGCGCTCCATGCGTGGCAAAATGACATTGCAAAGGGACGCTCGTAGAATACGCACGCGGATTTTTCGTCGAATGTTTCCGAATAGCCTTCAAGGAATGTTGTAGCCCCGAGCTTTAGCATTCCTCCCCAGACTTTGCGCAGTTTTGCGAGTGCCTCTTTGTCATATCCTAGCTTATGCAACGCAAGGAGTTCCATTGATATCATATATGGCGTGCCGCTTTCTTTCATTTCGGTGCCAAGAAGCCCTTTCGCTATTGATTCTTCCATCGATTTTTCCGCAACCCCCGAGAGAATAGCCAAGAAGTTTGGATGACGCTCTGCAGGAGAGGCTTGATTTGATATATCTCCTCTGTAAAGGCCTTTATTGGCGTCGAATGCCGCATCGTTTATTTGAGCTTTGAGTTTTCGGGCGGCGGCAGTGAAGCGTTCCTTTGATTGCCCATCGCCGACGATTTCAGCTAGCTTTGAGGCTGTGGTGAGAGCCCAATGGTATAGCATGTGAAGTGCTGTTGTCTTATCAACATCGACCCAATCGATAAAGCACCAATCCGCTTGAACGGTAACGCCGTGCTTTTTCTTGAACAACACCGGTTTAATGAAGCCGCCGTCAGCTTGTGAGCGGGCTTCATACCAATCCAGGACATTTAAGATTGCACTCCAATTTTCTTTGAGGAAGTCGATGTCGTTGAAGTGCTCAAAGAATACTCCATGTGAAATCACACACCAGAGGGAGTAGTCTAAAATACCGTTGACTTGGCTGTATTTCACACCATCGCGAAGGAGTATCGTTAGTGTTCTTTTGATAGGCTCGGGCTCATAGAATGAATATACATTTGCGAGAAGGCTTAATGCCAAATCTCCTCCCCATGGTAGGCGGTCGCGTTTTACGCCGTCAATCTGGAAGGTCATTATGCAAAGGCGAAGCGTGTAGGCGGAGGCTTCCCAAATGCGGTTAAGTTCGTTGTCGGCAAAGTCGTAGGTGTGCCGATATATTAGCGGGGTATATACTGCCTTTACTTTAGGTAGCGGTGTCTTATCCTTGAGGAGTATATATCTGAATGCCAAGGGTAGGGGTGTCTTCCATATGCCCTTTTCATCTTTTTCGGTCTCAAAGGTTTGCTCTTGAGTTTCTTCCGTTACATTGAGAGTCTCGTATTTTGATTCACCGACGGTGAATGATGGCGGTGTGTCGTCGCTAAATATCAACTCGGCGAGCACTTCTCTTCCTACATCGTAGAGCCCGTTATATCCCTTAACCGGAATCAGCGGAAGCTCTACGCGCGGCAGTTCTTCTCCGCTTGGTTGCGGACCTGCTACGGCTTTACTGTATGACACTCCATCGCTTGATGCAAGCCAATCTTGGGCGTCGGAGGCTAAAGAGGGCGCTTCTATTGCGGTGTCGGGGACTGTTATGCGTATTTCAATGCCATCGCTCTCTTTTGTTATGACTGAAAAGCCGTTCGTTTCGTATTTGACATTCGGGTCTTTGTGACGAAACCAGGCAGTTGCTGACGGTGGTCTAAAAAAGCCCGGGTATCCAACTTTTAACTTTAGATACTTTACATCCCTTTGCATTTTGCCGAGCATGAAGGCTTCATATTCTCCCGTCGGATAGAGCCATCTTTTACTCTTAATGAGCGGCGGCATATATTTTTCAGTTGAAAATACCGGGTCGATTCTGTCAAATTCCGACATTCTGATTCGTCCTTCCATTAAAAAAGAGTCGCGCTCAAGGGCGCGACTCATATATTTGGCTTATTGGAGTTTGCCATGTTTTATTACCGTCGGTAAGTCAAATGTCTTGAAAACTCCTGGACTCGTTTCGAGGCGAATTCTGCCACCTGAAATCGAGTCAAGCACTCCCTTGCGTGAACCGGTTGCGGTTACAACCTCATAGTTGGGAATAAAGAGTCTTTCCAAATCAACTCTGCGTATAAGTGCGTCGCCTCTTTTAATTTCACAGGGGCCGAATTTGGGCTTGTAGCCTTCCTTTACAAATTTTAATTCGTGCTTGCCTTCCGCTATGCCATCAATTTCAAGAGGCAAAGAAAGGCCCTTTGTATCTGATTGTTGTGTTACGCCTTCCTTTACGCCATCAATATATACAATGACGCCTTCGGGCTGAGATGTGATTGTGATTTTGCCTGTGTTTGATTTCAGTCGGAATTCTTCTGTTACATCAGCACCGCGATCAAGTGAAAGGGTACGCGCAAGGGTGTCATAGCCGGTTTTTTCAACTCTGACTCGATGTTCACCTGGCGTTGTGTTCTCAATGACATAGGGTGTTTCACCTTGGAAGGTGTTGTCAAAGTATACCCTGGCACCTTCAGGAATTGATACGATTTTAAGCTTGGCAGGCTGGATTTCAAGCTTGATTGATACATCTAAAACTTCAGATTCCGAAAGCTGTGTTTTTTGAATAAATGGCTTGTAGCCCTTTGCCGATGCTTCAATCGTAACTTCACCTGCCGGAATCCTGTCAATAGTGCATGGCGCATTGCCGCGGATGATGCCGTTGACTTTAATTTCAACGGCTTCATCAATATTTGCGGAAACCTTGATGGTTGCCGTATCGGAGATGAGGTTTGCGGATGCTTCTACTGGTATGCGGTCTTTTATCTCAAAGCGGACTTTTGTTCCGCGATGGCCTGCAAGATACAAATCGGCTTGGTAGGTGCCAATCGGTAAGTCTGAAATCAGACAGGGCGTTTTACCGTAGGTGACACCATCAATTGTCACCTCTGCACCTTGAGGCTCGCTTTTGAGTAGAACGAGACCATTTATCTTTTGCATGTCAATTGAAGTAGAGTAAGTCTCGCCTTCGATGATTCTAATGGTTCTTCGCTCTGTACGATAGCCATCTGCCGTTATTTCCAATAGATGTGCGCCGGGCTTCAATGAGGTGGTAATGGGGGCTTGCCCACGCTCCTTGCGGTCAATTGAAACAGAAGCGGTGGCTGGAGTGACCTCAAGAGCTAATACACCTGTTGGTGCCTGTTGCGATTGCGGAGCCGCCTGAATTTGCAGAGATGCAAAGGTTGTGAGGGCGGCGATAAAAGCGAAAAGGAAGTTTTTCATTAGTTCCTCTCCTTCTTTAAGCGGTTTTCAACATCGAGAAGTTTTCGTGTAGCGTCAGCATTGCGGAAGTCATTGTCGTCAGGAATCTGTTCGCGCAAAATACGAAGCTCAGTTGCGGCTGTTTGCCAGTCTTTAAGGTTGATAGCTCTGTCAGCCTTAAAGCGCTGCTCTTCATAGCGCTTGTTGAGCTCTTCCTCCGCCTCTGCAAGCTCAGATACGGCAGAAGCATAGAATTCAGGCTTTGGCTCGACAGTTTCAAGATAGAATGCCGATTCTTTATAGCTCTTTACCGCCATAAAGATGTTGCCATGTGCAATGCTACGCTCTGCGAAGAGATTTCTTGCGTGGGTATAGGCTTCTTCCGCCATCTCTATCAGCTTTTCTTTGGGATATTGAATGGCCCAAATGCCAAGCTCATTTTTACCAAAGGTTTCAAGGGCTTCGCGAACATCGCGGAATATTTGCGGTTCAAGGCGATTTTCTACGGAGAGTCTGCGTGAATTTTTGTCTGTAATGACGGTAATGTCCCATGTGGCAAGCTGTCCTTCCGGAGGTATGCCGGTAGGGATTTCGTCAATACGGAAGAAGCCGCTGCGATCGATAAGCTTCGCCAATCGCAGTATGCTGTTTGTGGAAATTTGGGCATCTTTGCGAATGTGGCGGTTTTCGGCCAAATCGTCAATTTCAACAGAGAGGTTGCCGGACGGTGCAAGTGTCATATAGTACCGAAAGATGCTGTTTGTAGAAGCCTCGACCTTTTCGTAGTGAATCTCGAGAGGTAATAACGATGGCTCCGCAGGCTTTGTAATAGTGATACTATTGTCAGCATCAGGTGAGCGCATTATAAATGAGGCGGCAACTGCAAGAAGAGCGACGGCGGCAAGACCCCAAATTAGCGGACGCCAATTTGCGCTCTTGGCGGACTCTTCGTTCTCATTATTTTTGTTGAAGCCCAAGTCGATGACAACGCCGGAATTAGCCTGAGCCGCTTGAGGTGGCTCATGAGGAGTGTCAAGCTTAATGTCTATGATTGGCGCTTTATTTTTAAGAGTAAACTCAATAACGGTATCGCCAATTTGGAGCTTGTCGCCGTCTCGTATTAGCGACTCTCTGATTTCCGCATCGTTGAGGTATGAACCATTGGCACTATCCAAGTCGGTAATTTTAACAGAGGTGCCATTTATTTCCAATTTACAATGGTGTCTTGAAAGAATTGGATCTGCTAAGGTAATGTCATTTTCGGAGGCCCGCCCTAAAGCAATAGTGCCTTCATGCAATGGAATCATCAATCCCTTATCTGGACCTTCAACAACCTTTGCAAAAGGTGGCGCAATATTTTTTTCATCCATTTCAAACCTTCACTTCCGTAGTTTTGCACTCAAACAATACTTTATCAAGAATAGTTCATAGTTGCAAGATAATTTAGTTTGGCGTAGTTGAAGTGTAATCGGTTCGTCGGGTTAACTGTGGCAAGCGAACTTTAAGATCTGATACTATATTAAAGCAATATGAAATTCAGGCAATAAAGATGCGTCATTTGCGACATCAAATGATGTCTTTTGTTTTTATATAAAAAATATTAAACATTAGTAAAATGTTGCAATGTAATAATACATGTAAAAATTTTATGGGGGGGTGATTTCAAAGCAAAAAATTTGACAATCGTTTTTATAAAG
>JAZUMF010000066.1:0-12779 GCA_045603485.1 Kiritimatiellia bacterium | reverse complement strand
CATCTGTTCCAATTCCCACGATTTAGCGTCTTCCACCGAAATCATCTCTCCGCCAAACAATCCCGAGAGACTGACGGCCCCCGACGATTCACCCGACTCCCACAACGACATGGGACGCATCCTAACCCAGGAAAATCTTCCCGTTCCCGAGTGCTTCAATTCATCAATATCCACCGGCACAGCACTGCCAGTTATCATAAATCCACCGATAATCGATTCTCTATCCGCCTTGAACCGAATAGCATCCCAAATCTGAGGTGCAATTTGCCATTCATCAATCAAACGCGGGAAATCTCCGGACAAAATTTTTCCTGGCGAAATCGAAGCTAGTTCAATATTTTGATCACGTTTCGTTGGTTCATCCATAAAAACACAACTCTTTGCAATCTGAAGGCATGTCGTCGTCTTGCCACACCATTTAGGACCTTCCACCAAAACGGCAGCAGACGACGACAATTTCAACGGCAAAATTTCATCAACAATTCTTTTGCGATAAATATTCATAACATCGTGAATTATATCAAATTCCCCTTGCCACGCACAAGCATTCGGGTGATTGGCTAATTCTCATTCGGGTATTTGGATTACTTTCATTCCGTTAATTGTCGAATTTTCAGTCGGGCATTTAGATAACTTTGATTCGAAATTCCCCTTAAAATCCACAAATCAACACTCATATCCGCAAATCGATTTGTGAAAATTGGTGAAGACATAATTTCTCCGTCAAAAAGCGTCAATATTATATCATTTTTGTACCGATAATGATAGGCGCGACTTCACTCCTCCGTCACCGGCTTGGCGAGTTCCGCGGCCTGATAGTGCCACATCGCGGGAAGGCATTCGAATATCGTCTCGTTCTCGCTCACGCTGTCATCTGCCGACGGCTTTACTTTGTGCAGGAAACGGTACTTCTCCAGTTGCGGCATAATTCCCTTCAAAATCTGACGCACGCGCTCATCAGTATAGTTTTCCTCTTTACCGCTCATAAGAGCGCGAAAACGAGACGACGAATATTCCAGCAGATCGCCGAACCTGAAACGGAGATTATCCCGATCGTCCGCCGTCACCCCCTGCTCACGGCATTCGCGCTCGAAAAATTCAAGCAGCAGCAGAAACGCCATACACTCATCGCGCTTCGTAAAGGTGAACATATCGCGATTCGGAAGTGTGATTTCCTCATTAAACCATTTGGGCTTATAAAGACGCGCGCATTTCCCATCCATCACCAGCTTCCAACCGAAAAACTTCTCGAAGAACGCCTCGAACGCCCTCTTGTAGCGCATCAAAACAAGAAAGAGCCGTTCGTCATCCGTCTTATAAAAGTACGGAGCCTCCAATAATATATTCAGAACAGCGCGTACATTAACCGCCGTCTGTTCGCCGCCGTCAATCAATTCTTCAATTTTCATAAATTAAATCCTCCTTCTCATGCGCCTGTTGCTCATTACCGCACCGATCAAGTTCAATATCCTCGAACGAAAGACTCGATTCGTTTATCTTCACCTCCGTACTTTTACCGGCCGGTCGCCCTTCGACAAACAGAAGCTTCTTCGCCCGTTCGCCGTTCCCGAGCCGAACATACTCAAGAGTCTGCATGATATTCGAAAAATCGCCGAACTGCGAATATTCACCCGCACCCAACAGGATCGCACCCTCCTTCGACGGATAAATACGCTTCATCTCCATCCACTCGCGCATCCGACGAGCCTTCTCCTCCGCAATGGACGCGACATCCGGCCGCTCGCCGACCTTGCGCGGCGTAATCCACGAAACGATCTTTTCGGAACTTTTCTGCGATGATTTCTTCGGCATCGGCGGAAGCGACTTCTCGCCGTTGGGACTGGCCTGAGCATCGCCCTTCATGTTCGCCTGTTCCAGAAGAGAGGTGAGCCAACCATGCGGAACCGCGTCCTCATCAAGGGTGGCGATTTCCTCAAGCCTTTTGGCGATATCCTCTATCCGGTGATTGCGCCGCTCAAGTTCGCGAAGCTTCGCGTTGAGCTTTCCCCACACCTTCCGCGCGGAATCCCCGACGCGCGACATGAGCGAAACAAGCGTCCCGCCCGCGCCGTAGAAAAGCGAGACATCGGCCAATATGCGCTCGGAGTCCGGTACCTTGACCGATGCGATGTGCCGGAAACGCGTAGCTTCGGCCTTCATCGTTTCGGCACAGGCATTCCAACGCTTACGATGGCATTCGCGACGCATCTCCTCAACATCACGCAAAATATCTTCCCTGAGCGTCCCGAACCTGCGGCCGAACCTCTCAAGGAAGAGCGCGAGTTCTCCGACAATCAATTTGGCTTCATCCACCGAAAAGTCCGCGACGCCAAAATCGAGAAGGCGCAAGTTAAGTTCTTGAAGAGCACGCGCCGTCATGTCAATATGGCGCGACATCTGCTCGACGCGAAAAAGAATATCTCCCGCCGTCTCATATCCGAGATTCTGCAGATCGACGCGGTTAAGCATTCTGCGCAATTCCGAAACGAGCGAACGCTGCATATCCAGGAGATTGCCCGTCTCGTCTCCGCCGCCGGGCTCAAGATCATACGCGCGCCGCGCCGCCAGCCACTCCACAAATGCCGCCGCATCATCACAGATTCTGTAGCGGAACTTGGTGCGCCTGTTGTCGCGATATCCGCGAAGGCGTTCTTTTTCTATTCGCTCTGTAATGAGTCCCCATTCTTTCAGTTGCCGAATGTCGCTCTTGAACGCCGAAACAGCAAACGCATCCGCATCTTCCCCGCAGACCCTAAGTTCCACATCTTCATGAAGAGGCTCCGGTTCATGTTCTTCACGAAATGCCGCCAATGCGCGAAGACACGCCACATACTCGGCAGCGCGTTCGCTCGAAAGCATATTCCCCAATGTAAGCGCGCGAGCCGAAAGCCAATCCTTCGTCTCGTCTACGAGCGGCGAAGAAATAAGCGTTGCCTGAACTCGATCCTCCATCTTCGCATCGGCGGTGTCGCTATCCGATTGAACGGCAGAAACGGCGAACAAATCGGCTGAATCGGAGTTATTGCGTTTTCTCTTCATCTTCCCGCCCCCTTACTCTTCTACTTTTCAAAATCTCCGCGAACGACTCCTGCTCAATCCACTTACCGCGTCCAATCAAACACCGAATCTCATCGACGAACTCATAATCATCGTACTTCGGGTTTGATAAAAACACAGACGCTCGCTTTATCTGCTCGGCTGACAATTCGCGCCCATCCTCCGAAGAGGCGACTTTAAGAACATCACAAGCGACAACATCTTTAAGGGGAATGCAATTTCCGACTTCCTTGGCGATACGGAAGCCATCCAGATCGGCATCGCCCTCATGAATGCATTTTGATCCGCTCTTTGAAAGCCTATTAAGGAAAACCTTCACCGCAAGACACGGGTACCCGGCCGTATAAACGCATGCGACGCCTTTGGCAACCATATTGGCGAAAGGCGCGGCGTTTTCGCTCGTCGTTATCGTCTGCGGTTTAACATCCCATTCCACCCTCTCAATGTTAACAACCGTTTCGAGCGGTAATTGCACCGCCATCCGTCTCATATGATAGCGCGAAGGATAATCAAATACAGCACCGTCCTTCATAATCAAAGTCACCGGCAAAGAAAATGTTACGCTGCTTGTATAAGGATTATCAACAATCAATGCTCCTTCAAGCACAAGTCTTTCGTCATCAGCATCCATATCAGACAGCATAGCGGCAATAATGACGAGCTGACGCCTCAATGCGCCACTGCGGAGTTTTTTGCTGTCGCCGAACCAATCGGAACCAAGCTGCGAGAGCGTTGTGATCCGTCCGCACTCCAAATCTGAGAATCGTTTTACGAATGAAAGAAAAAGGCGCTTCCAGTCTTTTCTATTTTCCGATCTTGCGACAAACCGCGCGACTTCTTCATTGGCGGCGAGCGAATCGATCAAAGGCGTCAACTCAGGCTCCATCAGTTTAAGCCGCGCAAAAACATCTTCATCGTCACATTCACGATCTTCCTTAGCGAGTCCGAAATACTCAAAAGCCTCACGCCACACGGTCCGCTCACGAAAGAACGGCGGTATCGAAATGTAAAACCGCCCGTCAGAAGTGCGCTGCCCGATCGCCCCGAAAAGTCGCTCAAGTTCGCGCTGGGCATCGTAATCAAGATTCTTGACAGAGAACGTCTCGGGTAGCCGCACTCCGTGCGCAACTTTAGATGCAAGTTTCTCAACGGCCTCCCCTACTGTCGGAGCCTTTTCGATTGCCGTTTTGATTTCTGATTTACTTAACATAGACTACAACAACCTTACCAGAAAACATTCTTTTAGGCAAAAACCAATCTACTTCACATTTTATTAACATATCACCTTTAACCGCGACAATTATAACAATTCCAACATTGCGAATTTTACTTCTCCAATGAGCGGAGTAAAAAGTCGACGATATTCATATGAATTATCCCATTTTCTGAAAGCTGGATCTGATCACGTGAAATAACGTACTTAGGATAGTTGTCCTTTATGGAAGAAAAATTGACGAACTCCCTTTCGCGATTCTTTTCCGTAATCTCGTATGCGACTTGTATATAAATGCGCTCTCCATTCCCCTTTGTAGCGATAAAATCTATTTCCTTACCGTGAGCGAAACCCGTACGAACAGTATATCCACGCGCTATTAAATCATTGTAGACAATCGTCTCGAAGAGCACACCATAAAGATCACTAACGAGTGATTTTTTATAATTGATGAATGCTGGATCACATGTATAACTCTTATTGTTAAATTCTACCGTCTGTAGCCCTACTACATCATATCGAGGAACAATATCAACAATACACGACTCATCTGCCGCCTTGATAAATTCAAGTATCTTAGGCAATGATAAGCTCGTCCCATTTCGCATAAGGCGATCGCAGACATTTCGCCCTGATATATAACTTGATGAAGACGCTATAAGATAATCAATTAAATGCTCCAATTCCAATGAACTTTTAAGTTTTTTGCGCCTGACAATATCTCTTAAAACGATTGAATCAAAAATAGACTCAAGCATAATCTGCTTCTGAGAATCGTATTCTTCAGCAAATATCAACGGGAATCCGCCCCACTTCATGTACTCGATAAATTCACGCTCAGGATCTTGAGAGACGCCTTGCTGAACTCTAAACTCATAAAACTCAGCAAATGTGAACGGCATAATGCGAAAAGAAATAGTCCTACCTCCAAGAATACTTTCTTTATCGTCATCAAGTAACTTGCTATTAGATCCTGTTAAGAAAATACTGACATTACGATATTTCGTCTTAATCGAATTAACCACTTCAGGCCAATCCTCTACAAATTGAATTTCATCTAAAAATATGTAATAAAAGCCATCATCAACAATCTTCGACTCAATAAAGGAATATAAATTCTCAGATACGCGATATACTTTATTTTCCAAAAGTTCAAAACTCAAGTAAACAATATGAGCGTCATCATAGGAAGTTCTAACTTCCTCTTGTATCATTTTAAGAATTTCAGTCTTTCCCGCTCGTCTAACGCCAGACAAAACCTTAATCTGTTCATTTTTGTAAAACGGGCGAATTCTTCGCAAATACATTTCTCGTTTATACATGATAAACCTCATCAATTGAGAATGAATAAATTGTAAATTTATTTTAACACATCCTTATACAAAAGGAAATAGTGTAAATTAGTTTTTACAAAACTCCTTCCCAACTTCGCTATGCAAATAAAAAATTTTGGCACAAAAAAGCCTCACCTTACCACTTTGTCACTGCAAGAATTTTCCGCAAAAGATTCTCATTTCTTAAATATTATACCATATCTTCATAAGGCATTTGTCACAGCAATTGCGAAAGAAATGTTCTCGCCGGAGCAATCACAGGACGCTCGCATTTGAAGAGATCCACATCTTCGTATGGAAGGTCTTTAACAATCTGAAAGGCATGCGGCACATTTAATTTATCTGCAAAACGGATTAGACTTTCCGACAACTTCCGCTCACCGCTCTTCGCTTCAACGAGCATCCAAGGCTCATAATCTTTCGTCATAAGAAAATCCACTTCTCTCTTCTGCTTGTCTCGAATATAGAAAAGTTCAAACTCGCCCAATCCAAGATCCGTCCACCCTTCGGCGGCTTTTAAAAGATGGCACGCCACCATTGTTTCAAACCGCTTACCTCGATCTGCCACAGATGCCCAGTCCCGCAAAAACCACTTGGGAGTTTTTCTTATTGAATTCTCAATGTTTTTATACCATGGACGAATCTCAAAACCGTAAAAAAGATGCTTCAACGCTTTAGTCCAGCTCTTCGCGGTCTTCTCGTCAATCTTCACTTCATTTCCTAATGCCTTGTAAACAAGCTGTTCGCCCGAACGGTTCGTCAATATCTCTGCCAAAGCGCCTAACTGATCGATTTCTGTAATCCGCGTCAAATCGCGAATATCACTTTTAAGAAGCTGCTCCCGTCTCAATCGGTTCCACCTCGAAGAAAACATCCGGCTGCGTTTAAGGAATGGTTCGGGAAAGCCTCCGAAATCGCAAAGTGCCGCCCACTCTTCATCATCGAGTTTTGACGGCGGACGGACAATCCGTTCGCCCGGAAGTTCAGTCGTCAACAACTCCGCCACGCTCAAAGGATGCACACGATAAGGGAAATACCTTCCCATCATACTGTCGCCACCTCTTTTATAGACATCCAGTCTCGCCGACCCGGTTGCAATTATGCGGCAGTTCTCTTCATAATCGTCAAAGAACCCTTTAAGAAACTGTTTCCATCTTGGATACTTATGTATCTCGTCAAATGCGACAACCGGAATTTCGGCATGAACACGGTCTAATTCACACTCGGCACCGACCCTATCCTGCCCCGAGAGAATAAGCTGTTTAACCGAGTCCTTGTCCCAGTTCAAATAATGGTTCGCATGAGCCTTGGCGACCGTTGTCTTCCCCACTTGCCGCGGCCCACTCAAAAAAACCATCTGCCTGAAATTTTTCAGGCTTTGCGAAACAATCTCATCGTAAATTCTCGGTTTCATGACTTAATTATATCAAATTTCCCCACCAAAAACAATTACCAAAGCGGAATATATTCCGGTTTAGCAATCACCAAAGCGGAACATACTCCGGTTTAGTAATTACACGCATTTCACAATCCAACCCTTACCACCGCATTTTGCAAAATGCGGTGGTAACCATAGCTTTCTCATGTCAGCCTGCGAACAACTCGTGTCATAACTTCGCCTAGGTTATTCATAACATCGTCCGCCAAAAACCGTAAGATAAAATAGCCGTTCGCGCGAAATTTCCCAATTGCGTAAACAACTCAACGGATAAAGTTCGTAGCCTGACGCGGCTCATCTAAAGTCGGCAGAGGAAACTTCTCTTTGGCAAGGCGGATAGCCTTAATCAAAAACGCCATATTTTTGCCGAGTCTACGCATCGTCTGCAAGCCTTCAGCATCTTCTTTAGCTTCGCCGGGAGCCGCGCCGTGGACATTGTTCCAATAGCTCGACGAAACGATTGGCATGTTGGAAATTGTGAAATACTTGTTTAAGACATCAAATGTCGCCGTCGTGCCGCCTCTTCGCGCTACCGCAACCGAAGCTCCGACCTTCATCGTCTTGTCGAACTTAGACGAGAAGAACAAACGATCCAAAAACGAGATGAGAGTTCCAGCCGGCGACGCATAGTAAACGGGGGAGCCGACGATTAAACCATCTGCCTCTTTGAGCTTGGCGAGCACCTCATTGACGATATCGTGCATAACACACTCCTTGAGAGTGTTACACTGTCCACAGGCCAAGCATCCGCGAATCGGCTTTGAGCCGACATGAATGATTTCCGTATCAACACCTTCTGCATTCAAGCTCTTACTCACCTCATTAAGAGCGATGAATGTATTGCCGTTGCTTTTTGGACTGCCGTTTATGAGTAGTACTTTCATCTTAAATCTTCCTCGTTTATCAATTCTTAAATGCGCTTTTGCATACCGCCCCTCGCCAACGCAAACCTACTTGAGTTTAGGGCAAACCCATTCATGCGTCAATTATATCATATTTCAACTTTCAGGCATTGTCTTTATAGCATCGTTCACTTTTCATAGAACGCTCTACACCAGGATGCGAAACGGGAGATGAAATCTTCTAGTGCCCCAATATGGCAAAATTATCAAACATAGCAGCACAGCACCTTCTTATCGCCTCTTTTATCCTTTCCATTATTGCACGATATAGTTTGGATAGACAAAGTAGTTCTGAATTGATAACATTGAAATGTTTTCTATATGTATTGCATAAAGGATCTTTATGACTGACAAGGTGTCTTTTACTCGCCAGCGTCTTTTCTCCGGCTTTGACGGCAAGATGTGCAAAATCTGTCCCTCTATCGCTACTGACGGCAAGACTTTTTTAATGACATGGCAAAAGCTTCTTTTGACTGGAAGCGATGTTGTTTATGGCGAACTAATGGCTAAATCAACTGATGGAGGCAAGACCTTCTCCCCCGGGGTTGAGCAGGAGATTCTAAAGCCTACCTGGGAAGGTGCAATCCGTACCGGATATGGCGTCCCCCTTTATTACAGCAAAAACAACAAGAAGTGGTTCGGACTTGGAGTTGCACAGCGCTTTGAAAACGACAAGGTGCCAATGCTGTACTCAAACGATGGCAAGCCTGCAACTTGGCCCATTTTCTGCACTGTTGATCCAGAATTAGGTGCATTTACTTCAAGGCGCGACTTCCCTGTACCTTTTGAATTTGAACGCGCTATACCATTCGGGCAGATCATTGAGGAGGATAATAACGATCTTTTGATTCCGTTTTATGTAATCCCACCAAAAAACAGGAAGAATCAAAAGAGTTATTCGGTTATAACCCGTTGCCGTTTTGATGGGGATGAGCTTAAGGTTGTTGAGGTTGGAGCTCCTCTCTGTGATGATAACTATCCGCGCGGTATGGGTGAACCATCCATTGCAAAGTTGAACGGCAAATACTATATAACCCTCCGAACTGACACTCAAGGCTTGTGGGCAGAAAGCGACGACGGCTTGACCTATTCTGATCCGAAGCCTTGGCGTTGGGACGACGGTTCTATTTTAGAGAATTACAATACGCAACAGCATTGGATGCGCCCTGATGGTGCCTTGTATCTGGCCTACACGCGAAAGGGTGCCCACAATGACCATGTATTTCGTCATCGAGCCCCGATGTTTATGGCAAAATTTGATACCGTCAGGGGATGTCTTATCCGTTCATCGGAGGTTATCCTTGTGCCGGAGCTCGGTGCCAGACTTGGCAACTTTAACACAATTGAAGTTTCCCCCTCTGAATGTTGGCTTATCACTGCGGAGTGGATGCAGAGCTGGGACGCAAAACCAGAAACCTGTGCGAAATATGGAAGCGACAATTCAATTTGGATTGCCCGCGTGAACTATGAAATTGAAAAGCCGTTGCCGCCCTTTGTACGCAAGACTAAAGGTGCACTTTGTTTAACCTTTGACGATAGGCACTTTAATTCATGGAAGCGCGAGATTCCAATTTTCCGTAAATATGGCGCCCATGCGACATTCTTTGTTTGTGGCGAATTTAATCGGACGGCACTTGACGCAATCAAGGAATTGAGAGATAACGGTCATTCAATAGGCTTTCATGGGGTAACACACGCAAAGTCGCCAGACTTATTGGAGGAGCTCGGTCCGGAGAAATATCTTGAGGTTGAAATATTGCCTCAAATAAGAGAGGCGGAGGCGGCTGGCATACCTGTAAAAACTTGGTCATATCCTATGAGTCGCCGCAATGACGCGACGGATGCCCTTTTGCAAAAATATTTCAAGCGACTCCGTACAGGCTGCCTTTGGAGAAAGAGCATTGCCGACGACCCGATAAGTGCTCATGATGAACTCTTCATGGCTGCTAATGACGCGCCCTCTGTGCGAAATATCCTAAGCACACCTATACCAAGTGTCTTTGATGAATGTATGGCCGATGTTGAGGAGGCAATCAGGAGAATACGCGACCGCGATGAAGTTTTAGTTCTTTATGCCCATAACATTCGTAATGACGGGGTAAAGGACTGCCATGACATTTCTAGCGAACAACTTGAAGCGATTTTGGCATACGCCTACACTCAAGGCGTACCTGTAATCGGCTTGGACGAACTTTCGTGACGCCGCCGACATGCCAATCGACGGCATACTTCTATTGGAGACGAAGCTGAGTGCCCAGTTGATAGTATGTCTTTGATGCCCAAGGTGTGCCACCGTATGCACCAAGATTGATGCGACGCCCCTTGGCATGCGGCTCAAAGATATGATTGGGGGCGTTTGTAATGCCGGCATCTATACATGGACTGGATACTGCCGACTTTTCACCATTGAATGTGCCGCCAAAGTACCCATCCTGAATATAACCGTTCTTTGCTTTGGTTATAAGGTGGTAGTAGGGCTTGCCTGTCCAAAGTGGGTCCGCGACAAAATTCCCCTCGCCCTCCTGCTCCTCTTGCGAGCAGGTGTATTTAACAGATGCAGCATTAACAATGCCCGTTAGAGTATTGCCCCAAGAGATGCAGTTTTCAAGATTCAGCGTTGAATTTGCACCGAACGCAATTGCGCCATTGCCCTTGCCATCGGCAATCGTACAGTTCACAAGATTCAATTCACATGGGGTAACTACAATTGTATTTTTCCCCGAGATTGGATCTTTCTCTGATGGCGCCACCGGTTGAACCCTAATGGAATATTTCATAGCCTCATGCGTCCCCCTGGCATTGGCAATTAAGCAATTCGTCATAAAAAGGCGACCACAATTCAAAAGAAAATCGCTCTTAAAATATTTTGAGCTATCCTTACTAACTTGATTTACAATCCCCGATGAATCAAAAACGCACCGTGTGACAACTGATGTCATGACACCATCTCCGGCATTGAAATCATCTAAATAAAAGCAAGAAATCGTGGCTGCGGAGCGCCCATTGTTAAAAACTCTCACATAATTATCAAAGAATTGACAATCGGCAATCTCAGCTCTTGCAGCACTCCTTATTGAAAATGCGCCCCCATGTGGATACCCCGTTCCCGTATTTGAATTTGAAAAGACATAATTCTTTTTGAAAATTGAATTTTTTATTACAACATTTTTACCATGTATGGATAATGCGCCGCCGTAACCGCCACGCTGTGCAGCCTGTGCATAATTGTTTTCAAAGGTGCAATTATCAATTGAAATGTCGGTTTTCAATGTGTATATGCCGCCACCATATTGGGTATTGTAGCCCGCTGAAACATAATTATTCTTAAATTCACTATCCTTAATCGTTATTGAACCGCCGGAAGTATAAATGGCGCCTCCATACAAAGTGGCATAACTGCCGCCACCTAAATGATTCCCCGAAAAAACGCAACTCTCAATCGATGTTGTTGTATTAAGCAAATACAATGCTCCTCCAGCAGTTGATCCGCTGGAGACATATACATATCCCCCCGAAAAAGTAATTCCATCAAGCATGAGGGATGTCAAGTTTTCAGCATAAAGAAATCTCAGATTATACGACGCATTGCGATTCACCACTGTCGGCGTATCGCCCTTCTCAAATGAGCCATCTGTAGTGGCTACATATCCACCGCTAAACCTTACCGGAACGGTAATTCTGGCAATACTCACTCCATTAGAAGTTGTATAAGTGCCGCCCGCCAAATAGACATTTATCTCTTCAGCACTATTAGCAAAAGCGTTGGTAATGGCATCTCTGATTCTCAATCCGACAATATACTCGCCGCCATTTATGGCATTAGACCAACTACTGCCTGAATAATTTCCTCCACCCGTCGGAGTAACAAAAATATCAGTGGCAAGGAGCCCTAAACTCAAAAATGAAAGCACCGCTGTTAAAACTAATGTTCTCTTCATAATTCTCCTGATTTAAGGCTCTTCCTTAAAAAGTGTGGGTAAAGCCAATTTTGAATTAGGTTGTAAAATCAAGTTTACATAAAAACCTGGAACACGCATTCCGAGAAAGTCTTTTATTTAACCTAATGCTAATAATTTATGCTTTATAAAAACGATTGTCAAATTTTTTGCTTTGAAATCACCCCCCCCCCGTAAAAATTTGTACATATATTATTATATTGCAACATTTTATAAAGGTTTAATATTTTTTATATAAAAACACAAGACATCATTTGATGTCGCAAATGACGCAGTGTTATTAAATTGGATACAACTAAAACTAACAAGTTGTATCAAGTTTAGTTTTATGAAAGGTAATGCTTTCAAATAACCAGTTGCTGCAAGTATCTTCAAGCGAAAGTATTCAAAATCATGAAAGCCATATGCCATTCGTTTTATCACTCTAATTTTGTTATTTATCCCTTCGGCAAAACCGTTGAATTTTACCGAGGGACAGTCCTTACATCTCCCCCTCCGTTTTTTATTACATTTTCCGCATAAGGGACAGGCCCAACGCTATGCCAATACCACACTCACCTTACTCGCCTCTATTTTTGCTGTCTAAACTAGCTAAAAAGTCATATTGGGAGTGCTGTTTATCGCTGAAATAGCACTGTTTTGTCCGTTATCGCACATATGGAGACAATAGCCACCTATGCCGCCAAGAGAATTGGCGACATTGAGATTGGAAAGATTAGCAATTTTTAGGGATTTTCTTTAAGCCTTGAAGGTTATCGGCGACTTTTTGAGGTCTCTTGCCGAGCAAAGTCTTAGGCCATTCCAGTCTTTGCATAAGCCTATGCCTCTTGCACCTGTTTTTCGCTTTGGATTAAAGAGGCTGCGATGCTTTTCAAACTC
>JAZUMF010000065.1:0-30485 GCA_045603485.1 Kiritimatiellia bacterium | reverse complement strand
AAGTTGTATCAAGTTTAGTTTATGAAAGGTAATGCTTTCAAATAACCAGTTGCTGCAAGTATCTTCAAGCGAAAGTATTCAAAATCATGAAAGCCATATGCCATTCGTTTTATCACTTTAATTTTGTTATTTATCCCTTCGGCAAAACCGTTGGAAACCTTATGAACAAAATATTCAAGTATTGAGTCTGCATGCCTTAAAATACGCTTGCCGAATTTAACAAATGGCTTCAGTTTAGATGCAATACATGATGATGCCCATCCTTTTAGAAACTCTTCGGCATCTGCTCGTTTATCTATTTGGTAAAAGATAAATACTTGTTCTTTGAGTAAATAACCGGTGTAAAGATTATCGTTAGTCTCTTTTAGTTGTTGAATGCGTTTAAGTCCTCTTTCATTTAATTGCGAATTGGGTTTAAGCATTAGGAATCTTGCTTTCTTTATGTCAAAAGTTGTTTTTGTACTTTGGTATATATACTCTTCTCGACGCAGTTGATCAAGAGCATCTCCAACATATTTGAATACATGGAATTTATCTGTTGTGATCTTAGCGTTGGGAAGATATCGTTTTACTGCCGTCTTATATGGGTTCCATAAATCTGAGGTTACAACTTTGACATGAGAACACCATTCCACTCCTTTCTCTTTGAAAAAATCACATACAACACTTGTTGCACGCCCTTGAACCATATGTATTACACTCCTAGTATCATGATTGTAAAAAACCGTAGCATATACATGTCCTTTGCGTATGGCAATCTCATCTATCCCTAATTTTTCACATATCTCTGGGGGTGTAATCTTCTCTCTTTTGCTGAGAAATTCCTTATCAATTTTACGAACTGTATCATCATTTAGTCCATATTGTCTGGCTACGGCAGATACACTAGAGTCATTACATCTCCTTGCTATATGTAGTCGGAAACGATCTGTTTGACGAGAGTGTGGCGTTAAACCATCGATCTTTTCAATGTGGACTTGATTACAATAAGGACACTTTATTCGCTTAGGCGTAAACTTCCAAAACAAACGATATTCCCCTAGTGGAATATCTTCAACCCTTCTTTCAGGTAATGTATCAAAAGCAAATAAGCACTGCTGACCACAATGTATACAAGTGTATGGTACTCCTATGCGCCTTTCTAAGCATATTGTTATTTCTTTAGAAAATTCATCACCATTTGCCTTTTCTAAAAAATCAAACTGATTAAATTGATTCCCTAACAAAATTTTGATAAAATCATTGAGCGTCATGTAAGACTCCTTTTTTTTGGATACTGGATTTTCTTATATGACGCTTTTTTTGTCAACTCTTTTAAGCTCATAGTAAGCACCAAATTTGATGCTTACCCACACTTTTTAAGGAAGAGCCTTATTTTCTTTCAGGAGCTGCAGCATACCAAGATTATTCTAAAAAGTTTACTGGTTCTACTTTAAAACATGTTACACAAAAAGCATTAGCAGAGATTAAAATTCCTGTACCTCCTTTGGAGGTACAGAGTGAAATTGTCCGAATTTTGGACAATTTCACGGAGCTTACAGCAGAGCTTACAGCGAGACAAAAACAGTATGAGTATTATAGCACTCAATTATTATGCTTTGATGATACTGTTGAATGGGCAACTCTTGGTGAAGTATCGAACATAACAGACTATGTTGCTAATGGTAGTTTTGCGAGTTTGAGAGAAAATGTATCTTACAAGAATGAGCCAGATTATGCCGTTCTGCTCAGAACAGTAGATTATTCATCTGGTTTTAATCTGGATAAAATGGTTTATATTGACGAACACGCTTATAATTTCTTGGCAAAATCAAAGTTGATGGGCGGCGAAATTATTATTAACAACATCGGTGCAGGCGTGGGAACAACATTTAGATGCCCGAATCTAAATGTTCCTATGAGTTTAGCCCCCAATTCCGTGATGGTAAAGACAGAAAACGATGCCTTTTATTACTATTGGTTTAAGAGTAAATGGGGACAAGATGCACTTCAAAGGATTATTGGAAAAAGTGCTATGCCCAAATTTAATAAGACAGGATTGAGGTCTATTAAAGTCCCTGTTCCAAGCAAAGAAACGCAACAGAAAATTGTTGATGTTCTTGAGAGATTTGAAACCTTATGTAATGATATTTCCGCAGGACTGCCCGCCGAAATTGAAGCAAGGCAGAAGCAATATGAATACTATCGTGATAAACTTTTGAAATTCAAAAGTTTATCACGCAATGCATTATGAATTGCCACAACATAGTCGCACAGACAAACGAAAGGAGAACATGATGCAATTGTGCATTATGCATTCTACATTATGAATTGCTACAACATCATCGCAGAAACCGAAGATAGTACCGTTGTCGCTGAATATACGCCAAAAAGCTCACGCTCTGAGAGCTTCCAAAGCGAAGCGGCTCTTGAAAAGGAACTTATCCGTCTCCTGACAACTCAGGGGTACGAATATCTTGCCATTCATAACGAAAGCAGTCTGATTGCCAATCTTAGAGAGCAGCTTGAGCTTTTGAATGGCTACACCTTTACGGACGGCGAGTGGAAGCGCTTCTTCTCGGAAACGCTTGCCAACGCTAATGAGGGCATTGTTGAAAAGAGCCGCACCATTCAGACTGACCATGTAAAGGTACTCTGCCGTGATGATGGAACCTCCAAGAATATTCAACTCATCGACAAAAAGAACATTCATAATAATCGTTTGCAGGTTATCAATCAGTACGAGGAGACCAAGGGCAACCATGAGACGCGCTATGATGTAACTATCCTTGTCAATGGTCTCCCACTTGTCCATGTGGAACTGAAACGCCGTGGCGTTGCGATTCGTGAAGCCTTTAACCAAATAAAACGCTATCAGCGAGATAGCTTTTGGGCTGAAAGCGGCTTGTATGAATATGTGCAGATTTTCATTATCTCCAATGGAACGCACACCAAGTACTACTCCAACACTACCCGAAACAGCCATATCAAGGAAATGGGCGAAGGCGCAAAGCATAAATCGAAGAAAACGAGCAACAGCTTTGAGTTTACCTCATTTTGGGCAGATGGCAACAACAAGGTGATTGCCGACCTTGTTGACTTTACAAAGACATTCCTTGCCAAGCACACCATTCTTAATGTGCTGACCAAATATTGTGTTTTTACAACAGAAGAAATTCTGATGGTTATGAGACCCTATCAGATTGCGGTGACTGAGCGTATATTAAGCCGCATCGAGGTTTCGACCAACTACAAGAAACTGGGGACTGTGGACGCAGGCGGTTATATCTGGCATACTACGGGAAGCGGAAAAACGCTGACATCTTTCAAGACTGCACAGCTCGCATCTGCCCTACCCTATGTTGATAAGGTTCTCTTCGTCGTTGATAGAAAAGACCTTGACTATCAGACGATGAAGGAATATGACCGCTTTGAGAAGGATTCTGCCAATAGCAATGCCTCAACAAAAATTTTGCAGCGTCAGCTTGAGGACAGGAACAAAAATGGCGGCTTCCACCAATATAAAATCATAATCACAACCATTCAGAAGCTGGATAACTTTGTGACCAAGAATAAGGGGCATGAGGTTTTTAACAAGCATTGCGTTATCATCTTTGACGAATGCCACCGCAGCCAGTTTGGGGATATGCACGCCAAGATTGTAAGGGCCTTTAGGAAATATCATCTCTTTGGTTTTACGGGAACTCCGATTTTCGCTGCTAATGCGGGAAAGGGACGGCATTTGACAATGCTGACTACACCGCAGACCTTTGGCGACCAGCTCCACACCTACACCATTGTAGATGCCATCAATGACGGCAATGTTCTCCCGTTCCGCATTGACTATGTAAATACGGTCAAGGAAAGAGAGGGCATCAATGACAAGGATGTCTCTGCCATTGATATTGAAAAGGCAATGGCTGCACCTAAGCGAATTCAGGGAATCGTAAAATATACATTGGAGCATTTCGACCAAAAGACCAAACGCAACAGTTTCTATTCCTTGAAGGGCAAACGCTTGGCTGGCTTCAATGCTATCTTTGCCGTTAGTTCCATTCCTATGGCAATGAAGTATTACAAGGAGTTTCAAAAACAGATTAAGGCGAGCCACCGTCAGTTTACGATTGCCACGATTTTCAGCTATGCCGCTAACGAGGAAGCTCCCGAGGATGTTCTGCAGGAGGAAGACTTCGACACCGATGCTCTTGACCAAACCTCCCGTGATTTTCTTGAAAGTGCCATCCAGGACTACAATGCAGCCTTCAATACTAACTTTGACACTTCCTCTGACAAGTTCCAAAACTACTACAAGGATTTGTCCATGCGAGTGAAGAACCGCGAAGTAGATTTGTTGATTGTCGTGAATATGTTTCTTACAGGCTTCGATGCCACAACGCTCAACACCTTGTGGGTTGATAAAAATCTGAAGATGCATGGACTGATCCAAGCCTATTCGAGGACTAACCGTATTCTGAACTCTGTTAAAACCTTCGGCAATATTATCTGTTTCCGTGACTTGCAAAAAGCCACAGATGAAGCTATCGCCCTCTTTGGTGATAAAAATGCCAGCGGCATTGTTCTATTAAAGAGCTTCAAGGACTATTGGTTTGGCTTTAAGGATGATGATGGTAAATATCATCCCGGCTATATTGAATTGCTTAAAGAGCTGGAAACAAAATATCCTCTCGGCACTCCGATTGTCGGAGAAGAGGCAGAGAAGGATTTTATTCGACTCTTCGGTGCTATCCTCAATATTAGAAATATTCTCTCCTCCTTTGACCAATTTGAGGAAATGGACTGTACCACTGCAAGAGATTTGCAAAATTATCAGAGCATCTATCTTGACCTCTTTGATAAGTACCGCAAAAAAAACGATGCTGAAAAAGAAGATATTACGGACGATATCGAATTTGAACTTGAGCTTATCAAGCAAGTGGAAATCAATATCGACTACATACTGATGCTCGTTGAAAAATACCATGAGAGCAACTGCGCGGATAAAGAAATCCTTACCACCATTCGCAAAGCTGTTGATGCAAGTATTCAGTTGCGCAGTAAGAAAGAGCTTATCGAAGCCTTTATCAACCATGTCAATGTTGACACACAAGTCACTACCGATTGGCGCAAGTTTGTCCTAAAACAAGAAGAAAACGACTTGGCTGACATCATCAAGGATGAAAAGCTAAATCAGGAAGAAACCCGAAAGTTTGTTGACAATGCCTTCCGTAACGGAACATTAAAGACGACAGGAACAGAGATTGACAAACTTATGCCCCCCGTTTCCCGCTTCGGTGGCGGCAGAGCCATAAAGAAACAAGCAGTCATTGAAAAATTGAAGGCCTTCTTTGAAAAATACTACGGCCTTGGAATTACAGAGCTAAGAACCGAAGCGCAGGAAGATATATTCGTCTATAAAATCGACCCTCCCTATCTACCGGAAGCCGCAGAGCCTCCACCATTCGCCCCCATCTAACCCTTGCCTATAACTCACATTGAAAAACTGCAAACTTTTTTGCAAATTTAAAATTTGATTAACTACTAATCATTAGCGTTTTTATGCTATAATAGCAATGATGATTAAGAATTTTATATATCTCTGTATCGCAATTATCGCCATTACTTATTCGTTACCTGCCGCTAGTGTAGAGCTACCTCGTACTAGCGAAGTTGATTTTGTTGACACAGAGGCATCGACGAATGAGATATTTGCAATATCAGATATGCAAGGGTCGTGGTTCGGAATTTCTATTGAAACTGTCTTAGAAACAAATAATACCATTGCCGTGGAATTTGGAACCGATGAAAATCACGATGGGAAATTAAATCGAAATGAAATAGATTTATCACTAGGATGGATGTGTGGACAAATTTTTTTGAGAGAACGAAATTCTAATATTGGAATCGCACAAGAAGTAAATCCAGGATACCATAAGTTTGAGTGGCTATTTCGCATCACTAACAACAATTTTCAAAATCGTCTTTTCTTGACAGATGGAACATCCCTACTTTTAGACCAAACTTTTCAAAATGTCCTAGTTAATCCTTCGTGGGATTTAGTTCGTATCGTCCGTCGCGGCATCCAACAAAGTAGCGAAAGTATTTCGTATTGCCGCTTCTATCCACCATTTATTATCCGTGTAATGTAGATCAATGACAATATGGCTAATAATTATTACTTGTTGTGTGACAGCAGTTACTCTTGCAATTTTATTTTGTATCGCCAAAAGTGAACTAAGGCGGATATCTTCTATATTCAGAACGATGTCGCCTTTAGTACGAGTTATACTTCTTGTCTGTTGTGTATCACTCTATTTGCACGGAAGTTTAAAAACAAATATTTCCGCAAGAACTAGCATTCCAGTAAAGTTTAGTGCTCCCAAAAACATACAACCACAAGACAAAAATGAATCCCAGATGTATGTTAATGCATGGAATACCACTGGAGTTTGGGATGATTCATTTTGGTGTAAATTTGAGAATGACTTCATTTTCCCGTTTGGAACAAATTATCTTCATGGCGTTGAAGTTCTCTCTTCAGGAGAAGTGTGGTCAACACCCCACAACGCTGATGTTCTTGCAAGTTTAGGCGAAAAACTTGCCATTGGGCGTAATATATCGCATTTTAAGTTCTCTTATGTCGCACAAACGCAAACAAACGAAGCAATGTATGTATTTTCCTGGTACAATGGATTAGTGAATCGGAATACCACGAATTGTATGAATGCGCGTATTGAACTGCGACGTAGTGGCAATATTCTCATAATGACAAATGGCGTAGAACGACTAATACCTCGAACTTTGCCATTTGAACATGATGGTTTTGGACAAGATTGTGAATGGGTGAATGCAAATTTTACAAACGCAACAGAGATACTTACAATGGGATATACTTACTGGTTAGATGAACAAATAGGGGTAAATTTGGATAATGGATATTATAAGTTTACTGCTACAGTACCAGAAACACCTTTAGAGACAACACAATTGATTGTTGGTGATTATTCTGTTGCCATTACCAATGCTGGTGAGTATGTATTTTTGCTTGAAAAAGGTATTGAGTATGAGTTTAATACACATCCTTTCATAGAAACAGTATCTTATAGATGGACAGACGACCTAATAAACAACTCCTACTACGAAGTCGAGACACTTGATGGAAATGGTGAAATAGGAATTTGGAGTGAGGATAGTTATCTAGATGTGATTACACCAGCTAAGGATACACAAGGTGTTATTATTTGGATGCCTCGCTTCAAGGTATGGCCAGATGTTGTCCATTTAAAATCTGAAGACTTCCCTCTTCCTTTTTTTGCTGTTTTGACAGATTGCCGCCTAGATGAATCAGTAGTTCAGTATCATTGGACAACTAAAGATTCAAATATAAATATAACATCTCCAATGGCGCAGGAAACATTAGTAGATATAGATATTATGCCCAGCTGGAGAGCTTGTGATATGACAGTTACCGCCACAATAGCAAATCGAGTACTTTGTTCTACTTTGATAGGAGCAAGTTATGGAATTTACGAAGTACCGATGGTCTCATGTTCAATATCTGTTCCTCGAAATTTAATTTTAAAAGAAAAACAAATGCAAGGAAGTCGCCCGGGCACTGCCGTTGTCTCAATGATATCTGATATTCCAACAAATGGTACACTTAGAATATCAATAGATGAAGGTAATGAAAAGATTATTACTTCATTAAGTTTTCCCCAAGAGTATCAGATAAATGACGATACAAGTTTTACTATAAGTTTTACAGTCGATGGGGTTATTGAAAGCAAAGAAATAGATGATGTGAAATTCAAATGCGAATTTATAGGGCCATCTCCTGAATCAGAACCTATAACGACAACATCGACCTTAACTGTTGTAAATCCATTACTAGTTACCTTACCACAATCACCCTCTACAGGTGCTTGTGTAGTTAAGGGTACGTTCATATCAGCCACTCTTGATTCTTCTCCATCAAGTGCTATGTTATATATTGAGTGGTTTACAGCCAAAAGGCGCACAAAGCATCAATATGATGAATGGGTGCTTTCTCGTATCGACGATGCTATGACGTTAATTTCAACTCCAGAAGCAGGAGTTTTTGCTCTTAAAGCTAGGGTTGTTTGTGGCACACAATCGAATGAAACTGTATATGTACACCTAGAAAATGAACCTTTCTGTGATGCAATAAAAGAAAAGTTAGGCCCAGCTGAGAGAGGTGAACTTAATCATTTTGGTGTTGCTCGTTCTGAAGACATGTTAAGATTAAGGAATACTGCTTTGACTTATTTGGGAAGTAAAAAATATGGGTATAATACAGATTTGGAAAGTAAATTCGGGTATGCTTCTATAGATAAGCAACAATGGAAATGCAATCGATTTGTAGCAGATATTGCAATTGAAGCTGGATTTGATGTGCCAAGAAATAGAATAGCCATAATAATAGGTCTCGCATATCCACCAGTTGCGAATGATTGGGCTACAGGGAACGGATTAGGCGACTGGATTCATCTAGGGAGTGTCTATCCTGAACCAGGTCTTATAGCTGGACTACAAGCTTATTCTGGCTCAGGACACTGTGGTATCGTAGATTATGACGGCTGGGTTATAAGTGCGAGAAGAAATGGGGTTGGGCGGAATGCCAAGTCAATGTTAGGTAGAACAGTTAAGTATAATGTACAATGATCTTATGGGGAGATAACCAATGAAGCATTTGATTATGATTTTTTTTATAGTTTTTCTAGGTCTTGGACATGGTGTTGTATGCTATGGTCAAGAAAGTTGTCTTGTCTCTGAAATCTGCTTGGCCTCTAACATATATTCCAAGACTGAATATGTCTATTCTGATTTTATCTTTTGTGGCAAATTACGAACGAAAGAATACTTTTTTTGGGGTGTTCGTGGTGGTGGAATAAATATGGAATTGGAAGGAATTCATCTAAATCGGTTTAAGGAATTAGTTAATGTCGTTTCGAATAATTATGAAGCAATTGTGGCAGATTGGCGCACCTACGAAACGAACGAAATGGTTAGGTTTACAACCCTAAGTGCAATAGGATTTTCTAGTTACAATATTTACACAAATTGTATTGATAGGCTTTTAACATTTTATGAAACATCGTCTGGAACAAATGGATGGGATTCAATTGAATTACTATTAGGACCTTACGGGACACCAATGGAAGCTAAACTACCACTGAATTATGAAAATCCGATAGTCAATAACTTATATAAGCGCGTTAGAGCTATTGCGATAGAAGACTGTTATACAAATATGATTAACTTTTGCAATAGGACGCTATCCGGAGAGTGGAAGCGAGGATATCTTATGATGGAAGCAGCGGGAGCACTATAATACCTCTTACCTGTTACCTCTTACCTCTTACCTGTTGCCCTTATCCCTGCGAGATAAGGGCGCTAAGTTATTTATCGTCAAGATGACCCTTATATTTAATACGCTTAACCTTCATAGTCGAAGTAAGCTCAAAGGGCTTATGGCGTATGACAATCTTTCGGGGAAGCTTATAGTCGGCCAGGCGTTCCTTGCAATGGCGGATAATTACAGAAATCAAGTTGCCGTCACGCTCCTGCTCTGTTTTGCCCAAAGGCTTACATGCTTCATCATTAGCCTCAACCATAAGGCCAATGCGCTCCCCTGCCTCACCTTTGGCAAAATAGCTAAGAGCCAAAGATTCTGCAACATAAGGAAGGCGACCCACTACTTGCTCTATTTCCTCAGGATAGATATTCTTTCCCTCGCGATTTACAACAAGAGCCTTTCTGCGGCCGCATATTGTTATATTGCCGTCCTTATCGGCTCGCACAACATCCCCTGTATGGAAAAAGCCGTCAGAATCAACTACCTCGTCTGTTGCGGCTTGATTCTTGTAATATCCCTTCATAACATTCGGTCCGCGAACACAAAGCTCGCCTGCTCCTGTTTCATCCTGCTCGACAATCTTATATTCCATGCAGGACAAAACCTTACCGACAGAGCCGGGCTTAAACCCGCTGATTGCAGGATATGCCACAAGCGGTGCGCATTCCGTAAGACCATAGCCCTCCAGAGTTGGAATGCCAAGCCTATTAAGACCAACCAATACCTTCTTATCGGCAGGAGCTCCGCCGATACCGATAAAACGGAGCTTGCCGCCAAGCGATTTCACAACCTTGCGTCCGATAACTCCGCCTAGACCAATTGCCAGAAGAATGCGCGCAATGACATTTGAGCGAATCCCCGACTCAATCTTGGCATATATCTTTTCAGCCAAAAGAGGAACGGCAAAAAGAATTGAAGGCTTTGATATCTTCATATCCTCTGAAACCGTCTTTATTGAACGCACAAAACTGGTACAAGCTCCCACACACAAAGGAAGCATAAAATTACCGGTAAAAGAATAGGCGTGGAAAAACGGCAAGACAGCCAAAAAGTTGTCATCGGCATTAAACTGAACCGCCTCAACTGCTGCGCAAGCGTCAGAGGTGAAATTACCGTGAGAAAGCATAACACCCTTAGGTGCGCCGGTAGTTCCCGAAGTGTAAATCAGAGATGCAATAGTGTCTTCCCCCGGCCGGGTTGATTTGAACCACTCGCCCGACTCGCTGTCAACCTCCGTTGAAACCATCGGCTGATAACTGGAAAGGTTAGGCACAACAGCGTCATTTGAAACATTATCAAGACAAATAAACTTAAAGGATGAGTCAAGAGAAGCCGTTATGGCACTCAAAGTTTCAAGCTGACGGGCACCCGTAAATATTCCGACGGCCTGAGAGTCAGTCAAAATGTGAGCAACCTCACCCGATTTTAGCTTAGGGTCGATAGGAACAACAGTCAATCCCACGCAAACAAGGGCAAGATAAATCTCCTGCCATTCGGGACAGTTTTCCAGCATAAGAGCGATATTATGCTTACCGGGCACAAAGCCCGACTTACGCACTGCCGTTGCAACAGACAATACGCGTGAACGCAACTCAGAGTAGGTACGCGTGCACCAAGCCCCATTGCGATAAAATATCTGTGCCGGTCGTTGACCATACCGAGCTACAGTATCGTCTAAAAAGTCTCTAATTGTCATATTTTCCATTTTAAAACAAACCTCGTTATTTTTCAACTGCACCTTTTGTGCCACTTTACAAAAAATTCACGACCATTCACCTTATAACTTTCTATAATAAAATTTTACAAAATAAATAACGACAAATTTCAGCTCAACATTTTCCGTATATACACAACTTAATTATAGACATTTTGTGTATAAAAAACATTGAAATAGCTCTGCGGTGGCAATAGCAAATGTAAATGTGAAAGAGTCAAGTCTAAAAGTTTATCACTTAATCTTGCGATGTCTCGCGTCTCATGTCAAAACAAGTCTCATATCTGTTAGATTTGCAGATTGGTAAAAGTTTTATTAATATAAAGTATGCGATTTTTTTAAAAGGATATCTCAATGAAGAATTTGACGATACGCTTAGAAACTGAAAAAGACTACAGAGCAGTAGAAGAACTTACTAGAGATGCATTTTGGAATATTTATAAGCCAGGTGCCGACGAACATTATTATGTCCACAAAATGCGAAAACACCCTGATTTCATTACCGAACTCGCATTCGTGCTTGAACTTGACGGCAAGATTATTGGCAGTATTATGTATACCAAGGCTTGGCTCGAAGATGAAAACGGAAATCGAAAAGAGATACTTTCCTTCGGACCTCTCTGCGTTTCTCCCGAATATCAAAGGCAAAAGCTTAGCAAAATACTAATTGAGCATTCCTTTGAGGTTGCTCGTAAGATGGGATATGATGTAAACATCAATTTCGGCAATCCTGGCAATTATGTCAACAAAGGGTTTGTAAGCTGCAAAAAGATGAATGTCAGTTTTGTTCGGAAAGGCAACTTCCCGACAGCACTTCTTGTCTGTGAACTTATACCGGGAGCACTTGATGGTAGAGAGTGGATGTATATCCCTAGTACCGCCGCTGATTGCTGTGAGGACACCGAAGCAGTGGAAGCGTTTGATGCCAATTTCCCACCCAAAGAAAAGAAATGGATGCCAAGCCAAGAAGAGTTCTATATCTACAGCCATTCTTCTGTAGTCCGATAACCTTATAGTGTCATACCATCACACCTGATGAAAATATTGGAGGATAAATATGAATCGTAATGTTGTCTGTATCGGTGCCGGGTATATTGGCGGGCCGACGATGGCGGTGATCGCCAAGATGAATCCAGATCGTAAGGTTATCGTCGTCGATATCAATGCGGAACGAATTGCCGCGTGGAATTCGGCTGATTATGATTTGCCGATTTATGAGCCGGGGCTCGTGGATGTCGTTAAGGAGGTTCGCGGCAAGAATCTCTTTTTCAGCACCGATATCGAGGGCGCGGTCAAGGAGTGCGATATAATTTTTGTCGGTGTTAATACTCCTACTAAAATGTTCGGTAGGGGCGCCGGGCGCGCGAGCGATCTTCAATATTGGGAGGCGACTGCTCGCGAAATCAAGCGTTTTGCTAATGGCGATAAGATTATTATTGAAAAGTCTACTTTGCCGGTTAGGACGGCTGATGCGATGGAGGCGATTCTTAATGATCATGCCGAATATGAGTTTACAGTTTTAAGTAATCCTGAGTTTTTAGCCGAGGGAACGGCGATTAGGGACTTAATTGAGCCTGATAGAGTTCTTATTGGCGGGCCTCAGACTGAATCGGGGTTAGCCGCGATTAATGAGGTTGTTGATATTTATGCTGCGTGGGTGGAGCGCGAGAAGATTTTGACGACTAATGTCTGGTCGGCTGAATTGACTAAGCTGGCGGCGAATGCGTTTTTAGCTCAGAGGGTTTCGTCGATAAATGCGATCGCGGGGCTTTGTGAGGCGACGGGGGCTGATGTCGATGAGGTTGCTAAGGTTGTCGGCGCGGATAGTCGAATCGGGCCTAAGTTTTTGAAGGCGGGGCCAGGGTTTGGTGGCAGCTGCTTTAAGAAGGATGTTTTAAATCTCGTTTATCTATGTGAGAGTTTTGGGCTTCATACCGCGGCAGAATATTGGATGGGTGTTATTAAGATGAATGATCATCAGCAAGAACGCATTGTTTCGCGGCTTTTTAAGGAGATGTTCAATACGCTCGCGAATAAGAAGATTGCGCTTTTAGGGTTCGCGTTTAAGGCTGATACGGGCGATACGCGTGAGACGCCGGCAGGGATGGTCGCGAGGTTGTTGGCTGATGAGCATGTGCGTATTACGATTACTGATCCAAAGGCGTTAGGGAATGCGAAGATGGATTTGGCCGATCTTGAGGGCGTTAGTTACGAATTAGATGAATACAAGGCGGTTGAGGGAGCTGATGCTGTTGTTGTAATGACGGATTGGAGGCATTATCCGACGCTTGATTGGCAGAAGATTTTTGATTTGATGCGTAAGCCCGCGCTCGTCTTCGATACGCGCAACTGTTTGGATGGCGCGAAGTTGAAGGAGATTGGGTTTAAGGTTTTGAATATCGGGAAGTAGAGATGAGGTTTGGTGTTTAACACAGAGGCAAAGAGAGGAGAGAGGGAAATGCCTGGCGGCATGGGGAAGATGGAGCTCTGCTACTTAGCGTCTCTGCTATTCTGCGATAAAATATTTTAACGCAGAGTGGCAAAGGAGCTGAGGGGCAGAGTTTTTTATTCGTCATTGAAATGTGGTGGATTATAGTTGTATTCGTCGCAAAAATGTGATGGATGAGTTTGATATTCGTCACAAAAGTGTGATATAATGTTTGCAAATGGAGTAGAAAGATGGAATTTTTGAATAGGACAGAAGAAAGGAGCGCGTCTTGATGCGCTTTTAGATTCGCCGCAAGGAGAGTTCGCTTGTGTTTATGGGCGAAGATGTTGCGGAAAAACGCGGCTTTTGCGAGAAGTAATTTCAAAAAGAGAAAAAGTCGTTTATTTTTTGGCAGATCAGAGCGAAAAGAATTTGCAAATTTCTCGGCTTAAAGATGAAGTTGCAATACAAATTCCTATTTTTCAGAAAACTTTTAAAGGGACAGTCCTTTTCGTTTCCTTTGCGTTTATAGTGTCATACCGTCACACTTGATAACCTTTCAATCTCTCTGCGCTCTCTGCGTTAAAACTTTTATTTTGGGGGACAGTCCTTTTTGATTCACATTCGCAATATACTAATAATAAACATTCTATATTTTTAGCACACCCAAAATGAGATTACGGTGCGGAACAAATTTTCTAAAAAAACTCTGTGTTCTTTTCGTAAAAAACATTCGCATTTAACTTTTCAAGTGGCAGTCTATCATTAGTCTTGGCGATAGCGTCTAGTGATAATTCCCGTTATTCCTCGTCTACGGTTTCATCACGCTGATAGATTGGTAGCTGTCTAAAGGGAACTGTTAAGGCAAGAATAACCAATGAGGTTTGGTAATATGCACAGCCGTCATCACGAATCTGCCAATGCCCGTCATCAGCTTGCCTGGGCAACCAGTAGGCATACATCCAATCTGAAAAATTCTTCCAGGTTTCACCGCCTAACTGAAATAGTCCCTGAGCGGTATAATAAAGTCCATATCCTTGCCGATTGGTTCGCTCTAAGTTGCGAAAGTTTCTTTTTAGATACTGTCCTGCCCTTAATGTTGCGGGGTCACCATGCTTACCGCACAACTCTAAACACAACAATCCAGCACCAGTCAATTTGTCTGCTTCGGATGTTGAATTTTGATACCCGAATGTGCCTGTCTTGGGAGAATGGTGTGCCAGCACATATTTGACAGCCCTATCAATAGCCTCTTGCGGAACTGGTGCTCCATTCAAGCGTGCAGACCGTAATGCCATCAATGCCCAACCGCTGCAAGACATATCGCTATCAACTGAATTTGGCTCATAGCGCCATCCTCCGTCATGGTCGCCCCGCTTTTTTATTCCTTGCGCCGAAAGAATGATTTTTACCGCCTTTGGCAGAAGCACATTGATTTTGGCCTGTCGATTTGTATCCACCATGCCCGAAACTTCTGAAAGGAACAGTGTCGAGATGCAGTGTGAATACATCTTTCCACCGCTTACTCCCAAATAACCGTCACCTCGTGCCTTTTCCAGAAGATGGTCGATAATACGCAAAACTACCGGCCCATTTGGTTCTGACATGGGAGTATCTCCCGCAGCCAAAAATGCCATACCGCATAGCGCTGGCACACCTGCAAAATTTCGTGCGGTGCTGCTGTCAAATGTACCATTTTCATTTTGACCGCGAGCGATAAAATCCAAGCCTCTTCTTATCGCCAGTTCAATTTTGTCTGGTTCTCCGGCACTTAAATTAAAGGTCAAAGATGTGACGATAATTACTGCAAAAGCTTCTAAAAGTCTCTTTCCCATCGCTATTTCTCCTTTGAGAGAAGTTTGAAGTATTCACGGACGAGATTACGGTATTCTGGAGCGACATGCTCTAGTGCGCTGTCGGGCAAGCCTGACTCAAGCGACCCTTTATATTTAAGCCACTCTGAAATCGGGAAGCCTAATCTTTTGAGCCATTCGGGCATCTCAAGTGAGATTCCATCTTCAAATTCTACTTCAATCTCCTCTTCTTTTGGCTCGTTATCACCGCCACCTCCCTCAATAAAGGTTCGTGCTGCCTTTTTCTTCTTATCAGCGGATGACTCTTTTTGCTTATCGGTTTTGTGGTTTGCCGGTTTTTTAATCTTCATCGTCTCGGGATCCAGCCCAGCCAATTCTGCAGTCTCTGCAGCAAGGCGGCGTAAATCCTGCGAGGCCAAATTGGCCAATCGCGCGGCTTCCACCTGTTCTTCTGACGGGGCTTGAAGCTTTAGCGCCTCGCGAATTGCCGCCTCTGCCAATCGATTGGCTTCTTGTGGCGATTCGTCTGCTATTGCCGCTGCGGCAACGATATTTGAAGCTGCCTCAGTAAGTCCGCCAAGAAACTCGTCAAAAAGCGGCACATCGACTTCTGGTGGACGCTCACCCTTGAATTCTTTTGGCTCATCGCTCTTTTCATCTTTCTCTTGGGACTTACCGCCGCCTCCACCGGTCTGCTGCTTTGTCTGCTGGGCACTACTTCCTCCGAGAGCTTGATTCTGAGCTTTTTGCTGTGCGGCTTCTTTTTTCTTTGCTTCGTCTAAAAGCTTATTTATAAGGTTTGAAGCTCGTTTGGTTGCCGAGGCGGCAGACTGCTGTGAACGCGCTTGAGACATTTTTGCCGAATTATTTCGAGCTGATTCTGATGCGGCAGCCTTTTTGGCGACATTAGCAGCCGCTGCGGCAGCCTCTTTTGCGACCTCTCTAGCCTGCTTTGCATCGCCTAGCTCAAGAGCATCTTGCGCCTCCTTTGTATGCTCTCTTGACTCAGCAAGTCGATTTGCAAGGGCGCGTGTTTCCCCTGTGGCGGATGCAATTGCATCTGAGTTTTCAAAGGGTGCTTCATCTTCGTCGGAAGAATTGTTTTCACGAATCAAATCTTCTTCGCTCTCTTCCAGCGGTTCTCCATCTCCCTGCGTTTCGCCACTTTGGCTTTGACCACGCTTTTCCGTCATCTCTTTTGAGAGTCGTCCTGGCGTATATTCGGATAGGCGCTTATCGGCGGCGTCGGCAATTCTCAGTAAGGCCTCTGGATTATTGGAATATCTTTCTACCGCCATTAAATCGCTGGCCTTTGCGCGTGCCTTGCCAAACTCATCACGCAATCTTCCAAGCTCTTTTGATGCGAGCTCGCTTGGTGTAATCTCAATATCCTCCATGCCTTGATTTGTCGCTTTCGTGCGTTCATCTCTGCCAATACGCTTGGCATTGTCCACGATGCGCGGTATGTCATCTATGGGATTTGCGAGATTGTCATAAAGCGTCTTTGCCTCTGCGGCATACTTTTCAATCGCTTTCTTTGCGCCGTCGATATTTGCCTTCGCGTGAGCATTTGTTGCGGCATGAGGCATATCGCGCTGCATTGACAAGGCCGCATCTCTGATGTCTTTTGAAAGTCTTTCGAGATCATTGCCGATATTTTTACGAAGTTCTTCGTAGCCTTGTGCGTGTTGCTCGGGGGTGGCGTTTGCCGCCTCTGCAAAGCGCTGTGCGGTCTCGACCAGGTTCTGTGCGTTCTTTGATGCGATGTCGGAATTCTTCGCCAACAAATCTTTATTGGCCTTGGGACGACCGGGCGGCGGAGTTAAAGCATCGTAATTTTTGGCGATATTCTCTGCATTTGACATTGCCCTTTCAACCATAGTTGCCGCCATATCGGGAAGGTTCTCATTGGTGTCGCGCGAGAGCTCCTTTGCGGACAGTGCCGCCTTTTTGGCCTCTTCTATGGCTTTGCCCAACTCTTTGCGAATTTCATCAGGCTTTTCAGGTAGTGGCGTATTGTGAGTACTAGAGGCTTTATTCTTCTCGCTCTTGCCCTTTGTTTCTGCGCTGTCGCTTTTTGCATTATTACCGTTAGCGGGCTGCATCTTATCAGAGAGGGCATTTGCCAAATCAACGGCTCTTTCCGCCGCCTTTACGGCATCGATTGCGTGCTCTGGCGATGTCTTTGCAAGTCTTTCGCTTGGCACCTTGTTTTCTTGAGCATACTTTTGAGCATTTGATGCAGCCCTCTTTGCTCTTTCGGTTTCCGCCAATGCTTCTCTTGACGGCGGTTTAGGCGCTTCGCTTGCGTTTTTGTTATCTGCGCTAGCCGCATTTTTATTACCGTTAGAAGCCGTATTGGTCTTTTCTTGCTTGGGCATTGCATCAATGGCTTTCTTCACCGATTCAGCAGCTTGTTTTGCTTCGCTTGCCGTGTTCTTTGCTTTATTGGCGACATCGCTATTTCTATGCTCCGCTTTATTGTTGGCTCTCTTGGCAGCATCTTGGGCGTCAAGCATTGTCTTCTCTGCCGCCTTTGCTAAACTGTCAGCCTCCTTGTAGAGGGATTCTAAATCCTCTTGTCCGACACTTCCTGGCTTCGTCTTTTCAGCACTCTTACCTTGAGCTTGCGCTTTACCATTTGGGCTTGCCGCTTGCTGTGCGTTTTTGACGGCATTATCAAGTCTCGCCGCGAGATTTGTAGCGACCCCTGCAAGTTTCTCTGATTCGCGTGCAGTCCGCAAGGCTTGTTCTCTTGTTGACTCAGCAGTCTTTTTAAGCTCATCTTTAATTGCTTCGGCAGTTTTCTTCGCATGCTCTGAAGTCGTTGCCGCCTTGACCTCATCTTCGGCTTCGGCAAGCTCTTTGTCGACTTCCTGAATTGAACCGTCGTTATTGCCAACCGATGATTGCTCACTTTCACAGCCATCGCTTTTTGCCTTGTCGGACGCGACCTTATCTTGATTTTGAAGCGCCGTTTCCTTTGCAGAACGCGCGACCTCCTTTGCTAAATCGGCTGCTCTCTTCAAAACAGGGTCTTGAGATTTTGAAAGCTCCTCTGCCATTGCCGTAACTTCATCTGCCGCAGCCTCCAATTTGGCAGGTGAAACAGCCTCTGGATTTTGAGCAGCCTTTTCAACCATCTCGGCAAGTTTTGTTGCCTTCTGTGAAAGTTTATCGGCCTTTGCCAACTCAGGGTCAACTTTCTCGGCCTCATAACGGACTTGCTCCATTCTCACATTAAAGGCGTCCTCGGCTACCTTCTCTGCTGCCTTTTCGAGTTCATCGGCCTTTGCGGCGATCTCTTTGAGGGCTTCCCTATCTTTTTCAATTGCACTTAAAGCGGCTTTAGCTCTTTGAGACTCTGCCGCTGCGCGTTTAGACTCTTTAGCCGCGGCTTCGGCTTCTCGGGCATTCTTTAGCATCGCCTCGTCTTTGGGCTTGCCCTTTGCCGCCTCTGCGGCTTTGACGGCAGCTTCTGCGGCGGCTTTGGGTGATGCCTTGGGCTTTTCTTTTACCCCTTCGGTCTTTGTTGGCTCTTTTCGGCTTTCACTTTGGGATGCATTAGCATCATTGTTTTTAGCCGATTCCTTGTCAGCAGATTTTTTGCCCGTCTCGGCTTGAGGTTTTGCCTTATTCTCTTCAGGTATGAAAGACTTTGGAATATCCTCGCGTTCAGCCGTTATATTCTCCAGGGCGCCAAACTGATTTGCGAGCTCTTTCTGCTTTGCTTGCCAATCAAGCAATTCTTCATCGGTGAGTTGACGCTCCTTTGCCTTCTTTGCCAATGCGGCCTCCTTTGCCGCCAAAGTCTCTAAATCTGAAGCCTTTTTAAGCAACGCGTCCTTCTCCAAAATCTCAGGTATTGCCGAACGCGCCTCCTCTGCAGCCTTATTCATCTTTTCGACTGCCTCCTCAACGATTTTCTTGCGCTCGGTCTCCTCGGTAAGCGGAATCTCTTCAACGGCCTTGCGAGCCTCTTCGACAGCCTCCTTTGAGACATTCTCCAATTTATCGGCAACACCGGCAAAGAGTCCCTTGTCGGCCTTCTTCTCAGCCTCTTCGGTTTTCTCCGCAACCTCAGCCATCACCTTCTCGGCTTCCTCCATTGCGGCATCAAGCTCCTTCTGCTTCATCTTTGGATTATCAGCCGTCGAGGCTAACTTCTTAGCTGCATTTTCCAAACGCGCTGCAGCCGTCTCCAAAAGATTTGTAATTGAGTCTCGCTCAGGGATGCGCACCTGATCGGCAAGCGAACGGCGTTCTGCATTATCGAGATTGACGGCTATCGTGCGGCTCTTGGAGACATTTGGACCACCAAGCTCAACCGGCAGATTATCTGCAGCCTCAAGCCAAATCCGAATCTTTTTGACTCCGCCAATCATAAATTCGCCAAGTGAAATATCCTGTACAACTCTGTAAATTCCTTTTGACACACGCTCAAGCTCCACTTCAGTCGTCCAAGGAAACTTTTCATTGTCTGGAAGCATCACCAAAGTTGCATTGGTAATGCCATAGTCATCGCGAATATCAAAGACCGTTTTGAGGTGTCCATAGGTCGGCAGGACATATGAATTACCGCTTGGATAAGTTAGCCTCACATCGGGGGGATAGTCGGGAATCGCCTCATAATCAGCCCATGTCAAGAGGTTTGTGAAACCACGGCTGTCGGTTAGAGAAATTGTCCAAGAAGTGGCCTTGTTGGTGGTAATCATCCATCGGAATTCAGCGATATCTTCCGGCTGGTTGTTTCCGGGCGAAATCGTCCTGCCGTTATCAAAGAGCAAAAGGGAGTCCATCTCACGGTTTAACGAGGCCTTTACCTTGGCCCTAGTCCCTACAGGCGCGGAAATCGCCATCTCGACAGCCCCGACATATTGAGTCGGCAATAGCCCTGTATATGAAGGCGGCTCTAGAGTACAAGCAACTTCATTAAAGGCGGGGGGCGGTACTGCCTCGACTCTGAATCTTCTGGTCAAAGCCCTGCCGATACGCATACGGTAGTCAAATGACTCATTGACGGATGGAATCTGCACCTCAAAGACAGGCTCGCCATCGCTAAGGTCAAAACGCTTTGTCATGCGCTCAATTGAAAGAGGCTCACCTTTGCGCTCGATACAAAGCTCGGCACGAGATCCGCTCTCCCCTGGCGCGGTCAGCGAAAATGTCACAGTCTCGCCTTGCACGATAACAATATCCCCAGGGCTTACCGCATAAGAGCGGGCGGCTAAATTATTCAACCTGGCAAAGGGGGCATACGCTCTAGCGATAAGAAGCATCGTATCCTTGGGACGCACCGCAAGAAGAATAAGTTGAACAATCAAAAAAAGCACCGCGGCAAATGCAACTGGTCGCATTGAGGAGCCACGGAATTCCTTTGCTGCGGAGAGTCCTGCGATATCGGTTCTGGCATCGGCGACAAGCAAATCCAATAGCTGGCTCGAGCCTACCTCTGCCTCATTTCCACCGATAAGGATAAGCTCCAATGCCGAGCTGATACGCTCTTGAAGCTCTGGGTGGCGCGTCTCGATGATGCGCGCCATGCGGATAGGCGATATCTTATCGCACAATGGTCGGACAAGGGCTATATAGCCAGTAATTAAAACCAGGATAAGACCAAAACAGGAGATTGCGGCACGAATTCCATCCGAATAGATAGTCACTGCGGCATCGATAGCGATGACCGCTAAGGTCGAGGCGACGGCGACACCTACTACAGCAAGAATACCGCGAAGGAGCTGAATAATGCGAACACGACGAATAATCGCTTTTAACTTGTCTGTCAATTCAGGCGGTAGCTTAGCCTGATTCCAAAGGGAATAATTATTCATTAGACCAATCCTCCGCGCTTACGAAGAATCCATTCAACAGTTAAAGATACCGCAAGAAGCAAAAAGAGCAGCGGTTCATCCCACAAGACGATTTCAATAGGCTCAGTCACAACCCTGCTCTTTTCACCAAACGAACCGATTAAATCCATTGCCTCGGCAGGTGCGACTGCGCGTCCGCCAGTCCAACGGGCCAACGACTCAAGTTTATCCGAATCTGCCCCGACATATGCCATCTCCATTGGGCGACGCAGAGCCGCTACAAAGAAAGTCGTTGAAACCTTACGCTCCTTATCTGTCTCACCGCTCAAATGCCAAGGCTCTTCAATTGCGACCTCGTATGCTCCGGGCTCTCCAATAGATTGCAAAACACCCTCATATAAGCCCTGCGTATTTGCAACATATCTAAGGGGCATTCTAATCTTTACCGCAGAATTAGACGCCAATGAAGAGACGACAGCCACGACGGTAGCGTTACTGACCGGTGCCAACCGCTCATCCAAGACGCGAGCTAAAAGACGGACGGTATCATGCGGGGTGTAGGTCAAACGCTCTGTGCCGACACGCAAACGAGGCGTACCACTCCGTAAACGCTCGCCTAGTCCCCAGCGAATAATCTGCCCCCAAAAACGATGATGTCTCGTATCGCCGACACGATAACGCAAGCGCCACGACTCGTCAGTATTAAGCTGAAGCACCTTACCTCGCCCGGCATTATGTGCAACTACAAGCGCACGCTCAATACGCTCAAGCCTTTCCTTCTCCATCAAGATTGCGACATTCTCTGCCGTCACGGCACTATCCTCTTTCGCCTCGTTCTTTACTCCTGCAACGGCAATAATTTCTGCACCAGGCTTAATATCAGAAATCGGGAATCTCCACACAAAATCGGGCAAAGAACTCCAAACCTGTTCATTTTCAGTAGGGCTTGTAGATTGCTGCATGACAGGATGGAGCCGCCCTGATGGTGTAAGCTCGACTCTGTATGAAGTCTCACACCCCTTCCAAAAATCTGCACCCTTATCTGGCGTTTTGAAAAGACCTGGGAGGAGCTGCCGAAGCGGCGAGCCATCGGGATATCTGTGAGGCATGGCGCGGGGGCCGGCAATTGAAATCAGCAATGTTCCTCGCTCCTCCACACACTCAACGATAATTTTTTGAATCTCAGGCGTAATAACCTCAGGCCCCACATCGCCTAAAATAATGGTATCGAATTTCCGCCATTCCTCAGCATTGACAGGCAGCCCGCCAGCCTCTGCCTCTCCAAAGGGACGGGAAGCCGAAGCCATTGGAAGACGGTTCGTCACATCAAGCCCCGCGACCGTATCAGGATGCACGAGATAATACTGAAGATGAACCGATTTGTCTCTGGCATAAAAGAGATTGCGCAGATAACGGAAGTCCCACCTAGGATAATCATCAATCAGCAGCACATTGGTGCGGTCATCACTTACTGCGACATCAACGCCCCACACGTTATTGGATGAAAACCTCTCGCCGTCAATCTCATCAATGCGAAGCTGATATCGGGCAAGACCATTATTAGTCGGAGCATGCGAAAGTGAAAATTCTCTGCTGAACAAGTCCTCTGAAATGGGAATTTTTTGCTCATCGACGACAATACCATCTAAAAGCAACGACACAGTTGCATTGGTTCCCCTTGCCTGCATTGCTGAGATACGGGATCTAACCCTAACCTTGTCGCCCAAGAAAATTGATTCAGGCGCATCTATATCCGCAATGGCAATATCGCGCGGAGGAGTGGAAGAGCCGACGAGAACCGAACTGACCTTCACGCCTCTACCGCCCAAACGGCGAGCGACTGGCTCGACCGAAGCCTCTCCGTTATCCAATCCGTCAGACAATAGCAAAACGCCGGCAAGCTCCTCGGACGGCACCTTGGCAACAACATCCTCTAGCGCAGCCCCGAAATCTGTCGCCAAAGCATGGTCATTATCACGCAACCCATTGGAAAGCACATCGATAGATGTAGGCACTAAGGATTTACCGAGGGAAAAGTATTTCACCCCATAATCATCCGACAAAGATTCCAGCGAATTAGTTAAAATACCGATTGAATGCTCCAATCGGCTCCGATTTGCAAATAACTTGATTTCCTCCACACGATTGGAAGGAATCGACTCCCAAAAAATTCGGTCGGCAATAGTCCTAACGGCGGCGACTTGAGAAGAAAAACGCTCAAAAGCACCAGCCGCAACTTGATTATTCCCACTCTTTTTCAACGAATCAAGCGAAGGCAATAAGACATTTTCCAGATGATTTCTAAATGAAGCCAGCACGGCATTGGTTGAACCCGCCAATGACTCAGAGTCAAGCTCTGACAAAAGCCTGCCAGCTTCGGAGCGAGATTGCGAAATAAGCTTGCGATATGCGGGAGGAAGCCTGCCGCCATCTAACGAAGAAGACAACCATGGCTTCATGCGCTCCGCGAGAGATTCCAGCGGCTCAAGCGACGGCAATGGCTTTTTATCTCGCTGAACAATGCCTGCCTCGTATGCCAAAGACAACGCCTCGGAAGGAGTCCAGCAGTCGTCTTGAAAACGCATAGAGTCTGAAGCGTCAACCATCACGGCAACGGTCCGCTCGACCTTACGGGAAAGCGTACGCTGCAAAACAGGCTGCATCAGCATCAATGCGACAACGGCAAAAGAAAAACATCTGAGAGAGACAAGCCAGATACCGCGATTTCTGGAAAGAAGCTTGCGCTCACGGCGGTATGCAATTGCGATAAGCATCATACCAACGCCCGAGACAAGAGCCATTGCCCATGTCGGGAACAAAGCATTGTATGAAACAAAAAAGCCGCCAAGCTCCAAAACAACCCATGAAATAAAAATGGCGCAGACAAACTTTGCAATCTCAATTAAAAAAGAAAGATTCACAGCTTACCACCCTTCATAGCTTCAAGAATCTCCGCAAAACGCGATGAGGGCTTATTGCCGTCTTCAAAATTAACAGAACCCTCCTCACCTATGCGCCGCTGTTTTGTAATCCATCTCGTCAAGAAAATCTCAGCTACAAGCAAAAACAGAAGCGGAATAGCCGCCCTACGCCAGAGCTCCTCCCCGACAGAAGCGCCGCCGATAGCCCTTGTAAACTCCTCTTCCGTTGAAGCGACGGCAATATCAGACTGCCTTGAAATAAAAGCGACCTCATCAGCAGTCGGTGCACTTAGTATACTTTCCGACGAATCGGCGGCAACATTAAAAAGCACATTAACAAAGCCATTCGACAATGCACCCAGAGAACTCAGCTCCGGAGCAAAGAAGGCAGGAACAGCGGCATTGTAAACTCCGGGAGCAAGCCTATGCGGAAAATGAATTGACAACGCTTCATCGGTAACTCTCAAGGTGGCGTCCAGCGAACCGCGTTGAGAAATTATCTCAGCAGGGAAGGATTCAACCCAACCTCTATCTTGCTTACGGACAGGCGAAAGACGGCTCAAGAGATTATCGCGCAAATTCCACGATAACGAGAGATAATTTCCTCGAATAAAATTGAGCCCCGAATAGACAATTACGACATCATGCTGCACACCGGCCTCAAGGTCTACCGTAATCCTTGAGCGGCGCAAGCCAAAATGCTTCTTATGCTTTGGGAACGAAATCGTCGCCTGTCCGCGAGTGCTGACGGTAAAGGTATAAACGCCTGAGCGTGGAACCGTAAGCGAGCCGGTCCAAATGGCATAAACCTTGCCGTTAGAAGGATAATTCTTTACAATCGGCTCATTACGCCAGGCAAAATCCTTCATAGAATCATTAGAAACGGCAAGCAATTTACCGTTCTTATCATTGGCGTAGTAAAGCCCCCTCAAGCCTGTCATCGCCATCTTTTTGGCCTCGGAAACATTTCCGCCGAGCATAAGAACTCCCCCGGATGAAAGCTCAAGATTAAGATTCGGCACAACAGGTCTTGCAAGATAATAGGTCAACTCATGCACCATAGGCAAAAAGCTTTGACGGGAAATCAAATTACCTGAAGCGGGGTCAAGAGCTGCGGCAAACTGTATAATCCGCCCCCTGCCAAGCTTACGCTCGGCAAAAAGCGCATTACCATCGACAAGACGGGCGCCGACAGAGACATCGGGCGCATCCGACACAGATGTCTGCCAGCACTGCTCAAAAACGGCACTACCCAAGTCACCCTCCTTAGCGAGCAATGCAACCGAAGCATGCGAAATAGCCCCTGGGTCAACAGGAATACCATCTAACCCGCTTGGAGAATCACCCTCCAAACGCAAAGGCATCGCCATAACTCCGTCAGAATCGACCAAGCCATTGTAAAAATCGGGACGGGAGCGACCGGCGCAGACAGCCATAATGCCACCGCCCATTTCAACATAGTCAATAAGACGCGAAGAGACATTAGTCGAAAGACGCGCTACATCTGCAAGAACAATTGCTGAAAATTCAGAAAAATCCTCAACTGAAGCCAAATCTACGGCATCGACGACAACAGGCTTAACTAAAAAGGGATTACGCGAATTCCCGGAAGCCTTGCTATCCTCTGCGACAGGTGCCAACGACAAAGCGATAAATGCGCCGGGCCGTTCCGAAAGACGCCGCCCGCGCGCCCCCTCCACAACCAGCACCTTCATTGACGGACGCACAACCGCAATTTGGGTCATAGAGTTATCGCCCGAAAGGTCGTCCGCAATATCAAGATTAGCTCTCACCGCATGAGTACCAGCCTTACGGAAGCGATGCCTGAATGAAACAAGCCTGCGTTCTCCCGGCTGAAGCTGACCGATAGTCGTATCAGTATACGAACGCCCCTCGGTAGAAAGAACAAGAGCCCCGGCTGTTGCCGCTTCATCACCATTATTCGCGACAACCGCATCAATGCGAACCTCACGGTCAGTACCAATAACATCGCGGGAAAAAGAAAGGCTTGAAACTGTAAGATTACGCAACTTGTCAGGCAAACCCAATGTACGCCAAACTATGCGAGGCTCTCCCGGCAAGCGACCGACTACATCCTTGACATAAGACCATGTTTGCTCATCTCCAATATCCCAACCTGCCGATTGTCCGTCACCGAAAACGACAAACTGCTTAGTTGAATTAACCCCCTTCGTCAAAACAGATGCAGATAGAGCCAAAGCGTCGGCAGCCCTGAATGTACCCTCCAACGGACGGGCCTCATCAAGCAGCCGATAAAGTATCTTGCGGTCAGAAATAGGATTTGCCGTCAAAGCCTCAGGAACTGCACCGCCGAGAATGATGGAAAATGCGGTATTGCGCGGAGATGAATCGATAAAATCATCAATCTCCTCCTTAGCGCGTTCAAAGGCGGTTTTACCGTCAGCATTGCGAATCGTCATCGACGAAGAGGCATCAAGAATAATCGCAACATCCTTTGCTCCCGCACGGGAAGCCCGTATGTAGTTTCGAATTCCATCGGTTGCCGCAGTTGCTCCGGCAAAAAAAGCTAAAGCGGCAACGGCAATTAAGATACGCTTGCGTAAAAGACGATTAGACCACGAAACGGCGGCAAATGCGGCACCGACAACGGCAGCTAAGGCGGCAAAAGCCGTTGCCATCCAAACAACACCGTTACCCTGAGATGCATACGGCCGGGCAAAAGCCAAGGCGGCAAAAGCAAAAATCAGCGAACGGGTTGCAAGCAGCAAAACCTCCTCAACCATTATACGCCTCCTGCGCTCCGCTAAAGATGCCGCAAGAAACATCTGCGCTCCCCATTTAATCAATGACGACTTACGCCGATTGAACAAATGCAAAAACAACGGAATTGAAATTCCAAGGAGACCCAACAATAGCCATGGATTTAGAAAAAACATCTTCTTGCTACCTCGGAGCGTGTCGTGCGCGAATATACTCGGCAAGAGCTATTTCGTACGGCCGTTTAGTATTCATGGGAACATAATCGATCGAAAGACGACCACACTCCGTCGTTATTATGTGCAAAAACTCACGGACTTGATCAATATAGCTAGCTCGGATAGCGCGTGGACTCAAAGGAATGCGCACACCCTCCGCCTCCAAATCCTCAAACTCGGCAAAGCCGTTAAAGGGAAAAGTCAACTCTTCCTCAGCCATAACATGAAAGAGAATAACCTCATGGCGACGATGGCGGAAGTGATGCAAAGCCTTAACTAAAGCACGGGGATCATCAAAAAGGTCACTGATGACAATAACCATTCCGCGCCGAGGTATACGCTCGGCAATCTCATGGAAAATCTCCGAAAGATTCGTATCTCCCTTGGGCTCATATTGGCAATAATCCTCAAGAATCTGCCTAAGCTGACTCGGGCGCGCCCTTGGAGGGATAAAAGAACGGATTGCCGAATCAAAGACAACTGAGCCGGTAGCATCCTGCTGGTTTATCAAAAGATAAGAGAGCGCCGAAGCCAAATATCTGGCATATTCAAACTTTGAAAGCCTTTTACCGTCAAACTCCGCGGCGCACTCTCCTACATATCCCATCGAGCCAGAGACATCAAGCAAGATAGTCGCGCGCATATTCGTCTCTTCGACAAACTCCTTAACATAAAGCCTATCGGTACGGCCAAGCACGCGCCAATCCAAATTACGCAAATCATCACCAGGCGCATAAGCGCGGTGTTCGGCAAATTCGACCGAAAAACCCTTGTTAGGACTCTTGTGACGCCCTGTGACAAAGCCCTCCTTAGGCGTACGGGCAATCAGCTCAAGCCGCCCCACGGCCTTAATCGCCCTATCAGGCAAAAGACGCATATATTCAGTATCGACAGCCATAGTCTAGACCAATCGAAACAATTTCAAAAGAAAACAAGACTAAATCTCAATATTATCTGATGGACGAAGCTTATCAAGAAGCATCTTAATCACATCATCACTCGTAACTCCAGATGCCTCGGCGTTAAAAGTCGTCAAGACGCGATGACGCAAAACCGGCAATGCGACAGCCGCCACATCGGCAGTGGTAGCATGGTAACGCCCCTGCAAAACGGCACGCGCCTTAGCGGCAGTCACAAGATAGATACCGGCGCGTGGGCCGGCTCCCCAAGCCACCATCTCCTTAACAAAATCAGGAGCATCTTCACTCTTAGGACGCGTAGCACGGGCAAGATCATTAGCAAAAGCGATAACATGCTCCGCAACAGGAACGCGAGCCACGGCACGCTGCAAAGCGACAACCTCGTCAGCATTCATTATCTTATCAAGCTTAACCTCACGCTGCACAGTCACCTGACGGATAATCTCCATCTCCTCCTCGCGTGAAGGATAGTCAACGACAATGTTAAACATAAATCTGTCTAACTGCGCCTCAGGTAAAGGATATGTACCCTCCTGCTCAATCGGGTTTTGAGTAGCCAAAACAAAGAAAGGCTCGGAAAGCTGATACGACTTACCTGCGACAGTCACAGCATGCTCCTGCATAGCCTCAAGCAAAGCCGCCTGCGTCTTAGGAGGAGTACGGTTAATCTCGTCAGCCAAAAGCATATTAGTAAAAATCGGTCCCTGCACAAATCGAAAGTCTCGACGCCCCGTTCCCCTATCCTCGTCAAGGACATCCGTACCCGTAATATCAGATGGCATCAAGTCAGGAGTAAACTGAATACGCTTAAAAGAAAGATCAAGAACACGGCTAATTGTACTCACCAAAAGTGTTTTGGCAAGGCCGGGCACACCCACAAGCAAAGCATGGCCGCGGCTAAAGACAGCCATAAGCACCTCATCGATAACATGAGATTGCCCAACGACAACCTTACCCAATTCCTCCTGAATACGGCTATAGGCCTCATGAACATTCCTAATTTGTTCAATGTCATTAACATCCGACATAATCAACCTCACAAAATCCTACGATATAAGTTAAACAAACTAAACCGATAGACAATTATAGCATAAATCATGCCAACTCAAGTAACAGTCCACCCTTATCTCCCTTGCCCATAAACAACTTTTAGAAATCCCCATAGAAAAACGCCACATTCCCGCTCAAGGGACAGGCCATTTCTACACTAACTACCAAAATGCTACATATTCTCACCCGAGGGACAGACCCATATCAGTCACTTATCACAAATTTACTCACATACCCGCTTGAGGGACAGTCCTCATATCTCACCACCGTTTCTTTTATTACATTTTCTGCATAAGGGACAGACCCAACTCTATATCTTTATTACCTTCTTACTTTAGGGACAGGCCGATGCTATGCCAATGCAACATTCATCTTACTCGCCTCAGTTGGTTATAGCATTTTGCTGTCTAAACTACCCCAAAGGGCATATGGGGAGTGCTGTTTTTCGCTGAAATAGCACTGTTTTGTCCATTATTGCACATATTGAGACAATAGCCACCTAGGTCGCCAAGAAATTGGCGACATTGCGATTGGTAAGATTAGCAATTTTTAGGGATTTTCGTTAAGCCTTGAAGGTTATCGGCGACTTTTTGAGGTCTCTTGCCGAGCAAAGTCTTAGTCCATTCCAGTCTTTGCATAAGCCTATGCCTCTTGCGCCTGTTTTTCGCTTCGGATTAAAGAGGCTGCGATGCTTTTCAAACTCTTTGTTGACGAAGTCTTTTGAGCCTATGATGGCTCCATGGGTGAAGTGGCGTATTTTGCAGCGAAGTATTACCGATAACGGTAACTCGCCTTTTTCATCGATTACTTCTTGTACCTTTTCTGGCTCTATTGCATCGGAGCCGCGTACATAGAGCTTTAGACGATATTCTTTTGCCAAATCTGCAAAGGATGTGTCTTTAGCTGTTTTGTCATACATCTTTGCTATGCCTTCCATTGATTTGCTATCGCCTTTCAGTGCATTGGCAAAGCCTGCCCATTTGTAGTCTTTTGGGTCGTCTACTATGCCTGCGCGTACGGGATTTAGATCGATGTAGGCTGAGATTGAGGAGAGGGTTTCTGAGGTGCCTTCTACTAGGGTGCTGCGGAAACGACCTTCCCACATTGTGCCTTGCTTGTAGTCGTGTCTTGCGCGATACCAGGCTGAGTAGCGTTGCTTTAGGCACTGCATAAATGGCGTTATATCTCCCATGCGGCGAATGAATGCTGCCTGTTCTTCTTCGACAATATCGGGGCGGGTTTGCTTCTTTAGCTCATACCAGCGGCTTTTGAGGTCTGCTGCGTGGGGGCTGCCGTAGAGTGCGGATATGCGTTTTAGCAGCAAGTCGGATCGTAGCCATGTCGTTCTGTGAGCCAAGGAGTTGTGTGTGAATGTTGTCTTCCTAAGACCGCTTGGCCTCCGACTTCCTAAAGCAACGCTACTCAGCCTGGTATCGTGCAAGACACGACTACAAGCAAGGCACAATGTGGGAAGGCCGCTTCCGCAGCACCCTTGTAGAAGGCACCTCAGAAACGCTCT
>JAZUMF010000064.1:0-22771 GCA_045603485.1 Kiritimatiellia bacterium | reverse complement strand
GCGTTTGAGCATCATCTGCTCTTCTTCAAGTCGTTTCAAATGGTTGCCGTGGCGGTACATTATCCATCTGTCTTTGAGGGACTGCGCCTGATCTGCTCCGTAGAGGGTCTTTACGCGATAGATCAGCATTTCTTCAGTAATCTCGGTTGGTATTGGGACATGGGCAAGGATATGGAAATGGTTGTCCATTACGCAATAGTTGAGTAGCTCTATGCCGCTGAAGATGGCTATACGGCGAAGCATATCGACAAAGACCGATTTGCCCTCTGGGCTCAATAGAAACTGCTGTAGGGCGCAGCGGCTTACGATGTGGTAGTAACCTTCTCCGTCGTTTTTGATTCGTGGCTTACGCATAATTGACTCCTTGTTTCTTGTGATTGTGTAATTAAGTATATTGGATAAAAGAGATATTGTCAAGTGTAACAGTCTGACACCGCGGAGCAACAGATTTACGGGATTTTATTATAAATCTTGTTAAAAGATGATATAATTATAGAATGAACCTGAAAGAATATTTCAAACTCCGCTCTGCAAAAAAAGAGCTTAAAGCCGCTGCAACTCACGCCTTGAATATTTGGAAGATGCAGCGCGATCTTGTATCTGTTGATGAGTCTAACGCATTGCGTGAAGAAATCGATATGGCGCGCAAGGCTGCCAGGGCCGCCTCTTCGCTTGAGGAAATCAATGCTGCTATGAGCCGCATTGATGCCGCAATTGGCAAGGATTCCCCATGGAGGCCAAATCATCCGCACGGCTGGGCTGAGAACTTTGAGGTTTTGGTTGTCGCGCTTGCCGTTGCGATGGCATTTAGATGCTACTTTTTCCAGCCGTTCAAGATTCCTACCGGCTCTATGCAGCCGACTCTTTGGGGTATCCACACTGAGGCCCACCAAAATCCCACTTTTATGGATAAAATGCCATTTAAGGTTGTTAAATGGGCATTTACAGGCGATTGGTACAAGGAGATTCGCGTGAGCGACGGCGGGACTTTGGTTCCAATCCCTCAGACGCTAAAGCCTGGCTACATTAGCTTTAAGGTTGCAGGAAAGATTTATCATGTGCCTGCGGAGGCGATTGTTAAGGACGGCTACCTTAATATTAAGGCTTTTCGAGACTTGCGCCCTAACGGTACAATTAAGTCTGGCGGGGTACTTTGGTCTGGCACGGTCAAGGCTGGTGACCATGTCTTTGTAAATCGCCTGACTTGGAATTTCAGAAGGCCTAGGCGCGGTGATGTTATGGTTTTCTCTACAACGGGTATTGAGGGGCTTCCTCAGGGTACTCACTATATTAAGCGTATGAGTGGAATGCCTGGTGAAACTGTTTCAATCGTTCCTCCGAATCTTTTGATCAATGGCAAGGTGATTGACGAGCCGTATACAATCAGGCGTATTGCAGCCAAGAGCGCTACCAAGCCTAACGGGCCATCCTACGCCGGCTATCAAACTATTGGCAACGGCCCTGCCGAAGCACCGGTTCCTTTGCGAAATCCAAATGACTCTATCACATTGGGCGAGCGTGAATACTACGCTCTTGGCGACAATACCAGCAATAGCCGTGACAGCCGTTATTGGGGGCCTGTTCCTGAGGAAAAGCTTTTGGGCCCTGCCGCAATCGTCTATTGGCCTTTCACCCGTTTTGGCACTATCGATTAAAGACGCCTGAAGCTGTGAAAAAAAATCTTAACAACGAACGCTCTGCTGCAATCAACGCTTTGGCAAAATGGAGGCGCTCTGGAATATTTCCCGACCGCCTCCTTGCGTCAGGCAATTCAATGGCGATGGAGATTACATATGGGGCGATTCGCAATCTTTCGGCATTGGATTTCGTCTTGGCAAAATTTCTTCGCAAATCCCCAGGCGTTCTTCCTTATGCAACTCTTTGCGCGGGTGCGTGGCAGCTGATTTTCGCAAAAAACATTCCTGCCTACGCCGCTATCTCTGAGACTGTTAACGCGGCAAAGGAGATCGGAGCCGGGCCTGTCGGCTTGATAAATGCCGTCTTGCGAAATATCGTCCGCAATCGTGAAGCAATTCTTAATGACTTGAATGGGGCCCCGACGGCGATTCGTCTTTCTCATCCAGAGGAGATTGTGAAGAGATGGGAACGGGCTTTCGGCGTTGATAAGACTCTTTCTATTTGCGAGGCGGACAATGCCATTCCGTCGACTACCGCAATTCCCCTTCCCTTTACCGATGGAGCAAGGGCTCTTTCTCTTTGTGAGGAATGGAATGCAGCATCTATTTCGGCGCGCATTGTCGACTCGCCATGTGGAACTGAAACAATTGAAATCCCCCATGGTATTGCCATTGAGCGGCTTCCCGGATATGAGGACGGGCAATTCATTATTCAGGACCCGGCTACGCTTCTGTCTCTTTCGTTTCTCTCTCCAAGGAACGGCGAGACTATCTTGGATGCTTGTGCAGCTCCTGGAGGCAAGGCTATGCAGATTGCCGCCTCTGTGGGCGCAAATGGCAAGGTCTTTGCCTTTGATGCCGTGGAGGAGCGTCTAAACCGTCTTCGCGAAAACGCTCTTCGGACGGGGCTGAGCAATATTGAAATCAGGCAAGCCGATGCTACATCCTCAACGCTTGCCGGCTTGCTTCCTTCTTCTCAGCTGGATGCGATCCTTGCCGATGTGCCATGCTCTAATAGCGGTGTATTTAGGCGTCGCCCTGATGCCCGTTGGCGGTGGGACGCTAAGGAAACCGCGCGTCTTGCGGAGCTTCAACTGGCTATTCTGTCAAATCTTGCCGCGCTTAAGCCAAAGCGAATCGTATACTCTACTTGCAGTATTGATCCTGAGGAGGATGGCTCCGTCGTTGAAAAATTCCTAGCGACCCCGACTGGCGTTTGCTACAGACTAGAAAAAAGCACCACCCTGCTTCCTTCGATGAGCTCGGATGGTGCCTATGCCGCACTTCTTGTTCTTGAGTAGTGCTGTGCGCCTACAAAATCGACAATACCTTTTTGGCGTTACTCATAGTTAAATCCGCCAAAAATTCGGCATCGACATTGCGGAGTTTTGCTAAAAACTGCAATGTGTGGGCGACAAAAGCCGGCTCGTTGGGTTTTCCTCTCATCGGCACCGGCGCCAAATAGGGGCTGTCGGTTTCAATTAAAAGGCGGTCATCGGGAACTACCAGTGCCGACTCTCTGACATTATCGGCTACTCTGAATGTCACAATCCCCGAAAGAGAAATATAAAAGCCCAGGTCAAGCAATGCCTTGCAGAAGTCCGGATTTCCCGTAAAGCAATGGATTATGCCGCGACTTGGGATCTCCTTGAGAATTGCGAGGGTGTCATCATCGGCTTCGCGCGTGTGGATTACAACGGGGAGGTTGCGCCGCTTCGCTTCTTCCAGCTGCGAAGCAAAATGTGCGCATTGTGAATCGCGCGTCTCGGGAGAATAGTGATAATCTAGTCCGATTTCACCCCATGCGGTCAATTCCAACGCGTCGGGCAAGACTTCTTGCTCTTCCTGCATCAAGTGGCTTCTATCAAAGCCGCATGCCAGAGAGCAGACCGGAACGGAGGACGCGGGGAGCGATTTTGAGAGTTCAACCGCCGCTATTGCAGCCCGATTAAGGTTTGGCGAGCCGCCGACTGCCATCAGCCTTTCTACTCCGGCGGCTTTGGCCCTAAGGAGAATCGGCTCGATGGCGGCTTTATCGTCGCTCTCGAAATGGCAATGTGTATCAAATAGTCGCATATCCTACCGCTCCGAGAATTCTTTGGCAAGCGTCTCCTTTAATGAAGCAAGTGCGCGACCGCGATGTGAGATTGCATTCTTTTCTTCGGGGGTCAATTCTCCGAACGACTTTTCATAGCCGTCGGGAATGAATAGCGGGTCATACCCGAAGCCTCCTTTGCCTGAGGGAGCCAAGGCAACCTTGCCATAGCAGCGCCCTTCAAAGACTTTTTCGCTTCCATCGGGTGTAATCAATGCAATGGCACAGGCAAAGTGGGCGCGTCTATCTTCGACGCCTTGAAGATTTTTCAGGAGGAGGGCGTTGTTGGCAGGGACATTTCCATCCTCACCTGCATATCTGGCAGAACACACCCCAGGTTCACCGTTAAGCGCATCGACGGAAAGGCCGGAATCATCTGCCATTACCCATGCGCCTTGATGACACTTTGCAACTGCCCTCGCCTTGATTAAGGCATTACCTGAAAAGGTTGTCTCCGTCTCTTCGGCCTGTGAATCGACGCCTATGACTTCGCAATCGGGAAAGATTTCTCCGACCTCGCGAATTTTGTCTTTGTTGTGTGTTGCTAAAATAATTTTCTTCATCCTTGAAGCACCTTATAGCTTAAGTCTAACGCAGGAATAGTCTTGCCAGTCAAGCTATCCTTGTATTGACTTGTAGAAATAGAGCTTTGAAGAACGGGGTTGGTCAATAACGACTGAAATGCCTTTTTCGGAAAGCTCTTTGCCTGAAATTGTAAAGGTTTGCCCTGTATCTGAATCTTCGAAGAGATAACTCTTCAGAGGGTCGATGCCGCAAAGCTCAAATCTGGCCTCGCAAAAAGGTGATTTGGCTCTTCGGAATGCCATTACGAATCCTTCGTCTTTTAGCGAATACTGATATGCGCTCCATGTCGACCTATCAACGGTTGGCGACATCTCAACGAGAGGACGGTAATCACCCTGCATCAACTCGCGGACTTTCTTAAATTCGTTGTTGATACGGCGAATCCATGCGCAGTCGTCATCTGATAAGTTCTTCAGGTTTTCCGTTGATGAAAAAAGCGGCGAACTTGCAAAAGCCGGAGCATAGCAACTGCGTGCGCGGTAGGTATCACCGACAATTCTGCCAGAGGATGTGCCGTGATAGGGCAACCATCTTGAAATGGCGATATTGTGGTTTTGGGCTGCATCGACATCGTGGTTTGCCGGGCACTGATAGTCATCACGCCAAAGGGGAAGAGACCTGCGGAGTGTCTCAATATCAATTCGCCTGCCGCCGGAGGCGCAGTTATCGATAATAAGATGGGGAAACTCGGCCAGTAGCGAATCCCACAAACGGTAAAGACCCATTATGTACTTAATTTCGTGCATGCCTTTGCGCCCGTCGACGGCATCGGCATCACGCCATCTTCCCAGCGGTGTGATATTAAAGTCCTGACGATAGCAGCTGATATTAAGGCGACGAATCAGGTTTGCGATTGTCTTGTATGCCCAAGCCCAAGCCGCTTCGTTTCCAAGATCAATCATATCCCCTATCAAATATTCGGGATGGGCCTTGACTACGGGTAATTTGGTATTTACCCGCTCGATTTCGAACCAGAGAAGAAAGCCCAGCTTATTGCGCTTGCATGCCGCCGACACATCCTCAAGATTATCGGGATGGAAGTGTCTGTTAACTGACCAGTCGCCGGTATATGCCCACCAATTCCCTTCAAATTCATTTGGGCTGGGTTCAGTAAACTGGCCATACCACCCGGCATCGACCCACGCAAATTCGTAGCCGAGCCTTTCGGCGCCAATCTTGTCAATGCGCTCAACAAGTCCGTCACTGGTAAGACCGCCCCAAAACGACATGCAGAGTGGTGCACGCTCGGGACGCCCCGGCTTCCCGATAAGCGAATAGTGGTCGCGGAGCAAACGGCGAAAGGACTGTTGCCCCTTTTCATATCCGCTGCTGTAGGGCATCACAATGATTGACGAGGTGCGGATGCGCTCTCCAGGCAATAAATGCCAGTCGACATCCTCAAGTCCTGTGCGGATGTTTATCGTACCGTCAAGCGCCCGCTCTAAATCGCAATTCCACTGACCGGTCCAGCCGACGGCAAAGATTACACCGTAGTCTCCCTGATTTATGTTATAAAAGGGGAAGGCCCCATGGCTGGAGCGTCCGCCGATCGGAGCGAAATGCTTCACATTTGTGTTGCCAGCCCTATAACGGGGGAGTTGTGACAAGGCGGCCTTTCTAAGCACTCTATCGCCGTAGGACTCGACATCGCACGAGAAGTCATATTCGTTCCAGTCCGAGCCGTTATGAGCATAAACCAGAGTTGTTCTGCCCTCTTGTATGCGCGCCAGGCTATCTGGATAGAGATCAGGCTCAAAGGGCACATTGATGTTGCAGTCGCAAAGCTGCGTCACCTGACCCGATTTATCGGAAATGCCTTTATACTCAAACCAGGAGACCCACTCTATCGCATCACCGTGGCGGACCGACTCCGTAGTCACCTCAAGAGTACCGCCGATGGTAAAGGTCTCATATAAACGGCCGTCTTCCGACTCCCGTACTGATTTAGTCTGCAAATCCGAATCAACAAACTCGCCATTGTACAAAAATGTCAGGCGGGGCTTTACCACGGGGACAGGTGGCGCACTCATATTGTTTTACTCTCCGTTTGGCAAGACCTCTATTTGTAGCCGATAGACGCAAGCCACGAATCGATCTCTTCGATAAATGCCGCCTCATTGTAAATCTTATCAAGCGGCATAGCCGTAAGACCGTATGTAATAGTCTTGCCACCGACAGAATCGGGATATGCTGCGGCAATGCGTTCCAAAGCGCGACAATCCTCGACAACTTTAGGCAAACGCTTCTTGAGACCGATTGCGGATTTAACGACCTCAAGCTTGCTTGCGCCATTCGCAATCGTATCGTAGATCCGCATACCCTGCACCACCGTCATTACGGCACGAAGATGGCCGTAGTTTGCAAAGACATTGCGCATCAAACGGTTAAAGTCCTTGACGAGCTCGCGATCGGCATCCTCCGAGAAGCAACCGTTGACGGGGTCGAATCTGGGGAAGTCATCGCAATGGTCATTGCGGTAGGCGTCACGCTCCTCCTTTAAGCGGAAATCGGGAATGTGCTGAGGCTCGCCGTTGCGAAGTGTACTTCTGACAGCAAGAATACCTGCAAGCGTCACATCGCTGGCTTCGTATATGTTCCATGGTCCCTTTTCTCCGGTGTAAAACTCTCTCGCAAAGTAAAAGAGCTCCCAGAAGTCACCGCCGCCATGTCCTGCATTACGGGCAAGCTCACCTAAGGCCTCGTCGGGCCACTCTGGCGTGACCTCGCACTTATGGCCGGCGCCGTCGGCGCCGATAGCGATTATAAGCTTGCCTGAGGTCATCTTGTCGGCGGCAGCCTTGGTTCCCCAAATACGACCGCCTGTGTGGTTATCCATCGTTGTTGAGCCCATCAGGTTTCGCATGACACCGCCGTTGGACATGCGAATGAGCGATGAACCCGTTGAGGCTCGCACTCCATGAACCATACCGGGCACGCCGACAGTATTGGGGAAGGCCTCAACCGCAACAGGCCTCAATCCTGTAATATTCATCAGAGGCCCCAGCGAATGGGTGTTGTACATGTGGACATTCAATGCGCCTCGCCAGTGGTGAATAGCCCAGCCCGGTCTTACAGGAAGGTCGGCGCCCTCCTCCTCTATCCAATGGGGATAGCAATAAGAAAGCTGACGCGCCATGTGGACATACTCAAATTCGCCATAAAGGAAATCGCCGAAGAAGCCCTCGTCCCAGAGCTTTTTAAGGTGCATATTTTCTTTACTGAACGGATAATTCTCAAGGAGGTGATAAATCTTACCCGACTTCTCAACGGCTTCAACGAGCCTGACGCCATCTGCCGGCGTTGTGAATGAAGTCACCTCGCACATCACATGCTTGCCGGCCTCGAGAACTTTAATGGCATGGTCGCAATGGGCGGGAAAATATGTCGACACAAGAACGACATCCATGTCCTGCTTGAGGAAATCGTCTTCGTCATCGGTTATATAGGCCTCTGGGACATTAGCCCTGAATTTTTCCCTTATGTCAGGATTGAAATCGCAGCCTGCGACGATATCATAATTAAGGGCGCGCGCCGACCTTACAAAGCTGCCGCCTCTGCCGAGACCCCAGATACCAATCTTGATACGACGCTCATTTTTCAGAAAAGAAACATCCATAACAACTTAATCTCCTTAAAAACCAACTGGTTATTGATTGAAAACTTAGGCAATGCCGATGCCGTCTCAAAAAAAGATTGAAAATGGTGGCAAATGCCTCGCCCATACGGGCATTCCAAACTGCACCGCCATTTTACACCTTGTAATTTAATCAATCAACAGAAATTTTGAGATATTGCAACAAAATTTGGGAAAGGTTAAAATAGAGTTGTTTCGTAGGATTTCTTTTTAGGAAGGTCAAAATATGAACGAGAAGAAGATCAACGGCATACCAGTGATGGGTACATTTGATTTAGTTGTCGCTGGAGGCGCTTCCGGCGGTGTCGCGGCTGCTCTCGCTGCTGCAAAAAAAGGATTAAAGGCTCTCGTAATCGCACCTGAGACCTATTTCGGTGAGGATATTTGCGCTACTGGTCGAATTGTCAAACCTGAAGGCGGCCCTTCAACTCCTCTCTTTGAAAAGCTCTACCCCAAAAAAATCGTAGAGCCTCTTGCCGTTAAATCGACCCTTGAACAGGAGCTCCTCTCAGTGGGCGTCAGCTTTGAGTTCTGTTCTGCGGCTGTTGGTCTTGTTAAGGATGCAAAAGGGGTTGCAGGCGTGCTGTTCTCCGGCAAGGGCGGTGCCTTTATCGCTCTTACACGCACTGTCATCGACGCTACGGCTTCGGCTGTCCTTGCCCGACTTGAGGGCGTTCCCTTTACAAAATGGCCTGCCGATGCAAAGGTTGTCGCATCACGCGTGGTAATCGGCCCCCGTCCTCTGGATATGTGCAACGCCTACGAGGTGGCGGACAAGCTTCTCTACGGCAAGCCTCCCAAGGGTGTCACAGTTGAAAAGCTTGGCGATATTGAAATTTTGAGTTCGGTCGGCAAGATGAACGAATGGCCTATCTACCGCCATTCAATGGAGGTTTCAATCCCGTCTTTCTCGCCCCAGTCGATTGCCGATATCGAGGATGAGCTTCGCAAAAAGACTTACCGTGCCCGTATGGGATGGTATGCTCCTCGTGTCGATTGGCTCTTGCAAGACCACATTGACAATGGTGAATACAAGTGCGATTCTGGCGCAACCGTCGATCTTGCCGCCTGCAAGACCAACATCGACGGTCTTTATGTCATAGGCACTGCAATTGCGATTTCACGGGCAGACGCTGAAAAGCTCCGCAATGCAGATCATCAGATTGCGCTTGGCGTTCGCCTTGGTGAAACGCTTGCTCCTGCCGGCGCGATTACGGCAGATGCCTGCAAAGCCTTTAGCGGCACGAAGGAGCCCTTGCTTCATTTCCAGCCACGCGACTTTTTCCGCACTCCTGACTTGCCCCGCATAAGTCTTGATGCGCTTCCTGACTTGCCTGTCATTGACGATGTGGATGTTGTCGTCGTCGGTGGCGGTACAGGCGGTGCCCCCGCCGCAATCGCGGCTTCCCGCGAAAAGGCAAAGACTCTTCTCCTTGAGTCTCAGCACGAACTTGGCGGTATCGGTACCTTGGGCGCTATCAATCTCTATTGGTATGGCTCGCGGAATGGATTCTCCGCCGAATCGGCACTTTCTCCATGGTCGCTTTGCGAAAACGACCCGCTCTACCAGCTTGACCGTTGGAATGCCATGCACAAATCGGAATGGTTGCGCCGACAGATTCTCAAGAGCGGCGGACGCATTTGGTTTGGTGCGACATCGACCGGCATCCTGCTTGACGGCAGCAAGATTCGCGGCGTAGTCGTTTTCACACAATGGGGAGCTGGCATAATCAAGGCAAAGGCCATTGTTGATGCCACGGGCAGTGCGGATATCGCCGCCGCGGCGGGCGCAGAATGCCATGAGCTTTGCGACAAGAGCCTGTCGCTGCAGGGCTCCGGTCTGCCGCCTATGCCGATTCCTCCCGCATACTTCAACACCGACTACACATTTATTGACGACACAGATCCTGCTGATGTCACGCGCGCCATGATTGTCGGAAGGCATCGCTTCCGCGGTCACTTTGACAACTCTCCGATACCCGGCTCGCGCGATCGCCGTCAGATTGTAGGCGATGTGCAGATTATGCCTGAGGATGTATTCCTTGACAGGACTTGGAGTGACGCGATTTGCCGTTCTACCAGCGACTTTGACCGTCACGGCTATCCCGTTGACAAGCTTTTCCATATTCTTCCCCCTCCACATGTAATCGCATTCTACGGCGATCTTCCGCTTCGCGCACTCTTGCCTAAGGGTATTTCAGGTGTCCTTGTGACCGGCCTTGCCATCAGCTGCCATCGCGACGCGATGCCGATTTACCGAATGCAGGCCGATGTCCAGAATGAGGCCTTCGCGGCAGGCATTGCCGCGACAATGTCCATTGAGAAGGATGGTGAGGTCCGCGATATCAATGTTCGCGAATTGCAGCGTCGACTGGTCAAGGTCGGCAATCTGCTTCCGGCCTCCACTATTCGTCAGGACTCATACGCACCATCAGCCGAAACGATTGCCGCAATAGCAAATGAGCCCTTGACGGAGCTCGCAACCGTCGCCGCTCTTATGGTTTCGCCAGAGCATGCACACGCACCTCTCCGCGCCCGTCTTGACGACAAGAGCGATCCCGCAAGTCAAATTGTAGTTTCCCGTCTTCTTGCCGTTGCCGGTGATGCCGACGGCATAAAGGCGATTGCCGACAGATTGAAAACCGAGCCTTGGGATGAGGGTCTTTCCTTTGACCAATGGAAGAAGACCGACCTTGGCGGCGAAAGTTCAATTGACGCTGACATTCAGGTCCTCGCCGTCGCAAAAGCATCGGCGGCGGTTGATGCCGTTCTTCAAAAGGCAGCAGAGCTTGAAGAACCGACATTCTCTCACATCCGCGCGATTTGCGACTATGTAGAAGTCGTTCGCGACAAGGCCTTTATCCCGCATTTATTGAGGATTCTCAATATGCCAAAGATTGCCGGCCATGACTACCATGACATCCGTTTGGAGATGGAATCAATGGCAAATCCTAAGGCTCCCCGTAACAATAACGACAACGACCGCAACAATGCGCAACGCGAGCTTTATCTTGCACGGGCACTCTACCGCTGCGGCGATCCTGAAGGTATTGGCGAGGCTACCTTGCGCCGCTATGCAGACGATATTCGCACCTGCTATGCGCGTTTTGCAACCAACACCCTAAAGTCGGCGTACTAAAAAGCAAAATCCGTTGTTAAAAAAACAGCGGATTTGCTATAATGTAAGCTACTGATTTCCCGCAATTAAAGGAGAAAATATGCCATTTACTGGACTTATAACCGCACTTGCCACACCATTCAACAAAGACGGCTCTGTTGATTATACTCGCTTTGAGGCTCTCATTGAAGAACAGATTGAGGCTAAGGTTGATGGTGTAGTACCGGTTGGAACAAGTGGAGAATCCCCCACGCTTTCAATGTATGAGCACGGCAAGGTAATTGAATTTGTAACCGAGAAGGTCAACCACAGGGCAAAGGTCATTGCCGGCACGGGCGCCAACTCAACCTCTGAGGCGATTCACCTTACCAAAGAAGCCATCGCAATGGGCGTTGACGGGACACTTCAGGTTTGCCCATACTACAACAAACCTAACCAAGAAGGTCTTTACAAGCACTTTATGGCTGTAGCCGACCTCGGTCTTCCTGTCGTCCTCTACAATGTGCCTGGAAGATCCGGCAAGGAAATTGCGGTCGATACAATCGTCCGCCTTGCAGACCACCCGAAAGTCGTTGCCGTCAAAGAGGCCGCCGGCTCCGTCACTCGCGTAAGCGCAATTCTCGATCTTTGCGACATTACCGTGCTATCCGGTGATGACATGCTCGCCGTCCCGATGATTTCGGTCGGTGCAAAGGGCGTCATCAGCGTAGCATCGAATGTTATGCCTAAGGAGGTCGGCGAAATGACCCACGCCGCCATGGACGGCGATTACGCAAGGGCGACGGCAATCCACAAGCGTCTCTACAGACTCTTCCGCGACCTCTTCATCGACACTAATCCAATTCCCGTCAAGGCGGCACTCGCCATGATGGGCAAAATTGAAGAGGTGTACCGTCTTCCGCTTTGTGAAATGTCGGACTCTGACAAAGCGAAGCTCCGCAAAACACTTCAAGAGCTGTCGCTCGTCTAAATCGGGGGCGCACTATGGACGAAGTCAAAGTAGCTATTCTCGGAGCCGCCGGCCGCATGGGGCGCATGCTTGTCGAAGCGTCCCGCACCGAAGGCATTCGCCTTGTAGCGGCGATAGAGCAGCCTGACCATCCGCTCATCGGCAAAGATGCCGGAGATGTCGCCTCCATCGGAAATATCGGAGTTACGATAACCGACGCCAAAAATGCAGAACCTGCAGATGTATACATTGACTTTACCTTCCATACTGCAGTCCCCGGAAACCTTGAAAATGCAATCGCCGCCGAAGCCAAGGGCTATGTGCTGGCGACTACAGGGCTCGATGATAGCGAGAAAGCGGCTCTCGAGGCCGCGGCCGCAAGGCTCGCAATCGTCCACTCGGCAAATATGAGCCTCGGAGTCAACCTCCTTTTGGGACTCGTTCAAAAGGCGGCGGCGATTCTCGATTCATCATACGACATTGAAATTGTCGAAATGCACCACCGCCATAAAAAGGACGCTCCAAGCGGTACTGCCGTTGCTCTTGCAAATGCGGCGGCCGATGGGCGCGAAGTCAGGCTTGACGATGTTGCGGTCTACGGGCGCGAAGGCATCTCAGGCGAACGCCCCTTTGGTGAAATCGCTATTCACGCCTTACGCGGCGGCGAGGTCGTCGGCGATCACACCGTTATCTTCGCCGGCGAACATGAGCGCGTAGAAATCACCCACAAGGCGGCAAGCAGAGCGGCTTTTGCCAAGGGCTCAATGTTGGCGGCAAAATGGCTTCCCGGAAGAGCCGCCGGCATCTACTCAATGCGTGATGTCCTAGGGCTTGCGTAAAATGGAATGCGCTCTATCATTGGGATCTTGTCAGGGAGAAAGCCTGAAGCTTCTTGAAAGCGCAATTGACGCGCTCGGCAATCTACCAAAGACATCGGTTGCCGCAAAGGCATCATTCTACGAAACCGAAGCGGTTGATGTGCCTGAAAGATACAAGGATTTGGTCTTTATCAACACAGCGGTCATCGTTGAAACCGCCCTATCGCCCGACGAGCTCTCTGAAGCCGTTCACGAATTAGAGTATAAGCTCGGCCGCATCAGAACCGATGAACGCCACGCTCCCAGAACGATTGATATCGACATAATAACCTATGGCGATATAACCAGCTCGCGCGAAGACCTTACATTGCCGCATCCTGAAGCCGCCAACAGGCGGTTTGTGATTGAGCCGATTGCGGAAATCCGCCCGGAATTGGTTCTACCAGGTCAAAGTAAAACCGCATTCGAGATACTGCAATCCCTACCCTGCACCCCAAAGGTTAAGCGCATCTCCAATAACCCCAACTAATGGTGAATGACTATGCAAGACGATAAAATTTTCGAGCTTCGTTCAAAATCCTGCTCCCTTGATTTCGTATTAAGAGCCGGCAAATTTCTCTTCACACACTTTGGCAAAACTTGCAGCTCCGCCGGCGATCTGGCAGCTCTGATGCCGGATCGTCACGATGGCATAACATCCCTGCGCCGCCCTTTGCAGGCCACATATCCCGCTTATGGAGATATAGACTTTTTCGAACCCAATCATCCAAGCCGCACGATGGAAGCTTACGGGGCTTTGGGGGTTGTTCATGCGGATGGAGTCGCATCGACCGTCCTCGTTGCGGTTGATTCGGCAATCACCGAAGATGCCCCCGGCGTCCGCCATTTGGTCTTAAAGATGCGCGATGAAAACTACGGTTTCTTCGTAACGCAGCACTTCCGCACCTATGACGATTGCGATGTCTTTGAGACATGGATTGAGCTTACAAACGACGAAGCCGGTGCCGTCGCAATAAATAAAATGGATTCATTCGCGCTCGAAATGAATCTTATGGGGCGCAATGCCACCGTCTTCAACCTGCGCGGCACATGGGGAGCCGAAGCCCACATAAGCGAAACGACTCTGGCGCAATCCCAAACGATTTCACTTGGCAGCCGTTCAGGCATACACGGAGCCTGGTACAACAACCCCGCCTTCATGGTAGCATACGGCAACGACTCCACAGAAACCTACGGAAGAGTCTTTGGCGGCGCACTTGCGTGGTCTGGCGCATGGCAGGCCTCCATTACCCGCACATCGGCAGACGCCCTCTTAATTCACTCAGGCGTTGACAACTGCTCCGGTCCTTATATTTTGGACTCTGGCAAATCAATCACGCTCCCGCGCTTCATCTTCACATATTCCGACGAAGGGCGCGGTCAAATCTCGCGCAACTTCCACAAATGGGCGAGATTGCATTGTATGCCTCGCGGAAAAGAGCTTCGCCCCATTCTTCTCAACAGCTGGGAAGGTGCATACTTCAACTTTTCTGAAAAGACCCTTACCGACATGATGGACGGCGTCCGTGACTTTGGCGGTGAAATGTTTGTCATTGACGACGGATGGTTCGGACTCGGAGAATTTGCAAGAAATGACGACCACCGCGGTTTGGGCGATTGGGTCTGGAATACCGACAAGCTGCCGCACGGGCCAAAATATCTCGCCGATGAGGCGGCAAAGCGTGGCATCCGCCTAGGTCTTTGGTTTGAGCCTGAAATGGCAAATACCAACAGCGAGCTTGTCAAAAAGCATCCCGATTGGGTTTTAAGTGAACCTACAAGGCCCCTCCGCAAAGGGCGCGGAACTACTCAGGTTGTACTGGATATGTGCAATCCCGATGTCCGCGATAAGATATTCCGTCAAATCGATGAGCTGCTAACGGCGGTACCGGGCATTACATATATCAAATGGGATGCAAATTCCGAAATCATGAACCCCGGTTCTCCATATCTGCCGAAAGACCGCCAGTGCAACCTCTGGTTCGATTATACATCAGGCTACCTTGAGCTTGCAGACCGCTTGGCAAAAAAACATCCCGATGTGATGTTTCAGGCGTGCGCTTCGGGCGGAGGACACGCAGAGTTCGGTTCGCTCTCGACATACGCAGATGAATTCTGGGGCTCGGATGATACCGATGCGCATATGCGGGTTTTCATCCAGTGGGGCGAAATGCTCTTCTACCCAGCCAACTCCGTCGCATGTCATGTGACCGCATCACCCAACCATCAAACGCGCCGCGAAATTCCGTTGAAATATCGCTTTGATGTCGCAATGTCGGGCCGCTTGGGATTTGAGCTTCATCCTGGAAATATGGACGCTCAAGACATCCCTTATGTCAAGGAATGCGTCGAAACCTATAAGCGCATCCGCCCAATAGTCCAGCAAGGCGACCTCTATCGCCTTGCCTCGCCTTATGATGGAGATTATGCCTCTTTGATGTATGTCAATGAAGACAAATCAAAGGCCGTACTCTTTGTCTATGGCATTGCCAGAGGAATATACGCAAACTACATTCCTCCGATTCGCCTTCAGGGGCTAGACGCATCCCGCCGTTATCTCATAAAGGAGCTTGGCGTAAGAAATGAGCATACTCATGCCAATACCCACAGCTCTTCGATAGGCGCAGATGCCTTGGCTACTGTCGGACTGCCGGTATGGATTGCAGCCGGATACGATTCTGCGGTTTTTGAATTGACGGCAGAATAATTCTTATTTTTCTTGACGATTTTACTGATTTTAGATAAAATAAAAGGAGCTTTTTTACGAGCGGGCGTAGTTCAATGGCAGAACACCAGCCTTCCAAGCTGGTCACGAGGGTTCGATTCCCTTCGCCCGCTCCATTTTTTTATGGATAACGACGATCTTCTGATCATTGCCGGCAAAGGCGAGTATCCTTACAAGCTTCTCAGCGGGGCTCGCAAGGCTGGTGTAAAGCGCATCGGTGTCATGGCCTTTCGTGGACAGACATCTCGTTCCCTTTGTGCCCTTGCTGATGTATCGGTAAGACTAGGCGTAGGCGAATTTGAAAAAATGCTCAAGTGGGCGGAAGAAAACGATTTCCACAATCTGGCTCTCGCCGGGCAAATATCCCCGTCAGCACTCTTTTCAACCCGATTTGACGCAACCGCCCGTTCCATTTTATCAACCCTACGCACAAAGTGTGCTCATTCAGTCTTTGGCACCGTCATCGAATTTGTTGAGCGGCACGGCTTTACCATCATACCGGCATCCTCGTACATGGATGATTGCATTCCCTCGCCAGGCGTTCTGACCTCACGCGCTCCTGACGAGCGTGAAGTTGCGGATATTGAAAGAGGTCATGCCGCCGCTATGACAATCGGCGTCGTTGATGTGGGTCAGACCGTAGTCGTCAAAGACGGAATGGTCTTCGCCGTTGAAGCGTTTGAAGGAACAAATGCCGCAATAAAGCGCGGCGGTAAGCTCGCAGGGAAAAACGCCGTCGTCGTTAAAGCGGCGCGCGACGGTCACGATATGCGCTTCGATATCCCGGTCATAGGGATGACAACTATCCGCCGTATGATTCGGTCCCGCATCTCGGCCTTGGCATTTCAAGCGGGCCGTGTAATCCTCTTGAACCGCGATGAAGTAATCTCAACCGCCAACCGCCACGGTATTGCCATCGTCGCCCTTGACTCAGGATTACCTCCAGCTCCGACACGACCATGAAAGAAGATAAGCAGCTAAAAATTTTCATCGTAGCAGGCGAGGCCTCTGGAGATCAGCATGCCGCCCCTTTGATGCGTGCAATACAAGAGCGCTCGCCGTATCCCGTAGTCTTTCGCGGCATAGGCGGTGACGCAATGCGCGAAGCAGGGCTTAACCCGCTTCTCCATTGCGACTCGATTTCGGTAATCGGCTTTTGGGAGGTCCTGAAGAGAATCCGCTTTTTTGCGCGCCTCTTGAAAAAAAACATCGAAGAGATTCGCGAGTGGAAGCCAGATATTGTTCTTACGGTCGACTATCCCGGCTTCAATCTGCGCTTGGCAAAGGCTGCAAAAAAAATGGGCTTCAAGACAGTTCATTATATATGCCCTCAAGTTTGGGTTTGGCATAGAAGCCGAATCTGGAAAATCGCCAAGGCCCTTGACGCTCTGATTACGATATTTCCCTTTGAACCTGCATGCTTCGAGCCCACGACTCTGCGTCCCGTCTTTGCGGGCCACCCGCTAGTCGACCGAGCCGCCGAAACATTCGCGTCGCCGGAAGAGCCGCTGCCGTGGCTTGCAACAGGTCGGCGTGTCGCACTTCTTCCGGGTAGCCGCGCGTCCGAAATATCCCGTCTGCTTCCCGATATGCTTGCCGCCGCGGCACTTCTTGAGGCAAATCTCGAAGAACCGGTCAGCTTTATCATCCCAGCCTCATCACCACGCACAAAGTCTCTCGTAAATTCGGTCCTTGACAGCGTATCGCGCAAACCGACTCATCTCACAATCGTAGACGGCAAAGCCCGCGAAGTCATGAGACAGGCGGAAGCCGCCGCCGTCGCATCTGGAACCGCAACGCTCGAGGCCTCGCTGATGCTCTGCCCATGCGTGCTTATCTACCGCGCTTCTTGGTTGACATACAGATTAGGCCGCATAGTACTGAGAAAAGCCGGCTGCATCGGCCTCGCGAATCTGATTACCGGCAAAAAGATCATGCCTGAACTGATTCAGCACGACCTCTCGGCAGAGACGCTTTCCAATGCGCTTTCGCAATATCTCATAAATGCCGAAGCCCGCTCCAAGGCTATTGAAGGATTACAAGAGGCCAATGCCGTTCTTGGCTCTGGTGACGCCGCGATGCGTGCCGCGCAAACCGTTTTGGAAGTCGCGAACGGAAAAAAATTTCATAAGGAGTAAATCATGGAAACGACAAAATATTTTTTGGCAATTGACATCGGTGCCTCAAGCGGCCGCCACATACTAGGCTGCGTCAAAGACGGTAAGATAACCCTCGAAGAAATTCACCGCTTTGACAATACCCAGTTACGCCGGAACAACCATGACTGCTGGGATGTAGAGTCCCTCTTTGACGAAGTTGTAACAGGCATCGCAAAATGCAAACCGCTTGGCATCACCCCCGAATCGATCGCAATCGACACATGGGGCGTTGATTTTGTATTGCTCGATGAAAATCTCGCTCAATGCTCCGATGCCGTTGCATACCGTGATACTCGCACCGAAGGCACAGATAAAATCGTCGCTTCAAAAATTCCGCTTGAAGAGCTCTACGCCCGCACAGGAATACAAAAAATCTCATTTAACACAATCTATCAGCTGACAGCCCTTCAGCGCGACGACAACGATGCGCTTCAAAAGGCCGCCCACATGCTGATGATACCAGAATATCTCAATTTCAGATTAACAGGCAAAATCGTCCATGACTATACCAATGCCTCCACGACCAATCTCATCAACGCCGAAGAGCGTGACTGGGATTGGGAAGTCATTGACAAGCTCGGTCTGCCCCGTCGCATCTTCGGCAAATTATCGATGCCTGGCATAGAGGTCGGAAAGCTCCTTCCCGAAATCGCCGCCAAGGTAGGCTTTGAAGGCAAAGTCGTCCTCGCCGCTTCACACGATACGGCAAGCGCATATCTTGCAGTCCCCGCACGCGATGACAAAGCGGTATACATCTCAAGCGGCACATGGTCGCTGCTCGGTGTTGAAAACATGGCTCCAATCGCCACAGAGGCAAGCCGTCTGGCAAACTTCACCAACGAAGGCGGCTACCAGTATCGCTATCGCTTCCTGCGCAATATCATGGGCCTTTGGATGATTCAGTCAATCCGCCGTGAACTCAACGGCGTCTCCTATGTAAAAGGGAAATCATCAAACTCCGATATCGCCGCAAAATTAGCCGCATCAAATGAAGGACGCCCCTTCAGCTATTCAGAGCTCGAATCGCTTGCCCGCGCAGCCTCGTACGAAGGCATCGTCGATGTAAACGCACAACGCTTTATGGCTCCGGCAAGCATGGTAAATGAGGTCTGCGCAGCATGTGCCGAAAACGGCTTTGAAGCACCGGCAACCGTTGGCGAACTGATGCTCTGCGTCTACCGCAGCCTCGCCGCATGCTATCGCGACGCCATTAAAGGACTTGCTGAAATTACCGGCAAAGAATACACCACGGTCAATATCGTAGGCGGCGGCTGCCGCGACGGCTTCTTAAATGAATTGACCGCTAACGAAACAGGCCTCGAAGTAGTCGCAGGACCGGCAGAAGGTACGGCGGTCGGCAACCTCATCGTACAGATGCTCGCTGCAGGAATCTTCAAAGACTTAGCCGAAGCCCGGCAGGCAATCGTTCGCTAAGGCATAAAAAAAGCGGGATGGCGACCATCCCGCTCTTTTTTTTTGCCTACAACTCCACCTTGCCGATAAGCAACTTATCCTTAGGCTTATCCAAACGGAAGGTAATCAGCTGAAACTTCTCATTTGCCGTTCCCCAATCCGTGTATACGCATGCCATTACAGTAACCGCACCGGTAAGAGAGGTCTGATGCGACGCATAATAATTAGTCAGTATCTTATAGACGCCGCGGTCGGCATCCTTTCTAAGATATTCCTCTGGGCCATATCCAGTCGTCACATCCTCTGAAACGAAGCCGCCCTCAGCAGTACGGCGGTTACCATAAAATGCCTCCTCGCCATTCGGCTCAAGTACATGCAAATCAATATCGGTTTCGTCAGCGTCCCAACTCAAAACGATTCTGAGTTTAACAGGAAGATCGCGACGATATGCCGCGTCAAACTCGGGCACTTTAGGCTTTTTACTCAGATACCACTTCTCAGACTCAACCCATGAGATTAAGCCGTTCAATTCTTCAAGCGCAATAATTGAAACCTGGAAGTCGTTACTGCGCCGTCCGCTCTTGCGGGCACGGACATTAAAAGCGGCATCCGCAAAAAGCTTCATCGCCTCTTCAATATAAGGCTGCGGTGCGTACGGATTCGAGCTGAAATTTACGAGCCACTTTCCGTATTCAGCCAAAACAAGCGCAAGATCACGACGGGATTGAGCCTCCTCGCCACGCATTTCAAGCACCTTACGGAAAGCGAGAATAGAAAGCCCGTACGAGCCAGCCTCACGAGCGCGCCAGCCCATAGAACGCCATAAAGCGGCGTCCTCAAGCTTAAACTCGGCAAGATTCGATATGATTCTATCCGCCGTCATCCTCTCTCCAGCCTTATAGAACCATCCCGCGCAATCAAGATAAAACGCAGGTGACTGACCGTACTTCTCGCGCTCCTTCAAATACGCCTTGTACGCTTCGTTATTATTTTTGGCGGCTTTTAGAGAATCAAGATATGGCATCTTGGAATCCCAGGCTTTAAGCGAGACAACTGGAGGATTTTGGTTATCCTGAATTTGAGGAGACATAGCCTTTCGTTTGATAGGCTCCTTAGACTCAGCTGGCAAGTCTACCTCCTCGTACTCAACTACAACATTTTCCGCATTAAATGTTACATCGTTTAACGGGGTGTCACTATGCAGAGCTGCTGAATATGTTCTACTTTCCATTACCATATTATCAAAAAAGCCGCTCTTTGAAGTGGGCTTTTGTGGCTTTGGATTATTCCACCATTTTACGCGCTCCTCCCAATAGTCAAGAAGTCGTTTTTCGTGTTCCGCCTTAGCCTTTTTCAAAGCAATCTTGTCATCCTTTGCATCATGCTGCCTCTTCCATTCAGCATAAAAGCTCATCCTCTCATCCGGCTCGATATCGTGTTCAAGATATTGAGCCAAACCCTCAAGGACAATCAAAGAAAGTCCGGGACCGGCGACACCATATTTTCTGCCAAGTGCAAGAAACTCCTCCTGACGGGCATCGGCCTGCGAAGCAAGGTCACGCATACGGCGTTCAGCATAGATTGTTGCAAGAAGTGTAGACTCTGCAATATTCACATCAGAAGGAACCTTCTCCCCCTTTGCCAGCTTCCGAACCTCAATATTGCGCCTTGGTGCATCAGGCCGCGATGCAATTATAATATTTGGGCGACCCTCATACTTTGGAGCTTCAAGCCCCAAAGTATCAAGCTCATCCGAAAAAAGAAGAGCAGGAGCATTGTCACCCAGCTTTTCCATTGCCGCCCCGATATCCGTTCCGCCATCATAATCAAGTTCACGCAGCTTTTTCAAAAGAGACTGTTTTGAAAAGGCATCGGCAAACAATTCAACATGATTACGGAAAATAATAAGCGACCACTTACCCTCAGCCGGCAAAGCCTCAAGCCTCTTCAGCCATGCTTCAGCCAAAGGCCTTGCACTCATACTTGCATCCCAAAGAATAGTGCCGCTTGAGAAAGTTGAAATACTATCGGCAATAGAGGATTTTTTTACTTTATCAGACGACCCCAAAGCGGCGACAAAAACATCTTCACCATCTCGCTCATAGACAATACTATCAGTGACATTCGTCTTAGGCACGATATATTCAATTTCAGCACGGCGGGAGACATTCGGATTCAAAGGGAAAATACGCGTCCGCCAAATATTGCCCTTTACATGCTCAACAATACCCGGGTCAACACCCCTTCTAACCTCATTCTCGAAAGCGACTCGCGCCTTCTCCTTACCGCAAACCACGCCAGGAATCATATTCCCATCTATCTCAAGAGCATATCCACAGACAAATGCCTCATCAGGAATCGGGAACTCAAGTTCCCCGGCAAAAACCCGCTTATTAGGATTTGTAAAGACAAGATTTACCCTTGTTCGCTTAAAAAAGGCATTTTCAATGACCAAAGTCTCTGACACATCTACCTTTACCTGCGTTTCCGACTCACGCAAGTCGGCTACATGAATTCTTGGTACTAGTTCTCCACTTATATTTTGGTTTATTTTTCCAGCTGCACTCAATGCGCCAACCGAAATCAAAAATGCCAAATACCTTTTCATATACATATCCCCCTTACCTCTAACTATACGCTTAAAAAAACTTATTGTCAAATCCAGCAAATCTTTGGGTGTAAATCTTTAGGTGTCAGACTATTACACTTGACATCCCGCCTCATGCTTACTATACTAAACCAGCGATTCAGCTTACCACTAAGAATTATTCAAATTGTAGCCCACCGACTTGTAAGTGTCAGGCTATTACACTTGACATCTTGCCGTAAGCTTACTATACTCAATCGAAAAAAATTAACTTTATGCTAAGAATTATCCCAATCTATAATCTCATTTCATAAAGCAACATCGATTATCCTTAAACTACAAAGTTAATTCATCTCTGCTGACTCTGATAATATTGGATTTGATATTGGATACTGGCAATAGTGGCACATTTTTTGACTTTAGCAACATCCATAGCCTCAAAAAAGGTCTTTGGCGAGATTTTTTGATACACCTCCCCATCCGGGGCGGTAGGCTCCGTTGAAGGTGATGATATTTTGTCGGGTTCTTTGCTTAGCCTTGGAATGAAACTGGGGATTTTTGGAGGTCTCTTGCTGAATATAGTTTAATGCCGTCCCAGTTTTTACATAGTCCTATGCCTCTTGCGCCTGTTTTTCTACCGAGGCTGAAGGCATATTTATGTTTTGCCACCTGTTCATCGACAAAATCTTTTGAGCCGAAGATTGCTCCACAGGTGAAGTGGCGGACTTTGCAGCGTAAGAGGATTTGCAGTGGCAACTCGCCCTTTTTATCGATTATCTCTTGTATCTTTTCGGCTGGGAATACATCTGTGCCGCTTAGGTAGAGCTTTTGACGGTAGGTTTCTATGTATTTTTTGAAGTCTGAGACTTTGGCGTCTGGATCGTAGATGCGCGCTATGCCGTGCATTGCATTGGAGTTGCCTCGGAGGGCTGAGGCGTAGCCTGACCATTTGTAGTCTTTGGGGTCGTCTACTATTCCTGCACGGACTGGATTTAAATCGATGTAGGCTGAT
>JAZUMF010000063.1:0-11104 GCA_045603485.1 Kiritimatiellia bacterium | reverse complement strand
ATGCGCCACTGCCAATACTCGTGACAGGGTAACCTTCAATAGTTGATGGAATTGAAACAATCGTATTTGTGCCTATATATCGGGTTATTGTCGCTTCGTTATTCACAACATCCCATTCAAAATCGGTGGTAGGATTATAAGATTCATCAATATACGCAATATTTATCCCATTCCATGTCCCAGGAATCTCAACACCCCATCCAGTCGAATCTTGCGTCACGTATGCGGTACAATTTGAAGCAACATTTTCAAAGACATAAGATCCTATTTCAGCCGGAGCATCGCCTAAAAAAGTAATACTCTTAAGTGAACTGCACTCCCTAAGCGCACTTTCCCCGATGCTCGTAACACTATTCGGAATCGTCACGCTCTCAAGTGAAAAACAATAAATAAACGCATCAGAACCAATATATGTAACACTACTAGGAATTGTCACGCTCTTAAGTGAATCACAAAAAGAGAACACACCATAATCAATATATGTAACACTACTAGGAATTGTCACGCTCTCAAGTGAACCACAATAAGTAAACGCATGAGAACCTATATATGTAACACTACTAGGAATTGTCACGCTCTTAAGTGAACTACAAACGCAAAATGCAAATTGACCAATATTTGTTACGCTATTCGGTATTGAAACGCTTTCCAACGAACTACAGCCTTGAAATACGCCATCATTAATGCTTGCGATATTATTAGGTATTGTTACGTTCTTAAGTAAATCACATCCATAAAAGGCAAAATCTCCAATACCTACAACTGGATATCCGCCTAATTTTGATGGCACAGTAATTGCTCCAGATGTCGAAACTGGAACGGCGGGAGCAATTTCATCCAAAATAGTAGCGCCTACAGTCGCCTTACCATCAGAAACCGTATAAGTCCAGGTAATACCATCTACAACTTCGGTAGCTCCATTTGCATTACACATAGCAACTAACGCCATCAGAATAGCCACCAAATTAGCAATGAACTTATTTTTCATATACAATACCTCATATTCCCATTCTTCTGAATCGAACCTGGCATCCGGAATAAGAACCGGACGCTGCCGGATACGTATTTTGTGCGCGCGCAATACATAACGTCATCACGGCGCAAAAGCATCCGAATGCTCGAATTCCAAAGAGACTATGGTTTTTCATCTTATCTCCACATCAACCATGGAGACAAATAGGGGCGGGCGTGTCTCCTTCACCCGTGCTCTCTGATGAGGCCGACCAAAGCCCTTAGGGAAAGCATGAGTGCAAGATGACACGCCCGGCACAATGTGTGTGCCATATAGCGCGCCCCTCGCAAGACATGTCGTTCCCTGATAAATTTTGGTCGTTTCATCAGAACGAGCAAGTCCGCGTGGTTACGCGATCTTTATATATATGTCCATTGAGAGGTGACGAGAGCCTCATTTAAGGTTCGCCGCAACTCTTCTCAAAATATATGTATTTTATCAAAATTATCGTTTTGCAGTCAACAGCACGAAAATTTGCGATGTCGTCGTCAACAGTCCCGATACCTGCGATACCAAATTTCTCTATGAGCACTTTGGCAACATTCGGCGAGAGAAACGCTGGAAGAGTGGGACCCAAGTGGATGTTCTTCACGCCAAGGTACAAGAGCGACAAGAGGACGATAACGGCCTTCTGCTCGTACCAAGAAAAACTCATTGTCTACCGGGATTTTTTTGATATTCAGGATGATTCATTTTGAGATGTATCGGGTCTTTCTTTTCCCTAAATTTCATTGCAACGGAAACGGGAAGTGAGCGTTTTCAAAGAAAAAACTTGATAAAATTATAGCTTTTAGGTTATAATAATTGAACTTTTTTTCTAACGAAACGAGAGAAACTATGGCTAATATTTTCCCATTGGACAAGGTCCGCAACATTGGTATTATGGCGCACATCGACGCAGGTAAGACAACTTGCTCAGAGCGTATTTTGTTCTACAGCGGTGTCAATCATAAGCTTGGCGAGGTTCATGATGGTGCTGCGACGATGGACTCCATGGAACAGGAGCAGGAGCGCGGAATTACGATCGCATCTGCTGCTACGGTTGTTCCTTGGAAGGAGCATCGTATTACCCTTATTGATACCCCGGGACACGTTGACTTCACAGCTGAAGTAGAGCGTTCTCTTCGTGTTCTTGACGGTGCTGTTGCCGTTTTCTGCGCCGTTGGCGGTGTCCAGCCACAGTCCGAGCAGGTTTGGCGTCAGTCTGAGAACTATGGCGTTCCAAAGATTTGCTTTGTAAACAAGATGGACCGTATCGGTGCCGACTTCCTCGGTACATTGGATCAAATCCGCGGCACTCTTAAGGGCAATCCCGTTATGATGGTTTACCCAATCGGTGCCAGCGACACTTTTGAGGGTGTTGTTGATTTGCTTGAGATGCGTTCCGTCCGCTTCGATGAGGAGTCGAAGGGTGTCAAGATGATTTACGGCGAGATTCCCGAGAATCTTAAATCCGCCTGCGAAGAAGCCCGCGCAAAGATGATTGAAGCAGCTGCCGAGCAGGATGAGGAGCTTATGGATAAGTACTTCAACGAGGGTACTCTTTCCAATGAGGATATCATTGCCGGTATCCGTAAGGGATGTCTCTCGCGCAGTCTTGTTCCTGCATTCTGCGGTACGGCATTCAAGAACAAGGGTGTTCAGCTTATGCTTGACGGCGTTATGCGCTATCTCCCGTCTCCTCTTGATGTCGGTGCCGTTCATGCGTTCGAAAATGAGGCTGAAACCCGTGAGCCTGATGCTTCAGCTCCATTCGCCGGTCTTGCATTTAAGATTGTTTCCGACCAGCACATGGGCCGCATTATGTATGTCCGTATTTACTCGGGTACACTCAAGGTCGGTCAGGAGGTTCTTAACTCCACAATCGGCAAGACGGGCCGTGTTGGTCGTCTCTTCCGTATGCATGCCGACAAGCAGGAGGCTCTTGAGGAGGCACATGCAGGTGATATCGTCGTTGTTGCCGGCTTGAGCAATACCCGTACAGGCGACACTCTTTGCGATATGGAGCATCCGATTGTTCTTGAAACGATTGAGTTCCCGCAGCCCGTTATCTCCGTTTCCATCAAGCCTGCTTCCCGCAATGAAAACGAGAAGCTCGGCAAGGCTCTTCACGCTCTTGCCGCAGAGGACCCGACATTCACAGTCGAGTACGATCAGGAAACCGAAGAGACGATTATTTCAGGTATGGGTGAGTTGCACCTCGAGGTTCTTGTTGACCGCGTAAAGCGCGAATACAAGGTCGATTGCGAAGTCGGTCGCCCGGAAGTCGCTTACCGCGAGTCTATGACAATTCCCAACGAGGGTCAGTACAAGCACGCCAAGCAGTCCGGTGGTCGTGGTCAGTATGGTCATGTATTCTTCCGTGTCGAGCCTCAGGATGCCGGTCGTGGCTTTACATTCGTCAACGAGGTTAAGGGCGGTAACATTCCCGGTGAGTACATTCCTGCCGTTGAGAAGGGCGTTATCAGTGCTCTTGAATCCGGTCCTCTTGCCGGTTATCCTGTCGTTGATGTCAAGGTTACGGTATTTGACGGTTCATACCATGAGGTTGACTCAAGTGAATTCGCCTTTGCCGAAGCCGGTCGCCAGTGCTTCCGTCAGTGCTTCCTTGCCGGTTCACCGCGCTTGCTCGAGCCTGTTATGAAGGTCGATGTCGTAGTCCCTGAGGATTACATGGGTGCGGCAACCGGTTCTCTCTGCCAGCGTCGCGGTCGCGTCGAGGGTATGGATGATCGCGGAACATCAAAGATTGTCCACGGCTTCGTTCCTCTTTCGGAAATGTTCGGCTACTCCAACACCATCCGTACTCTGACACAGGGTCGCGGCACATTCTCAATGGTCTTCGAGCGTTACGAGGCGGTTCCTTTCGAAATGGCTCAGACCATCATCGAGAAGCGTCGTAAGGAAGGCAAGGTTCGCGGCGTTTCCGCTGAATAATCAGAATCTGATTTTGCGCCATCCTCGCGTGTGCGGGGATGGCAACAGCCAAAACTAAGGAGAAAAACAATGATTGTCAATACAAAAGAACTTTTCAAGCACGCATATGGCAAGTATGCAATCGGTGCATACAATATCAACAACCTCGAGCAGACCATGGGTCTTTTCGAGGGTAATGTCCGCTCCAAGGCTCCATTTATCGTCCAGCTTTCCAAGGGTGCCCGCAACTACACCCACAAGAAGATGCTCGAGTCAATGATGCTCACCGCCAACGAGGTCTTCCCTGATGCAATCTTCGCAGTACACTTGGATCACGGTGACGAAGCTACCTGCATGGACTGCATCGAGTCTGGCGTCTATTCTTCAGTCATGATTGACGCTTCAGCATTCCCTTACGACCAGAATGTCGAGATCACCAAGCGCGTTGTTGAGGCTGCACATGCCAAGAACATCGTTGTTGAGGCTGAGCTCGGTCAGCTCAAGGGCGTTGAGGAGGATACCTCCTCTGATGAGCATGTCTACACCCGTCCCGAAGAGGTTATCGACTTCGTTACCAAGACCGGTTGCGACTCACTCGCTTGCGCGATTGGTACATCACACGGTGCATTCAAGTTCAATGGCGACCAGAAGCTTCGCTTTGACATCCTCGCTGAAGTTCAGGAAAAGCTTCCCGGCTTCCCGCTCGTCATGCACGGTTCTTCATCCGTTCCTCCCGGAGAGGTTTCCCGTATCAATGCCGCTGGTGGCGCTATCAAGGGTGCTAAGGGTGTTGATGCGACCCAGTTCCTTCAGGCTGCAAAGCTTGGCGTAACCAAGATCAACATCGATACCGATGGTCGTCTTGTTTGGTGCCGTGTCCATCGCGAGTTCTTCCGCGATCAGCCTGCTAAGTTCGACCTTCGCGATCCAGGCAAGGTCTTCATGAAGGAATATGCCGACTTCATCTACGAGAAGAACTGCCTTCTCGGTTCAGCATATCAGGCTGACGATGTCCGCGCTGCTCTTGCCAAGTAAGACAGCCTATGGCGACATAAAGGGAGAGGATTCAAATCCTCTCCTTTTTTTTATTTTAACTAGGAGTTATAAAATGAAACTTGATTTCTCTGAGCTTAAAGAATACCTCGATAATATGCCTACAATCGGTGGGGGACCTGGTAGCGACACCATTTTGCTTCTCAATGGCGAATGTCTTTTTCGCCATCAGGTCGGATTCGAAAATCTCGAAAAGCAAAATCCGATGACAGGCAAAGAGCGTGTAAACATCTATTCGTGCTCAAAGGTAATCACCTGTGTCGCCGCAATGCAGCTATTCGAAAAAAAACTTTTCAGGCTAGAGGATGCACTTTCAGATTATATTCCTGAGTATGCAAAGATGTCTGTTATTGACGGTGATACAATTCGCCCTGCCAAATCGCCGATTCTTATTGAGAATCTATTCACCATGTCGGCAGGGTTTTCCTATGATGTCAATTCGCCAGGCATTCGTTGGGTTAAGCAGCATCTCCCCGATTGTTCAAATATAGATATTGCCAAAGGCCTCGCGCAAGATCCACTTCACTTTGATCCAGGCACGCGCTGGCAATACAGCCTTTGCCACGATATTTTGGCAACCGTTGTTGAAGTCATCTCCGGGCAACCCTTTGCAGAGTATGTCAAAGAGCATATATTATCACCTCTGGGAATGACGGAAACGACATTTATGCTCCCAGATTCCGAACTTGATACTATCGCTACACAGTATTCTTATGACAAGACATTGAAAAAGCCTTGTGATTGCGGTAAGGCCATTTACGCCTATAAGTTCGGGCCCAAGTATGCAAGCGGAGGAGCCGGTGGAATTTCTACCTGTGAAGACTATGCAAAGTTTCTTGAAGCGTTGCGCGTAGGCGATATAATTCTGGGCAAAGATACGGTTGATTTTATGGCAACCGACCGACTGACGCCACCCTTATGGGATACATATGGCGTCGCGCAAGGATATGGCTATGGTCTAGGTATCCGCTGCAAATCCTCCGTCCTTGACAATGATACAACCGATTTCGGTTGGGGTGGAGCGGCAGGGGCTGCGGCATTTGTAGATAAGGTACATGGCTTTACACTCTTTACTTTGCAGCACATGCTCCATTCGCCGAATCCGGCCTGCCGTGCCCAGCTTCCAATTATCGTACGCAAGATATTGCGTAAGCAGTGATGGTGTTTGTGACGGTCTTACCAATAACCAAGGTCGCCAATTCCGCCAGGCGGCCTTGTTTCCATCGCATATGCGCTGTCAAGGTGATCTTAGCCATCTTTAATGTTGTAATTTTCAAGTCACTGCATGATTGCCTCACGGACCTTTTTTTGTTTTGCGATGTGCCGCAAATAATGCCTTTTGAAAAATTGCAGACATTTGATTGGTGACGATTGAGGCTTACCTATGGTATAATGGTTAAGGTGATTCTTGAGGCGTATGACCTCCAAAAGGCTCTTTTATGTTAGTTTTTCACATAGATTTCAATACAGAGGCACTTACGCGCGATACCGTATTGTCGATGCTTCGATTTGCGGCATCTTGCGGTTATGACGCTGTGCTTTGGGAAGTTGAAGATAAAATCCAGTGGGAATGTTGCCCAGAGAGTGTATCGCAGGATGCCTTTTCTAAAGAAGAGTTTCGTGAGATTTTAGCTGAAGCCAAGGCTCTCGGGCTTATGCCTATACCTCTTATGCAGACCTTTGGACACGGCGAGTACATTTTGTCTCATAGCGAATATTTCAAATGGAGAGAGCTCCCCGACAAAAAGGATTGCTACTGCGTTTCAAATCCGGAGGTCCGCAAATTCTTAAAAGGCTTTTTACACGAGTATCTTGAGCTTTTCGGTGAGGATGTCCGCTATTTCCATTTAGGTGGTGACGAAGCGTATTCCTTCGGCAAATGCCCGATTTGTTCTAACCGTAATCGGATGGAACTTTACGGAGAACATCTGCGGGAGGTAGCATCCGAGCTTATAGAGCGAAATATTCGTCCAGGATGCTGGTGTGATATGATTCTCTCCGGAGATGAGCACGAAGCCGTAAAACATATTCCGTCTGAATTTGTGATATGGCATTGGGATTACAGGTACGGTACGGCAAGCAATTCCGTAAGCAAATGGTCTAACAAGACCGATTTCTTGAAATCCTATGGTTATGATGTCGTCTTTTGTGCAGCCGCAGAGAGCCATGGCGATGACCCGTTCCTGCCAAAATATCGTTTTCACGAGGCCAATATCGCAGCATCAGCCGCTCTTGCAAGGCAAGAGGGGTTTTTAGGACTTTGCGTGACATCATGGTCTATACGAGGTGTGTCAAAGGTCGCCCAGTATCCGCTTTTCGAGCTTGCGGCTCGCTGTTATTCAGATCAAGAGCTTGATCCTTCACAAGAGTTTAAGCGGTGTGTCAGATCCTTCTTCGGCGATATTACACCAGATACTCTCTATCGCCTTTCGGACTGGGATAATTTTTATCTTTTCGAAGGCCGAAGTTGGAATGTTTATAAAGATGCAATGCCTCCAATGGTAGGGCAGTTTGATTATATTCTCGGGCGTAATGTTGCCCATACTCCGGGCTTCCCGGAGGCGGCAATCGCTGACCTGTCACAGCAGCTTACCGCAACGCAGCAGGCTATTGACGAGGTTCGCAATGCTTCGTTCAAGCTCGCAGCGGCTGATATTCTCATCGAGGCGGCAACCCTTCGCGCTGCACTTATAAAATCGTTGATCGATGTTTTGAAGACAGGCAGGCATAAGGGCGTGCCCTTCGCGGCAACAGTTGCCTATTATGCCAAAGAAAAGACCGATTGGTCTGCGGCAAATATGGCGCGAACCGTATGGGGAATTCTAGACGAACGCTATGCCGTGCCATTTGACCCTACACAGCTTTTTAAGCCAAGATGATTTCACTTAGGAGATAGTTATGGAAGAAAAGACTCAATTTGCGGCTACAAAGCCACTCCTTGAAAAGATGATTAAACGCGATGAAATCGACCGTTATTACCAGAACGGCAGAGATTTCATCAATGATGAAGCCATTCATGAGGAGATTAGCGCCAACTCAAAGCCCGACAAGCAGCGTGTTCGTGATATAATCCAAAAGTCACTTGCCATTCAGACGCTCTCAGGGGACGAGGTCGCCGCTCTTCTTGCAGTCGACGATCCTGAGTTAATTGATGAAATGGCCGCCGCCGCATGGGAGATTAAGCATAAGGTTTACGACAATCGCGTCGTCACCTTCGCTCCGATGTACATCTCAAGTTACTGCGTCAACCGTTGCCGTTATTGCGGCTTCAGTGCCGACAATATCCACGAAAAGCGCCGTTGCCTAACGCAGGAAGAGATTAAGCGTGAGGCTGAGGCTATGATTCGCTTAGGTCACAAGCGCGTTATGGCTGTCTTTGGCGAGCATCCGATGACAGGAGCGGAATTTATTGCAGAGTCTCTCGATAGCATTTATTCCGCAAGCGCCCAAATGCGCCGCGGACTTTGCAATGTCCGCCGCATAAATGTCAATGCGGCACCGCTATCGATTGATGATTTGAAGGTCGTTCAAAAGGCGGGAATCGGAACTTTCCAGGTATTTCAGGAAACTTACGACCATAAGATATACAGGGAAATGCATCCGCAAGATACAGTCAAGGGTGATTATGGCTGGCGCCTGACCTGTATGCACCGTGCATTTGATGCGGGAATTGATGATGTCGGCCTTGGCGTTTTATTCGGGCTCAATCTCGACTGGAAGTTTGAAGTCGCCGCAATGTGTACCCATGCACGCGAGCTGGAGCGCTTTGTCGGCATCGGCCCCCATACCTTCTCCGTTCCCCGTATGCACGCGGCGTCAGGCTCGGAAGTCGCCAATGCGAAGAGCAATTTCTCAGATGACGATTTCTTCAAGGCCGTCCTTGTACTCCGCCTTGCGGTCCCGTATACAGGCCTGATCGTTACAGCCCGCGAGACAAAGGAGCTCCGCGACCGCTGCCTTCGTATCGGTCTCACACAGATGGATGCCGGTACACGCATTGATATCGGCGGTTATTCCGAGGGCAATGTCGGGCAGAAGATGGACGAGCAGCAGTTTATCCTCGGTGATACACGCTCACTTGAAGAGATGATTGTCGATCTCGCAAAGCAGGGCGTTATTACTTCATTCTGCACGGCAGGCTACCGTTGCGGCAGGACCGGCGGTTGCATTATGGATGCGCTTAAGACCGGCCGCGAGGGAACCTTCTGCAAGATAAATGCAGTTTTGACATATCGTGAATGGCTTGACGACTTTGCCTCTCCTGAAAGCATTGCAGCCTGTGAGCCTGTCATTCAGGCAGAACTTGCCGCAATTAAGGAAATGTATCCAAAATTCTACCCGGTAGTTCTTGAAAGATACAACCGCATTGTCGCAGGAGAGCGCGATCTCTATTTCTAATCCTACCAACGGAAAGCTATGGCAGAAACAGATAACTCATCCCCGCAAAGCTCCTGCGGGCTTGTCTTATTCTCAGGCGGACTAGACAGCATCCTTGCCGCGCTTGTATTGCAAGAGCAAGGGTGCTATGTCGAAGGACTGGTCTTTACAAGTCCGTTTTTTGGTGCAACGCAAGCCAGAAAAAGTGCTTCGCTGATTGACTTGAAGTTAAATATCGTTGATTTTTCCGACGATATACTCTCTTTGGTTGAGCATCCGAAGCATGGCTTTGGCGGTGCGCTAAATCCATGTATCGATTGCCATGGCAGAATGATTATGCGGGCAGGGAAGATATGTCGCGAGCGCGGATGGGATTTTGTCGCGACAGGCGAAGTTTTGAACCAACGACCTATGTCTCAAAATCGCCGTTCGCTTGAGATGGTGGCTAAAGATTGCAATGTCGCCGATATTCTCATTCGACCGCTCTCCGCACAGCTGCTTCCAGAGACAGAGGTGGAAAAGAAGGGTCTCATCGACCGCTCCCGTTTACAGAAAATCGAAGGGCGTAGCCGTAAAGCCCAAATGGCTCTTGCCGAGCATTACGGGCTAAAAGAATATCCATCCTCCGCAGGTGGTTGCCTCCTTACGGAAAAGCTCTTTGCAAATAAACTTGGTCTTCTCCGCGATCGTGGGCAGTTGCGTGATATGACGGCAATAGAGCTTCTAAAGCTTGGTCGTCATTTCCTGTTGCCGGGTGGAGCCAAGGCAATCGTCGGCCGTAATGTCTCAGAAAACGAGCGGATGCGCAGCCTTGCCGCCAATGGCAGTTATTTTATAATCCGCCCAATCGGAGTGCCTGGGCCTACGACCCTTCTTGATGCCGATGCACAAGAAGAAGATATCGAACAGGCTCGCAGGCTTTGTGCCGCATACAGTGATAAATCAATAGGGAGGGTTAAGATTCGTCGCTTCTTGAAAGACGAGCTTCTGGACGAGATTCCGACAGAGCCGATGGAGCGTGACGAAGCAAGACCTTGGCTTCTATAAAAATGTAACCCTGCCGCACGGCAGGGTTCTTTTTTTTGCGTTTTGACCTACCTCCCATTATCGGGTATTACGGCATAAAACAATATAGTGAGTTTTCAGTTTTACAAGTTGAACTGAGATCACCGTGTGAAATAGCTAAATAAGATGACAGTATAGAAATGCGAAGCTGAGATGTCAAGTGTAACAGTCTGACACTTAAAGGTAATTGCTTTCGCTTTTGGGAGTTTTGGAGTTTAGGAGATTCATCAAAATAGTCTCCCAAACTTCGGAAACAGAAAAGGACTGTCCCCAGAAAAGTTAGTAAATAGGTAATAGGTAATAGTGAAGAATTTTTGTAGTTTTTGGGTTAAGTTTTTTGTGCCTTTTCCGAAGTACACAAAAAGGAGAACTTTTGCAATTTAATGACGGATAAGTGAAAAATTCTCTCGCAGAGAACGCAGAGAAAATTGTGAGATTTTGTTCCGCACCGTAATCTCATTTTCGCTATTATCATTTACAGAATCTTCAGTAGATTGCGAAGTTTCATCAATAAGAACCACCTCAGCAGGGATAGGGTCGTCAAGCTCAACCAGCTGCTTTAACTTTTTCGCCATAGCCTTATATCGCATTATCGTAGAATACTTTTGCAAAAGCAGCGGTATATTCTCACCAAGCCATCCCTTTATCCCCGCATTTCGACCAATAATCTTTCCCCTATCA
>JAZUMF010000062.1:0-20463 GCA_045603485.1 Kiritimatiellia bacterium | reverse complement strand
ATTGGCGACTTATGCAGATTTCGTACCGAGCAAAGTCTTAATCCATTCCATTCTTTGCACATTCCGATGCCTCTTGCACCTGTTTTTCGCTTTGGACTGAAGAGGTTTCGGTGTTTTTCAAACTGGTCATCTACAAATTCTTTGGAGCCGATGATTGCTCCATACGAGAAATAGCGTATTTTGCAGCGAAGAATTACAGATAATGGCAATTCTCCCTTTTTATCTATTACTTCTTGGACTTTTTCTGGCTCAATTACATCACGGCCATCAACATAGAGCTTCATGCGATAGTCTTTTGCATATGTGGTGAAGGCTGTATGGCCAGCGGTCTTATCGTATATATGGGCAATGCCTTCCATTGCGGTGCTGTCACCTTTGATGGCACTTCCGTAGCCTGCCCATTTGTAGTCTTTTGGATCTGATACGATCCCTGCTCTGACGGGATTTAGGTCTATGTAGGCTGAAATGGTTGACAATGTTTCTATTGAGCCTTCTACGAGTGTGCTATAAAAGCGTCCTTCCCATATTGTGCCTGTTAGGCGGCCATGATTGGCTCGATACCAGGTTGAGAAGCGCTGCTTGAGGTTTTGCACAAAGGGTGTGATATCCCCCATCCTGCGCCTGAAGACAAACTGCTCTTCTTCGAGGGTTTTGAATTGTTTGCTTTTGCGTAAAACTTTCCAGTGCTCTTGCAGGTCGGCTGCATGGAGATCGCCATAGAGTACGCCTATGCGCTTTATGAGCACTTCTTCGGTTGGCTCTGGATCATCTGGTACATGGACTAATATATGAAAATGGTTGTCCATAACACAATAATTTATAACCTCTACTCCGCTGAAAAAGGCTATTTTACGCATCATTCTTACAAACATGCTTTTATCGTTGCCGTCTAGCAGGTAGTTCTTTAAGGCACATCTGCTTACGATGTGATAGTAGCTCTCACCTTCACTCTTGATTCGTGGCTTACGCATAGATACCTCCATGGAAAAAATGGGACGGAAGAATAGCGACTGTCCCTCTTTGGGAAAAGTATATCAAAAAATGAGATTTGATGCAAAATGATTATCGATCAATCGATACAAAAAGATTTTCTATTGAAATGAATAAAGATGTTGCGTCTCGCGAAACGACACATGACACGCGAATCTCTATTCCTTCGTCTCTGTGGCGTAAACTGAAATATGAATTGTCAGTGCTTGCCTCTGGCTGCCCTAAATCGAGTTTGAAATCTTTGCCCAAAAGTTCTGCTATCTTTATAACTGCATTTTTGGCTTTTGCGGGATTTATGCCGCCATCTTCGCGCATAAACTGAACTGAAGAGAGATATTTACCGTCTTTACCTTCTGAAAGATGGATTGTTGCGATGGCGAAAACCTTATAGAGCGGCACTTTAAGTTTTACATCAAAGGCAAGGCCTCCAGAATGATGGCTCGCGACGACGCCATATCCCAAATCGGTGCCAACGGCAGGCAGCTTAGTATAAACCTTACCGAACTCTATGCCGCGAAATGTTGCATATTGTTTTGCTGAAATGTAGGATGAAGAGCTACGCTTCTCAATCGGGGATTCGGATCTGGTGTAGACTGGAGATGCGGGACGCTTGCTTGACACAAAGCAGATTACTCCGATTGCAATCAGCATTAATGTTGCGACCGCAACACCCGCCTGGATAAAATTATCATTTTTTAGACGATACAAAAAGCCTGATGTGAACTCGTCGTCAATATCGTCTCTATGACGCCCTTTGACACGAGGTCGCAAGGCTGGCGGCAACGGTCGATTTTGTGAGGAATTCTGCCGGTGGTGAACCTTCTTTTTGGGAAGCTGCTCCGGTTCTGGTTTCGGTTCAGGCAACTTTGGCAAATCACCTGCTATGATATCTCCGCAGGTTTCAGGTCGCTCCGTAGGCGACTTTGACAATGCACGCATAATCGCCCTTGTAAACGGCGTATCCTCGGGAATTGGCTCCGGCGCTACATTGACAACCTGATACTCTACTTGACCACGATAAAAGGGAGGATGTCCCATCAAGCACTCATAGGCAATGGCGGCAAAGGAATAGACATCTTGGCTTGCGGTAGGCTCTCTGCCTGTCAGCTGTTCTGGGGACATATACGATACAGGTCCTGCTGCATTTCCTCCAGAGACCTGGGCCACAGCCTCGCGAATTACTGCGGTAGTACAGAAATTACATAGGCAAGGGGAACCATCTGCGCGCACTTGAATATTTGAGGGTCGAATATCCCGATGGATAACCCCTCTTCCATGGGCATAGTCAATTGCCGCTGCCAAGGGCGTTAATATGGTTTTTGCTTCACCGCTTGTAAGCTTGCCCCATTCATCAAGGCATTTGTTTAATGGTTGCCCTTCAAAGAAATCGCTTACAAAAAACGGATTGCCGGCATTATCATGCAAAGAGCGGACAGAAGCGATATTGATATGAAGCAACTTTAACGACTCAATAACAGCAGCCTTGACTTGCTGATATACACGCCCGCTAGAAAGAACGGCTTTAGGCAATTTTGAAACAATAATGGGTGCATTATCTAGTTCAACATCAACAGCATACCACGACTCCATGATACTATCGCCATCAATCTTGCTGATTAGGCGATATCGGTATGCTAACAAATTGTCCTTTTCGTCGCTCATATTTTTTAGTATACCAAAAATGATAAGGGTACGCTAGGAAAGCCAGAGATTTTAATCTTCAGTCGGTAGCCATGCCGCAATGTCAGAATGCCAATCAAGGCCTAATGACGCATAATCACCGACAAGATAATCTCCATTGCCGTCGTTAATCAATAAACAAAACCTCGTCCTAATAGGCGCTGAACCTTTTACAGACTTCTTTAGAGATTCTTTATTGCATAACTTAAATGGAGTGGTGAGGCTTCTGCCAAAGCGTTCGTCAGCCCCTAATACAAGCGGGCCCCGCATAATGGCAAAGAAGTCATCATCTTCTTTTTTGTGAAAGACCTCCATTGCGCTTGCTGAATGCCACCCATTACCGCTTGCTGAAGTATCTGTATAAACGACATCTCTATCCCAAGTAATCGGCCGTTCGACTCTAAAAGAAAGGTCAATCTTGAGAATTAAATCAACTTTCTCGCCTGCGCATAAGACGATACGGAAAAATCCACCCTCTTTAGTGTAATCAAGCGGTGCTGTCAACTCGGCATTTTCTGCCCAAGCGGGAATACGCAGACAAATCGGCAAATCTCTATCCGCAGACGAGGATAGTGAAATGCTGATATCACCTTTTGTAGGATACTCTGTATCAAGCTTAACCGAAAGCTCATCACAAAAATAGTCCCCTTTTTCATAAAAGCTGAGAATATACCCTTCTCTATCTCTCATCAAAATTCCTGAGAGCATAGCGCCTAGACCTGCCGCACCGATACAAGCGCAACATCCATAATATGATTTATCAGACAAAAGGCGGTTTCCTCCAACCTTTTGACCGCGCTTACCGCAAGTCAAAGGGGAGTAACTGTCAAATGCCAAAAAGGTATCGATCACATAGGGCTCGCCGTCGCGCTCAATAAACTTCTCTCTGATGTAGGGGCTATGTCGATGCTCTAAATTTAACGATCCCAGATACGCATTGTGGAAAGAGATCTCCATTGCATCCGCAAAAACAGAATCCCCGGTAAGTTCATACAGGCGCCCGCAAAATTTCATCCATGTGACGGTCACGCATGTCTCCTGCATAACCCCGTCATAGCGGACGGTCTGTCGAAGCCTGGTGTGATCCAAGAGTTCATGGGTAATTCCAAGCGAACCGATAATGCTAGTCTCTGATTCAAGAAGAGCGCGCCCGAAGTTTTCGACGGCAATAAGGTATTCTTTATTGCCTGTCACCTTCGCATACTCTAAAAGCCCTTCAAAGCACGAAATCATCTCATAAGCCTTTGAGACTCCGTACTGATAAGGGAGGAGACGATTTTCCAGGGCAAGGGCAAAAATATTTATACCCTCCGCGCCTCCTTCCTCCACGATATACGAGGCAAAATTCAGGTAACGCGCATCACCAATGATACGATAAAGCTTGACCATGGGCTCAAGAATTGACGAGGAATTCACGCCAAACCAGCTGCGGGAAGCGCGGGTAATCGACTTCTTGCCAATCTCCTTGCCGATGCCGCGCAAAACAGCATCAGCGACGCCCTTGCAAAACGAAACAATTTGTCTGCATAGGGCATCATCTGGGCAAACCTCCAAAAAATAAATCATCCCTAAAAGCACATACTTTCGGCACCATAAATCCCAGCCGTCAAATTCTTTATCTCTTGAATAAGATGATACACGGCCATCAGCCTCGGCAACCGATAAAAGGTCTATGACTGAAAAACGCATTGCCTCATATAGACGGCTATCGGGCATAGATGCATAAATCATGGCTGCGCCACGCATCATCTTGCCCCAATATTCACCGCGCCAGCCTTGATCTTCTCCATCAGGCATAAGGCGAAATTGCTCAACAAACTTTGCCCATAAAGGCATATCGGTAAGCTGAGCGTTGATTAAAAAAGAAGCGCAAGAACGCATCTCGCCATTCGGAGACGCAACAAACCCATAAGGGGCTGCAAGCTTCGAGGTAATACGATCTTCTATATTTGACATCTTCATAATTCAGACCAAGACAGCATCCTAAAATTTGAATTTCATAATAAAGAGTGCGGAAGAAACTCTAGCTTGTCTGAATCTTATAGAGGTTGGCATAGTAGCCACCTTTTTTAATCAATTCATCGTGCGAACCCTGCTCAAGGATTTTACCGCCCTCGAGGACTACAATCTGAGAACAGCGGCAAGCCATTGAGACGCGTTGCGAAACGATTACCGCCGTCTTACCTGAAAGTATCTTAGAGAAGGTTTCTTGAAGCTTTCGCTCGGTATTTGCGTCGAGAGCCGAGGTGCAGTCATCTAAAAGGAGAACTTCCGGCTTAGTCAAGAGGGCGCGCGCAATTGATATGCGCTGACGCTGTCCGCCAGAGAGCGTTGCACCCTTTTCACCAACGACCGTCTCATACTTGATTGGCATTTCCATGATGAAATTATGAGCATCGGCGGATTCCGCCGCTTCCATAATCATCGTAGGAGTTGCGTCGGGGACACCATAAATGATGTTATCGCGGATTGTGCCACTGAGTATTTGCGCCTCTTGGGGCACATACGCGAGATTGTGCCTCAAGGATGAGAATTTGATGTGCGAAATATCAACACCGTCTACCTCGATTACGCCTGACTGCGGGTCGTAAAGGCGGGCTATTAAATGCAGCAATGTCGACTTGCCTGAGCCGCTTGCGCCCATTATACATAGCCAATTACCGACTGGAATATCAAGATTTATGTTATCAATAACAGGCGGCAGATCGCGATTCCAGCCGAATGTCAAATTGCGGATTTTGATTCCTGAATGCATCGGTATCGGAAATTGCTTTCCTGCAGGATTCTCTTCAATCTCCTGCTTGTATGTAAGCGTATAGGTGATACGCTGAATTACAACAGAAATAATTGAAAAATGCATAGCTCTTAGTGTCAATGAGGCGACAGGCTGATAGAGTGTTGAAATTACAGATGTGAGATAAATCATCGTTCCGAGAGTCATTCGCCCATCAAGAACTAAATAGGCACTGTAAATAGTAATCAGACGGCTTCCGAGAAGCGAAAAGAGCTGCACACCTGAATGTAATTTTGCATTTAGAGACTGTAATCTTACATGGTCCCTAAGCATACATGACGAAAGTCTGTGAAAAGACAGCGACTCCAGAGCTTCCCGCCCGTATGCGACGATTGCCTTGATTGCGTCAATCTTTTGCGAGCTGTAGCCCCAAAGACAAGCATTCGTATGTCTTATCTCCAAGACGATTTTTCGCATCTCCTTACGAATCTTTACAGCATTCATCAAATAAGGAGTAATTGAAATAACTACGAAAAGAGCAATTGTTGGACTGATGAAAAATGTAATTATCAATCCTGAGAAAAACATCACAAGCTCACCGATTGTCAACACAATGACATCCATCATCAGGGTATTCAAGGCACTGACATCACCCAAAATACGCGCCATCAATCTACCTGGGGTATGCGAGAGATGATATGACATTGACAGGCTTATGACCTTCTCGTGAAGCTCGTCGCGCAACCGTTCAGATATTGATTTGCCGATATAGGTCTTCAATCGCAGGTTTAACCGATTGAGAATATTGAAGGCTACTATTGTTAAAATACATAGTGAAAAGAGCACAAAAAGCTCTCTCCACGGCCACGCTGGTCTGGTTGCTTCGTTTCCCTTAAAGCTTTCGGCTATATATCCGCTTTTGTGACGCGGCTCCCCCTCCTCGATTCTGCGCTCTAAACTTAACGGTGACCCTCCTCTTGATATCCTCTCGATAGTCTCAGGAACATTCCCTATTTGCAAAACATCATCGACGGCAATCTGAGAAAAGTAGTTTTGCAAATATGTAGAGCTGCTGTGGAGAGATGTCATCAATACGAGCAATACCAGCAAAAACCTGTATGGCTTGAGATAGCGCTTAAAAAAGGCCCAAACGGCTTTATTTCCGCCAGCCTGCTCTACCGAAGGCTTATCGGTTCTGTATGGGACCTTACGATATTCCCATCTTCTGCGCTTCGTTGCCATCAGCCCTCCTCCTCTGAAATTGTTCCAGCGGCAGCATGGGTTTCATACAACTTACGATAACGGCCACCTTCAATCTTGACAAGCTCTTCGTGGGGACCGCACTCAACGATTTTTCCCTGATCGATAAAGACGATTTTATCGGCATTGCGAATTGTACTAAGTCTGTGGGCAACGATAAAAGCCGTCCTGCCCGTAAGGAATCTGTCAAGAGCCGTCTGAATGGCCCTTTCAGAATTGGTATCAAGAGAGCTTGTCGCCTCATCCATAACAAGAATCGCAGGGTCTGCCAAAATGGCGCGGGCAATTGCGATTCTCTGCTTTTGTCCCACCGACAAGTGGACATCAGGATCTCCGATTCGAGACTCATACCCTTTAGGCATTGCAACAATTTCGTTGTGTATCTCGGCGATTTTGGCGGCAAACTCTATTTGCTTCATCGTTGCATGCGGGCGACCATAACGGATATTATCTGCAATACTGACTGAAAAGAGAAGCGACTCCTGAAGAACAATACCAAAATTGGTTCTTAAAGACTTCAGCGTCAAATCTCGAATATCTTTGCCGTCGATAGTGATACGCCCATCGGTGACATCGTACAGCCTCATCAAAAGCGAAAGGATTGTTGATTTGCCGCAACCGGTAGTACCAACCAATGCAATGGTTTCTCCAGGCATAACATCAAGTGAAATTCCCTTGATAACCTCTTTCTCAGGAGTATAGCCGAAGTGAATATTCTCCAAATGAATTTCCCCTCGACACTCTTTCAATGCAACCGCGCCAGGCCGTTCCACAACAAGCGACTCTTCACCCAGAATCTCGAAAAGGCGCTCTGCCGAAACCTTGATACTTTGAAATTGCTGCGCAATAAGTGAAAAGCGCACAGCTGGGGTAAGCAAAAGCATCGCATAAGAGCAAAACGCGGTTACATCACCATAGCTTGCCGTCCCGGAAAGAACCATAGCGCAGCCGATAAAAAAGACAATCTTATGGCCGCCATCGCGCAAAAGCTCGGTATTACGCCAAAAATCGGCGGTTGCAATCCTCCCGTCGCGTTCTAGGTCAAGACTCGTTGAGCTTTGCGTGTGAAAATATTCATCCTCCCGCGACTCGGTACCGTAGGTTTTTACGGTAAGATTCGCAGCAAGCCGATTTTGCACCCCAGCGGCAACTCTATCCTCTGCGATACGCTGAACTCTCGATAATCTGCGAAGCTCGCCGATTCTTAACTTGATGTTAAGCGCAAAAAGAATGACGATAATGTAAAGAGGAATCGCCAAACGCCAATTGATGAAAAGCGTTGCGGAAATCGCAAAGCTTGCCGAGACCAAGTCAGCAATCACTTGCAAAGATGTCACCGACAAAGCTTCCTGCAAGACTGTGCTGTCGCCCATAAGCCGATTAACCAGCTTTCCTGTTCCCTCTCGGCTAAAGAATGACATACTCAGTTTAAGCATATGGTCATAGACGGCATTTCTAATCTTCATGACAAATGACTGACTGATAACCGCCATTGAAATCAACTGAATATAGCTGCACGAAATAGTGACAACAGTGACAACGATAAAGCCTGTAATTATGCCCGGCATAAGCTCGGTATGCCTATCAACGATAACATCATTTATGACGGATCTGAGCAAAAGCGGAGGCAATACGCCCGCAAGCGAAATCATTACAGTCAAAATGGCCATTCCAATCAACTGAAAGCGGAATGGCCTTATAAAAACTGCTATCTTGGCTAATAGCGTCTTCTCGTTGCTCGTGTTGCTCATAAAGCAAGCTAATAGGTTTACCTATAAAGCTAATCGTCAAAAATCAAACGCCAAAGCGATGTTTTACCGATGAGAATCTCAGCATCTGCGGTAGTTCCGGGAGGGACATCGAAGGCCGGCTCCTCGTATGGGCAATAAATGACGCGATAGGTGTTATTTCCCTCGGCTTGAATTGCGGAACGCATCTCAAAGACCTCGCCCTTAACCCAATTGCGACGGGCAAATCGCTTGGCTGTACGGAATTGAATTCTTATCGGCAAGCCCTGAACTATACGGGTCGCATATCGTTCGGGAACACGAAGTCTCACAAGTCGCTCTTCATCGCCGAAAATCTCATAAAGCACCTGATCGACTCTAGCGAGCTCACCGACATAAAAGGTATGACGCAACACCCGACCTGCCGATGGAGCACGAATCACACGGGTTTCCAAATCAGCCTTTGCGCTGCGGACAGCCGCCTTAGCGGCCTCAAGCTGACGGCGCAAAGCCTCTATCTGGCGAAGTCCTGCCGATATATCACGATCGTTGAGCTGATTAAATTGCATCTCATTAAGTGCAACCTGATGCTCATCCGACATCAGATCGCGGCTGGAGGCCAACCCCTTTTCAAGAAGCTGCTTTGTAATACCCAAGCGACGCTTCGCATACTCCAAAGAAAGCGAAGCTATCTGCACGGCGTTAGAATGGCTGCGCACCTCATCCGCATATTGCGAAATTCTCGCCTCAAGCTCGCTTTCAGCACGCTTTGCCTCAACCTCGGCGCGCTGGAGAGCGGCCTTTTCAGCCTCATCATAAAGCCTAACCAAGACATCTCCTGCCTTGACAACATCCCCTGAGGAAACCTCTATCGACTGAATAGCTCCATTGACAGACGAGCGCACCTCTGAATATGGGAAAGTCGTCGCATAGCCGGAGGCGGGAACTCTTCGCGGAACCTTAATGAAAACTCCCAGCAAAACAACGACAACGCAAAATATCAAAATGCGTACAGTATTACGAAAAAGTCTATGCTTCTTCTCAGAAGAAGTCTCAGGTGGCTTCTCGCCCCTTGTGCTACGATATTCGCCCATTGTAAAACTCCCTTATAATTAAAATTACTTGTTCTGAGCAGGCTTAATCTCCTTCGCCCGACCGCGGAGATTGTCAAACTCATCCTCAAAATGCTTTATGCAAAGATTGCAATCCTTACAGTCTCGCTCATAGCAATTACGGTGAACCCTCGAAGGATACATCTTACGGAATGCCTCATAGCAGTCGTCACAGCAAAAGCTGAAACGCTCCTGATTGGCGCCAAAAGCAACCTGTGCGACATGGAAGCCGTCAATATCAGGATCGCAGACCTTCTCACACCAGGCGCACTTTACGGTCAGCTGGTCAATGACAAGCTTACGGCGCTGCTCCAACTCGTCGTCAGGCCAAATATACTCAACCCAGCCGACAGCATCGCGGCGAAGCCTTGCAATCACGGCATCCTTTTTAAGAAGCAAAATCGAGCCATCCTTCAAAGTATAAGCCCGTTCACCGTCAAGGACCGTATCAGAATTAAGAAGATGAATCTTGACGCCGCCGGTACGGGGAATCTCGTATGAGTTCCAACCGCAGGAATCGCAAACAGCGGCAAAAAGATGCTGACGGATATGCTCGCCGCACTTAGGGCATCTGCCGCCCTGAATAACCTTGAGACTTCGAAGCGACTGCTCGGCAGCCTCCTTCAAACGCCTATTGGCCTCACGCGTAATCTCGTCAGCGCCAGCATCAACAACCTCCTCAAGCAGTTTCTTGTCCTGCTCAATCTGCTCACGCTGATCACCCTGAATGATAACATCACGCAAAAGATCATTTGCACTTGCCGCAGGATCTTCATTACCCGGGAACTGCTTTCGCAAAAGGTTGATTAACCTTGAAGACATCGCCATGACAAAAAACCTCCTAACAGGAAACAAGGCTCTATTCAGATGCTGTCCAAGCGCCGCCGAAATCAACACCGCTTGCCAGCATCAAATCAAGAAAAGAGCAGATCACATTATAGGCAATCGCATTCGACCTACTCTCAGCCGAAGTCAAATCTGTTTGCGCATCAAGGACGCTGCGACTACTTCCCTCGCCAAGGGAAAGACGCTCCAACTCAGACTTTAGCGCCTTATTAGCGGCATCCAACGCCTTTTGTGCCACCGCCATGCGCTCGGTTGCCGCGATAAAAAGAGATTCGGCTTGACGGCGGCGGGTTTCCGCGGCGATTCGAACCAGCCGCTCACGCTCACGCAACGCCTGTGTACGGGCACGCTGCGCGCGCAAAGCAGCCTTTTCAGATTCAAAAGAAAAGGGACGACTCCAAACAAGAGCCATATCAAAGCCGGCCTTATCATCACGCAAAAGAGCGTCCGTACCAATCCCAAAGTCCTCATTCTCGCCCTGATAGCTTATGCCGACACTCAAAGAAAGAGAAGACCGCGCAGAACCTTCCAACTCCTTTTCGCGGGCCCTTGAGGCCTCAACCGCCAAACGGGCAGCCTTAACCTCGGGGAGCTCCTTGCCGAATTCGGCGACAACTCTATCAACATCAGCTGTTACACAAAGCGCAGCCCACTCTGAAAGAAGACCCGTCGTCACAAAAGGCAACTCAATACCGCCCACAGCTTGCGATAAGGCAAAATGAGCGTTAGTATATGCGGCGGAATACTGGCGTACATCATCAAGCTTAAATTGGACCTCCATCTCGGCAGGATAGACCTGATAACGGGCGACAGTCTCAAGGGCGACGCGATCAGAAGTTTCGTCAAGAAGAGTCTCAACACGCGAAAGCGCCTTCTTGTATTGCTCAACCACAGCGCCAGAATAAAGCTCATAAGCCAAAGCAACGGCAACATCTCGGCGGATACCGTTCAACACCGAAAGGAACTCTTCATTGCGCTGCTCAACAATACGGTCGGCACGCTCCTCCTTAGCGTCCTGCAGGGCAAAACCGCGATCACGCAAAAGCGGCACATTGAGACGGACGCCTGCTATAGATTGCCAGGCCTCTGCGCCCGAAGTCAAGGCATCGTCAATTCGGCGCTGCGCGACACCTGCCCCCACATACGCGCCTGCCCTCAAAGGCACAAAGACGCCACCTTGAAGACCCGAAGAATCGACTGGCAGATAAGGAGAAAGACCAGCTTCGGGTGCCGATGCCGGGCCCCTACCCACCCCACCGGCAACAGAAGCCGACGGCTCGTAAAAAGAATCAAGAGCAAGACGATCCTCGCTTGCGGCAGAGTGTTCCAACCTGGATGCCATAAGCGAAGGATGGTTTGTCGACGCAAGAGCAACAACATATCTCGCCTCATCAGGCAACCACCATGGAAAAGAGTCAGCAAAGGCACTCATGCCCTCGGCCGCTAAAAGGGATATTGCCAACATGGCAATATGCCGAATTTTGAAAATTTTCATATAAGCCTATTTGATGTGGCTACGAATAAGTTCTAAAAATTCAGTACGCTCTTCGTCATCCTTGTAAGGATTAGCACCACTCGTCCAAACAAGAGGGTCAGTCCGATTTTTCATTCTCGGAATGACATGGAAATGAATATGAGGAATAGCCTGTCCGCCATCAGGATAGTTGTTTTGGACAACATTATAGCCACCAAATCCCGCAGCTATCATTGCCGCACCGACTTTCCTAACAACAGCAAGCAACTCAGAGACGACATCGTCAGGTGTCTCTATCAAAGCAACGGAATGAATCCGCTTTGAGATAACAAGCACATGCCCCTTCTCAACCGGGGCGATATCCAAAAAAGCTAAAACCTTATCGTCCTCGTAAACCTTCAGGGAAGGAATAACTCCCACTGCTATTTTACAAAAAAGGCAATTGTCATCCATGACTTAAATCCTCTTTAGGAGGTACACACTTAGTGAATGAGATATATATTACCACTCAAAATTTAATTATGCAACAAAAAAAGTCAATTCCGACTGCACCCCAAGACTGCAAAAATTCATTCTATGGCTATATCAGCCCCGATAAAAAAGTTCTTCACAAAAAATCGTGAATAAGCGTCAGATGCGAGGCGAACTCTGTGAACTGCAGCTTGAATATCCGCCACTTAAAAGTATTACATATTGAAAATGAGATTCCATTTTGGTAGACTTGCTCTATTGTAAACTACATCTCTATGGAGAAATTATGTATAAGACAGACATTTTACTTAATCGTGACGAGTACAAGTCAAAGGTACTTGGCTGCTGGATGGGCAAGAATATCGGCGGAACGCTCGGCGCGCCACTTGAAGGCAAGCAAGACATCTTCCACTATGACTTTTATGTCAACGAGATGAATGGCGAGCCTGCTCCGAACGACGACCTCGATTTGCAGCTTGTATGGCTTCGCGCCATGGAAGAAAAGGGTGTCTTTGGCGTCAACGAGCGTGTCCTCGGTGAATATTGGATGCGCCATATCGTTGCCGCATGGAATGAATATGGTATCGCCCGCAACAATATTGTAAATGGCCTCTTGCCACCTCTCTCAGGCAGCACCTGCAACCAGAAGTGGGAGGTCAGCAATGGAGCTTGGATTCGTTCGGAAATTTGGGCCTGCGTCTTTGCGGGCACTCCTGACTGGGCGTCATATTATGCGATAAGCGATGCCTGCGTTGACCACGCAGATGACGGCGTGTATGCAGAAATCTTCACAGCATCCCTTGAATCTGCCGCATTTATCGAAAGCGACATCCGCAAGCTTATCAATTGCGCCCTTGCCCGTATTCCAAAGGATTGCCGCGTTGCCCGCTCTGTCAAGATTGCAATTGATTCCTATGACAAAGGTCTTCCTTGGGAGGACGCGCGCAATGCCATCGTCAAGGACTCCGAAGACCTTGGCTGGTTCCAGGCTCCTGCAAATATCGGCTTCTGCGTAATCGGTCTTCTCTACGGAGAGGGCGATTTCAGCAAGTCTCTCTGCACCGCCGTAAACTGCGGTGACGATACCGACTGCACAGGAGCAACGGTTGGCTCAATCATGGGTATTCTCAAGGGCATCGAGGGCATCCCCGAAAAATGGATTAAGCCAATTGGTCACTCGATTAAGACATGGGCTGTAAGCAGATTCCACCTTCACATTCCGAAAACGATTGAGGAACTTACCGATCGCGTTATCGCCATGAAGGAATGTGCATCTGCAGAGTTCCCCGAACTCGCCAGACTTGTTGACGGCGACACACAAATCCCCGAAGATATCGAAAAGCGTCTGGCTAACGGCAAATGGGTTGAGTACCAGTTCAGCGTTCGCGAAAAGAACCGTCTCTACTTCGACTTGCCCTGGTGTATCTTCTCAGCCAAATATTGCGATGGGGTTATTGTCGAGCCAGGTAAGCCCACGCGCATACAGCTTCGTGCAGAATGCGGTGATGAGGAGACTGCCAACTTGATTGTTTCGTGGCATCTCCCTGAGGGTTGGGAAATCTCTCCAAGCCAATCGCAAACTCTGATGATTCGCGACAATGCCTATTCCGAGGTTGAAGTGACGATTACTCCGGGGCCGATGGCGGAGGCTTTTGAGTATATTCCTCTTGAGGTTCGTCTGTCCAACCGTCAGGCTCCGACTTATCTGACAATACCGCTTCGTCTAGCTGGAGCCGCAGCACCCTCACACGCAAAGGGCGACTGGAGTGCCTTTATTGCAACCAGTCTGCGCCGCGGCAGATCTTTTGCGCGTTAATCGGATAAAAATGGAGATGGGTATGACGCGCTAGACGCGCGTCACGCCCTCAGGTAGAGAATAACTCAGAGCAAGCGTTCCGTCGGAACGCTTTTTCCATTCTATAGAGATTGTTCCCTTGGCTACGGTTATTGAACCCTTTGCCCAATCTACGCCCTCCATCGGGTGCGGGTCAATTACAACCTTATCGCCGCCGACGGCATCATCGGCAAGTCTGACGCCGAGCATATACTTCTTGAGCCAGGCATCAACATGGCCATACATCGGGTGGTCGTGAGAGTGGCCGATTGGAGTTGGATTGCACCATGTTTCCCACATCGTAGTCGCGCCCGAGGAAACCATAAAGAGCCAACCAGGCTGCTCTTTACGCGAAACGATTGAGAAGACTTCGTCCCATGCGCCACGGCGCGACAAGACCTCCAACAGATACTTTGTGCACTGCAATCCAGTTGTCAAAGATTGATGCGAGCGGACATCATCAAGGAGCAACTCAAAGGCCTCGTCCTCAAATTGCTTTTCAAGCAGGCCGAAATGAAGCGCCATAACCTGACCGCCTTGAGTTACAACCTCTCCGACAAGCCCGCCGCGGGTATGTTCCTTTTGGAACGCTCCTCTTGCTTTGGCGGCATGATGCTCCCACGCCGTTGCCTCATCGTCTTTGCCGAGTTGTTTTGCGAACTTTGCAAGATAGTCTAAATATCTTACGAAGTGAGCCGTTGCGCTAATTGCGGGCTTAACTTTTTCCACTGCCAAATGGTCGCCTATGCAAGTGGGGAGAAGGTAGTCGGGATGTTTCTCAAGAAGCATCGACGCATAACGCGCCATCGGAGAGTAGACCTCGCCAATAATCTCCGTCGCGCCATAATGACGGACGAGCAGCTCGGCAATATCGGGAACGCCCATTGACCAGCCGATAGGCCCTGAACGCCCGCCAAAACCGTTATTGGCAATACCGACAAACGGGGCCGTTTCCGTAAAACAGCCGTCATCCTTTGCTTCGTCAAGGTTGTCGCGAATCGACTTTAGATAAAACTCCAGCATTCCAAACTGATGGATAAACGCTTCGCCGGACGCAGCGAGATCCGCGCCATATCCAAATTTTTCACGAGCGGGACAATCGCTTTGAACGCTCATGATATTATTCAAAAATGTGCGGCGGCAAAGACGGTGAATAGCATTAAGGTCGTCATTCGAGCACTCGAAGGAGCCGTTCTCCTCTACCGCGCTCGATTCCTCGATTTGCTCAAAGTCATCGGTGCGCGGGGCTGAGGCAAGACCACTAACCTCCATATACCTAAAGGCATGGAAAGTCATACGGGGCGAATAGTAAAATTCGCGGGGACCTGCCGAAATAACCTCATCGCATTGCTCAAGGTCCGCCATGCGACCGCAACAGGATGTGTCGGTATTCAAGATATCCCCATCAACGGTTTCTCCCTGCCTAAGAGAAACCTTTTCTCCTGCGGCAAGTCCACGAAGCCTTACCCGCGCAACACCCGTGCGATTCTCGCCGAAGTCGACAAGCCAGCGCCCCTTGGAAAGATAACGGACAGAACGCGCAGTATGGGTTTTACGCGCTGTAACAGGAGGTGCAACGCGTGCTTCAATCTTGCCAGAAGCGCCCTCAACTATACGCGCCTTATTCCAAATGCGGTCATTATCAAGGCGCATATCCCTGATTTCGCCGATGTAAACGGAGTTACGCAAAACAGAGCCTTCTGCGGCTTCCCAGTCTGTCGAAGAAAGAAATGAGCAGCAGTTACCGTCCTTATTTACAATATCTATCCAAACCTTGACGCAAGGCTCGCCGACAGCCAGATATTCGCGAAGGTTCACCCAATTCCAAAGCTTATTTGGAAGAGGATTGCGCCACCCGTTGCCAAGCTCTATTTCAATGCGATTATCACCAGAATTCAAGAGTTCGGTCAAATCAAACGAATCGGCATAGATGCGATGCTTGTATGGTGTCCACTGCGTAATCGCCGTCGAAGTCAAGCGCGCTCCATTTATATATAAATCATAAAATCCGAGAGCCGCTATGCGAATACGCGCCTTACTGACGCCCTCATTTACGGAAATGGTGCGCCCTAAAATCACATTACGCCTAAACTCAAGAAAGCCCGCGTTCGAATCGGCAAGCTGCGTTGCCCCCGAAATCCATTGAGCATTATCGTCAAAATCAGAGACTAGAGGAAAACCACATTCAGCCATTATTACACCTCATAAAAAAGGCGACCCCATTTGGAGGTCGCCTCTATCAGATAAGACTTAATTAACCCTTGATAAGCTCATCAGGGGGGAGTGTTGCGGCAATTACTGCCTGTCCGTGACGCTTGGATGTCTCATCTGGCATCTCAATCTTGACCTTTTCGGCAAGCTCGGGGAACTCGGTCTTGAGGACATTTGTACTTTCCTCGATGATGATATCGCCACCCTTGCCAGAGGTTACGCGGCCAAGAGCCAAGAAACGCTTGAGAACATAGAAGTCGTTAGCGTAAGCGACGGTATAACCGAGGAAGCGACCGACTGCCTTGAAGATATCAGCGGCGACAGGATCGTTCTCCTCATCAAGACGGCGCTGCATCTCCTTGAGGCGCAATGGAAGCGTATCGCAATCAGGAGCGAACTCGACACCTGCAGCAACTGCAAGACGGCCGACAGCCTGCTGAGAAAGATACTGGGCACCACAGCCATAATCAAGCGACCAATCGTCCTGAGGGCAACCAGGGCCCGGAGTGCGGAAGTCGCAAGGAACGAAAGCGAGCTCGTTAAGCCAAGGTGTAAGGCCACCGTCGGGACCGCAATATCCGCCAGCCAAAGAAGTGCCGAACGCCATACCCAAAACAGGATGGTCATTAAGCTGAATAGCACCTGCAAGAGCGGTGACATCACCGTCGTTCATCAAGTAGAGAGGAACATTCCACTCCTTGGCGATATCCAAGAAAAGCGTGCGGACATGGGCGGCAAAGTCATCAGCGGGAATGCCGCGGAAGAGAGACGCCGTACGGACCTCGTTGTTCATATAGACACCAGCAGAGCTACCGCCGATGGCATCGACACGGGGAAGATGAGCTGCGGCGCGCTTGAGAGAGTCAATGATACCATCACGCTGATAGTGCCAATCGGTCTCCTTGATAGGAGCCCAAGGAACCTCCTCGGTATGGACAATCTGACCATCGATGACAGCGGCGCATTTACGATCGCTACCGCCAAGGTCAAAGCCGATACGGCAACCCTTCCAGCAGTTACCCATACGGAACTTAGGCTCGTTGGCAGCAGGAATCTCGGACTCCTCTACGGCCTTTACGACAAAAGGAGCAAGGAAAACCAAGCGACCCATAAAATCGGCATCAAATTCACGCTCACCGCCCGGTGCGTATGCTACCGCAAGCTTAGCGGCAATCTCAGGGCAACCGGCAACGAGAACCGTATTGGCACCCTTCTGCCAAAGCAGATACTTGACGGTACGCTCCACATAGCGATAGTTGGCGGCAGCGTTTTCAGGTGTGTCGGGAAGAACCTCCATCAGGTGGTGGAAGACCATTCCGTCAGGACGCTGAAGTGCAATCGTCACCTTACGGCGGTCAGCACCAAGACGCTTGCGATATGCACGCACCCAAAGGGCTGCTGGACGAAAATCAGGATCGAATGGTGCAGCACACTTTGGTGTTGCTTCGATTTCAAGTTGTTCAAGTAATGAGTTCATGATTGTTTTCTTACTTATTGGTATTGAAAAAAAGAGTTACCACAACTTAATTGTACACCTTATCAACATCTTTAGCAAGTCATACGCTTGGCGTTAAGGTGCAATGATCAGCCGCTCCACTTATTTGACCAACAGTTTAGTTGCGATATTCATATTGTTGTATTCGTAGCAGCCGATATCAATGGCACCTCCGTTTACTCGAGGATTACCTGCGATATCAACCGCTCCAATTGACCAAGGTTGTTCTACGCCGGCGTCGCGAGCTGGGGAACGACGCCCTGGAGCATACCAAGGCAGCTTTGGATTGGCGCCAAAATTAAAACAAGGCTCAGTCGTTTGAACGCAAGACTCAAGAATGGCACCCGCTGCCGAACTTGTTCCGTACATACAGTTCGCAAAGACAACTGCACTAGAAGTCAAATCATAAGGCTTATTGCCCGCAAAGATACAATTCACCGCCTTTTGATCGATAGCGGCGGCTCCGCCGACAATATTGTCGACAAAGGTGCAATTTACCGCATACCCCTGATAAAGCGACCTTGCTCCCGTCGTTTCATTACTGACGATAAAACAGTTTTGCAGATAAGACTTGGAATCGCTGATTACCCCGTATGAAGGCGCCCTATTCCCAATGAGGATACTGTCGTATACCGAGCAATTTGCTAAAGCGCCGCCTGCTCCTGCAGATTTAGTTGCAAAATTACCGATAAATGTGCAATTTGTAATTACCGCTGTTCCAACAGCGCCTATCTCCCCTGAATTGTTACCTTCAAAATAACAATTTACATATTTTCCACCCCTATATGCAACTCCGCCGTAGGTCACAGATTTGTTCCCGACAAAGATGCAGTCGTATGCGGTAATACCATACATGGCAACTCCGCCGCAGCCGGCGGAGCTGTTATAGTAAAAGGCGCAATTTGTCACCATAGAAGGCGACCCCTCGATTGAAGCGTTATGCCCGGCAGATACATTATTTGAAAAGACGCAATCGACAACCGGAATACCGCTCTTGGCACTAAGTGCACCGCAAGCCCCTTTCGATTTGTTATTGATAAAAGTGCACCCCTTCACTACAGAAGCATTTGCTATTCCGGCATACGCAACTGATGCAAAATTACCGTCAAAAAGACAGTTGTAATACTTACCGCTGTGAGAGACATACCGCTCTCTTGAAATATTGCCTATAAAATTGCAATTTGAGATTATCGTACCGTCTGACGCATGGATTGCCGCGCAAGAACCGCTGTTGTTTGAAATAAAATTGCAACGATCCACCAATAGATTTGACGCAGGTTTGAGAACGCCATCTGTGCTTGAATAGTTATTGAAAAAGGTACTCCCGACAAGACTGCCAGAGATTCCCCTTAACTCGCCGCCGCCGAAATTATTGGCAAAGAGACAATTTGTCACATGGGTTTCAACGGCACAATAAATAGACCCGCTGGCGTTATATGCCACCGTATTGGTATTGGCGATAAAGGCACAATCAATAGCGACCGTACCATGGCCGACTGCCGCCTGCGAACTGTGATTACCTGTAAAAACGCAATTCTTGACATAAAGCTTACGAGGCCATGAACTAGAATCAACACAAGGCATCGAATGCCAAAAATTCGTTATCGTAATCCCCTCCAGCATCGCAATAGTCTTCATATAAAAGGCTTGAGCCTTAAATGGCTCGTTAGTGGTTTGATCAGGGTTGAGATATGATTTCCAACCGCGGCCGAGAATAATTACCGAAGCGGGATCGTTATCTTGAGAACGAATCGTAAGATATTCCTTTCCCTTGGGAATATTCACGCAGGATTTGCCAGACCAGACAGGGTCGGTATAATCATAAACGCCAGGGAGAAGAATAACAGTATCGGCATCTCCCCAGGCAGTGCCCGCCGTAGCCTTATCGACTGCCGCTTGAATCGTCCCGGGTGCGGAAATAGAGCATTCCGCATCGGCAGTTCCCGTAGGCGAAGCGTAATATGTATTACCGGCAAAAACCGAAGCTGCAATAAAAAATGCCAAAAGTGTGTAAAGTCTGATTTTCATTTACGGTTCTTCCTTAAAAAGTGTGGGTAAAACCAATTTAATTAGGTCGTAAAATCAAGTTTACATAAAAAACCTGGAACACGCATTCCGAGAAAGTCTTTTATTTAACCTAATATTACAACTTTACACTTTATAAAAACGATTGTCAAATTTTTGCTTTGAAATTACCCCCCCCCGCAAATTTTGTACATATATTATTACATTGCAACATATTATAAAGGTTTAATATTTTTTATATAAAAACACAAGACATCATTTGATATCGCAAATGACGCAGTGTTATTATACACTTTAAGAGTCAGACTGTTACACTTGACACAACAACAAAACCTCACTATACTAACACAAGAAATAGTCGGTATCACAAAATCTCTGCGCCTCTGCGATAAAACTTTCATTTAACCTAAATTCGGCAGTTGTAGGCTAATAATCACCATTTGAGACAATAGCTTTAAGTCTAGCAAGTTTAATTGACCGTCCACACAAGATTCCTAGAAGTCTTATGTCTTAAGCCCGAAGTCTCACAAGTCTAATGTCTCGCGTATAATGTCAATTTTGCTACTGGGAGAAGAGGAGATTGGGAGTTGAGGAGTTTCGCCGC
>JAZUMF010000061.1:0-6950 GCA_045603485.1 Kiritimatiellia bacterium | reverse complement strand
AAGTTGTATCAAGTTTAGTTTATGAAAGGTAATGCTTTCAAATAACCAGTTGCTGCAAGTATCTTCAAGCGAAAGTATTCAAAATCATGAAAGCCATATGCCATTCGTTTTATCACTTTAATTTTGTTATTTATCCCTTCGCCAAAACCGTTGGAATCCTTATGAACAAAATATTCAAGTATTGAGTCTGCATGCCTTGGTATGGAATTGTTTGCTAAGGCCTTTGCGCGTGTTTTCGCCAGAGAGCCCGATGTCGTTAATGCATCGGCTTATGCGATACGCATTGCAAATTGCATGATTTGGACAATCTTTGTCAATGTGTCGGCCACAACCTATTTCCAGGCGGTGGGTAAGCCGCGCGTGGCGATAATGCTCTCGCTTTTAAGGCAATGCTTCTGCTTGCTTCCAATTGTTTGGATTTTGCCTTACTTTATGACAAACCACATACTTGGCGTTTGGCTTGCAATGCCGATTTCTGATGTAGTTGCTCAACTGGCGACAATACCACCGCTCTTAAAGGAATACAAGTTTCTTATAAAAAAAACAGTTGAGAGTTACCGTATGATGAATTGAAGTGGAACTGGGCGGCGGACGGCAGGTGCTGCGGTGACGAATTTCGCATTGCTTACGGAATCGTATTCTGCTTTAATCCAATCGTCGGAGGCGGCAATGTTGTGGATGCGCAATTCGTCTGAATGTCCTGAAGTGCCGCCAGTTTGTACCAACATACCATCAGACAGGGATATATTCTGTGCATCTTCAGTAACTGTCAGCAGTAATTTTCCATTTACAAAGTATTCGTAAACTTTTCTATTTTTAACTCTAACAGCCCAATTGAGCCATCCAGAATTAATTTTATTGTCTCCAATGAATATGTGGTTGTCGGTTCCAAATTTTGCCGCAATCTTATTGATGGCAACATGGAGACGCCAATGGTATGAACCTGTAGAAGTTGTGCTTATGTAAAAAATATATGTGCCGCCATAGCGATTGTAGCCTTGCCAATAACTCCATCCAGAAATTACAAAGCCCACTTGATTAAGCCCATTGGTTAATGGCGCAGGAATAGATAGAATATCACCAACAGAATCCTTTGCATATTTATTGATTAACTCGGTTCCGATTTTTCCGGTGTTTACAATCGAAGGGGAGGCGCCTATCATTTTTGCGTGGAATGTCCCAACAGAATTGGTTTGATAATTGGCAGACAGGGTAGCATCGTATGGCGTATTCATGTGCCATACGCCAAGGTATTTGGGATTTGTCCAAACGGAAGTCGAGCAGGAATCTGGTTCGGCGCCAAGCTTCCAGTTCATAGTGAAAGTTGTAGGGTTATTGGTTGTCATAGTTGGGAGCGAAACCCAAGCAACTGATTCTCCATTTGTATTCCAGCACTCAATTTCGTGTGGCAATGTCATTCCGTTTGCATCGGAGAATACGATATCGCTTTGTCCTTTGCACTGGTTGTAGTTGAAGCCCTCGATATTGCTTGGCGATATGCGTACCGCAACAGGGAAATTGGTAAGAGTTTCACCACCGGTATATCCAACCACGGTCATTTCGGAGGTATACTTAGGTCTTAAACTCCTGACACGCTCTTGGGAGAATGCGGTAAGTGAAATAAGCAATGGAATTGCGCAAAGAGTAATTACTCTTAAATTCATATTTTAAGCCCTCTAAAAGGTTCGTCCTTAAAAAGTGTGGGTAAAACCAATTTTTAATTAGGCCGTAAAATCAAGTTTACATAAAAAACCTGGAACACGCATTCCGAGAAAGTCTTTTATTTAACCTAATGCTAATAATTTATCCTTTATAAAAACGATTGTCAAATTTTTTGCTTTGAAATCCCCCCCCCCGTAAAATTTTTACATATATTATTACATTGCAACATATTACGAAGGTTTAATATTTTTTTATATAAAAACACAAGACATCATTTGATGTCGCAAATGACGCAGTGTTATTACACTTTAAGTGCCAGACTGTTAGACTTGACATAATAGCAAAACCTCACTATACTAACACAATAAATAGTCGGTATCACAAAATCTCTGCGTTCTTTGCGGTAAAACCTTTTAAGGGGACAGTCCTTCCCAATTAAAACTGTAAAACTCGCAAACTGTCAAACTGACTCTACTTGCAAACTTCTCTCGAGCTTGGAAAGTCGGCAAGTTTTACAGTTGGACAGTTTGACAGTTTACCAGTTATACAACAATCAACCATTCGAACATTCAAACATTAGAACCTTATAAGGGGACAGGCCTTCCAAATTAAAACTGTAAAACTCGCAAACTGTCTTTACTGTCAAACTTGCCACCTAATAACCTTTAAGAACCAAGCTGCAATTTATCTGCATTATTACCTATTACCTATTACCTAACTTTTCTGGGGACAGGCCTTACCTTTCAAAAAAGTAATAAAAAAAGGCACGAGGGAATCTCGTGCCTTTATTATAGCGTATTTATGCGATTGAGAATTAAACCTCTTCGTCGCGATAAACAACACCCTTTTCAGACGCCTTCTCAATATAACCAATGATTGAAGGCTGTGCCTTTGCAGCCTTAAGAATATCGAAAGCCTTCTGAGCCTTTGCCTTATCAATAATAAGGACAAAACCGATACCCATATTGAAGACTCGATACATCTCGTCGTGATCAACCTTGCCTGTCTTCTCAATAAACTGGAAGATTTGAGGAACCTTCCAAGAGAGACGGTTGATTACTGCGCGGCAACGGGCAGGAAGAACTCGAGGTATATTGTCAACAAAGCCACCGCCAGTAATGTGAGCCATACCATTGATAGGCATCTTCTCCATAACTGCCTTGACAGGCTTCAGGAAGCTACGATGCGTTGCAAGAAGCGCATCGCCGATGCGTGTACGAGTACCAGGGAGATAGTCATTGACGGTAAGGCCGCAAACATCAAAGATAACGCGACGAGCTAATGAATAACCATTGGTCTGAAGGCCACCCGAAGCAAGACCGATAATAACATCGCCCGGCTTGATCTTCTCACCGGTGATAATCTTGTTCTTTTTAACAACACCGACGATTGTACCAACAAGGTCATATTCACCCTGAGGATAAACACCAGGAAGCTCTGCGGTCTCACCGCCCAAAAGAGCACATCCGTTCTGCTTGCAACCACGGACGAGCCCCTCTACAATCTCTGTAAAGACTGGACCATTGAATTGTGATGCTCCGACATAATCCATGAAAAAGAGAGGCTCCGCACCCTGCACCAAAATATCATTTACGCAGTGATTGACAAGGTCTTCACCGACGGTATTATGCTTTTTAGCAATGCAGGCGACCTTGAGCTTTGTGCCAACGCCATCAGCAGAACCGACGAGAAGAGAATCTGCCCCAGGGGACTGGAACAAACCGCCAAAATTTCCAATGCCGCCAATAGAACCCTTGGTCTTGGTTGTTGCAACCATCTTTTTAATGGTCTTGATACCTTCCATCTTGGAATCAATATCAACACCTGCAATGGCGTACGAAGACTTCTTTTCAGGTTGTGCCTGTTCAACCTTTGCTGTTGACTTATTAGTAGTTCTGCAAGTAGGCTTTGTGGATGGTTTATTTGCCATGGTTATTGAGTTGAAGGGTTCTTGGAATTGTTGCAATATCGTGGAACGATATGCAATTAAGACATTTCTAATATTATACAAAAAAATGATCTTTTTGTCCACGAAATTACCGCAAAGGTTGAGTTTTAGTCATATTAAGTGCAGATATATCGCTCTCGCATAACACTAAAAATAGATCACCTTGCGGAAAAGCACTTTCGCAAAAAAAAGAAGATTCCAGCTATCATATTACAGCACCATTACCCCAATCCCATTCCAGGACTCTAATTGGGTTCAGAGTCAAATACCGAAGCGATACCATTTCTTGCCATACACAGCCTTGACAATGGTATTTGTCAAGATTGCAAATATTCTCTAATTACTCCAGCGATAGTATCATCGGCCACTCAAAAAATTGAGCAGCAGTTGTAGCCGCTGAATTAACTGTATATTCGTAACGATTATCATTGACACGGAAGCGTCGCGAACCATTCGGCAGATAGAAATACAACTTGCCATTGGCATCGGTATAGATGTCCTTTACACCATAATTACGCAAGACCCTAACCGAAACCTTTGCATTCTTAACTGGCGTGTTGCCGTTAAGCACAGTTGTCGTCACGCGGTAAACCTTTTGCGAACCGTCGGTCGGAGCCGGATTAAACTTAGACTGCCAAAGCGTTCCACCGGTGATTTTCACTACCGCACCGCTACTCGGCGCACCAATTCCTGCATTAGCTGAAATCGTTCCACCCGAAATTAGAATCGTACCTCCAGATGACTGATATCCACCACCGATTGTATATGAACTGCCGGAAGTAGAGCTTGTTATCTTTCCGCCAGAAATTGCGATAACACCTCCTTTAGCCCCTTTACGCCCAGTACCGATAGCAGCGCCCTCTTTAGATCCTGTGGCAGAGATTATACCTCCAGATATCGATATAGAATGATAACTTTTGTTATAACCTCCGCCTATAGCCGCGGCTCCGGCATTCTCGCTCTGTGTACCTGCATTAACCGTAATCGTTCCGCCACGAATATCAATTGACCCGGCATCTTTACCCACACTGCCTCCAATACCTGCAGATGCTGAAGTGTTGCCACTTGTAAATGGGCCACCCGACACATAAAGTGCGGCAGATGGATTGAGTGCTGCAACGGTCAACCTTGCGCCACAATCTGCACGCGCGATATTCGTCGACACTACTGAAATTCCCGCCTTATTCGCCCCGCCATAAAAGGCGTTTCTGTAAGGCGCGTCGCTCCACAAATTCAATGCGACATCATGGAAATTGCATTCAAGCGCTGGATTTGCTAATTCTTGGGCACTTACATAGAGATTCGAAGCAATAATCGTACAGTCCGCATCAACGAAGATACGCGAATAAGTGCTCGTTCCATGGATAACGAAAGGCCCCGCTGACGAAAGCGTCAGCCTATTATTTTCGTATGTCCAGCCCTCACCGCTACCATGGCATACCGAGCGTCCGTTCACATAGATAGGATCAACAAAGTGAGCTGTCAGCGTAACATCGCCTTCACCAGTCAAGAACGATATCTCTGGCGAACGGGCGTTCACTCCAGCTGGCAGATTGCCGGTCCATTTATCAAATACTGAATCCGTTGAGTGTGGCGTAGCGACAACGCTTACTAATTTGCCACCTTGATAAATTCCTCCAGCTGTATTAAGCATGCCCTTATCTGGATTGGCGTTAATAATGGTAATGTTAAATCTCGCAGAAGCAAGAAAAGCCTTTGATGCCGCGCCATTAATCGTATAGTTGTAAGGAATACCATCTACTTCTATATTACCAGAGCCATTCGGCACATAGATGTAAATCTGCCCATTGGCATCGGCAAAGACATCTTTTAGACCATAATTGTTTGGCAATCCCGTAATCTGTGCAAGACCGTTTGGGGTTAACCCAGGAATTGTAAGCATATAGACTTGACTTGAGCCATCCGTTGGAAAAGGTACGGGCGTAGCAAGCTTAGGATTTTGCGTGATCGTGCCGCCGGTAATTGTGAGAGAACCTGCGTTTCCAGTAGAATTCCTACCAATTCCTTGATATTGACCCGTTGCCTTAATTGTACCGCCAGAAATTGAAATAGCAATTGAGGTGCCACCGATTCCGGTTGATGTATTTGCGGTTCCAGCAGTTGCCGTAACCCGACCGCCACTAATTGCGATAGTGCCGCCCGTACCGCCTATACCAAAATTTCCACCAGAAGCGGAGACAGTTCCTCCTGATATTCGAATAGTCGAAGTACCGCCGCCTATTCCGGCACTCGCCCCTGAAGACGCAGTCACTGTACCTCCAGAAATAACCGTAGTACCGCCAGACCCCAGATAACCACCGCCAATGCCAGTACCCCATGTATGCCCCTTTGCTGTAACAGTTCCCCCTAAAATTTCTACATAGCCACTTGAACCATCGCGCCCGGCTCCAATGCCCGCGCCTTCTTTTGCACCAGTGGCAGTAACCCTTCCACCTGAAATAACAACTGAAATGACACCATTCTTGTATCCACCTCCAATACCTGCGCCACCGCAGTTCCCCGATTGAGTTCCTGCAGTAGCAGTGATAATTCCGCCGCGTATTATTATGGTGCCGCCCTTCTGCCTGTCTCCACCGCCGATACCCGCAGCTCCACTGCTGCCAGAATTAATGCCCCCGGTCACATTAAGCACCGCAGTTTCGTTCAAATTTGATATTGTAAGTGTCGCTCCAGTTTTACCAGTTGAGTCAGCCAAAACCGAAATGCCAGCGCATTTTGTGCCACCGAGGAAAGTATTCTTAAAGCTGTCATCACTCCACAACAGCAGCGACACCTCATGAAAATTGCAATCAAGTCCCGCCTTCGCCAAACCTACCGCACTAACAGAAAGATTTGACGCAACAAGAGTGCAATCGGCATCTGCGCGAATAGTCATCAAGGTACGCGTTCCATAAGCTACATACTGCCGTTCAGTTGAAAGAACAAGATTTGTACCATCAAAAGTCCAGCCCTCACCACTATCGCCTATGGCAAGTGCGGCAACATCAATAGCAGTATCAGCACGCAATGGCAACGCCGTAAAAGCAAAGCTAAATACTGCACACAGCACTAAGAAAAAAGAATGGCAAAGACGACACATAATATTTCCTTATATTTTCAGCAACGACCTTTTTACAAAACCCATATTCCATAGGGTTTTATCAACAACACAACCTATAATTTACACCTAATTAAAAACGGCTCTTCCTTGAAAAGTGTGGGTAAAGCCAATTTTTAATTAGGTCGTAAAATCAAGTTTACATAAAAAACCTGGAACACGCATTCCGAGAAAGTCTTTTATTTAACCTAATGTTAATAATGTATCCTTTATAAAAACGAT
>JAZUMF010000060.1:0-5480 GCA_045603485.1 Kiritimatiellia bacterium | reverse complement strand
TTTCGTTAAGGTTGGAGATGATGATTGTACCTCCTAAATTAGCCAGAGCCGCAATACCGGCACACTTCGTACCGCCCAAGAAGGTATTTTTAAAACTGTTGTCGCTCCACAAGAGTAGCGTAACCTCGGAGTTGTTGCAGTCGAGCCCAGCCTTCGTCAAGCCGACTGCACTTACCGAAAGATTTGACGCAACAAGAGTACAATCGGCATCTGCGCGGATAGTCATCAGTGTACGCGTTCCATAGGCTACATACTGCCGCTCAGCGGAAAGAACAAGGTTTGTCCCGTCAAAAGTCCACCCTTCACCGCTGTCTCCTATGGCAATGGCTGCCACATCGATGACGCTTTCGTTCAAACGCTCAAAGTTCGCCGTCAGAGTGTAATCCGAAGTATCAGCAAGGAAGGATATCTGCCGTGACGAAGCATCCACCCCGGCGGGCAAATTACCCGTCCAACCGATAAACCGGCTATAATACTCAGGCGTTGCCGTAACCGTAATCAGGTCGCCGACACTGTATGTGCCGCCCGTAGTTGAAATCGTTCCCAATGACGAATCATTTAAAGAGATGGTGGTGGTGTGTGTGTCGATTCCGGTAAACTCCCAATCCCAGGTAAGTTTCGCATAACCGGAGTGCGTGTATGTGAAGCTGGAAGCAGTCGAGGAATTGGTCGTCGGCTTACCGGTATCAAAGTCGTATGAAATTAGAGTGTAGCCTTTGCAGGTATAGTTCGTGCCAGACATATTCACCGTCTGCGGAACCGAACATACGACAGAAGTTCCCTTTGCGATAAACGAAGTACCGTAAGCGGGAGTAGAGATACCTACCTCTAATGGAGTGCCGGTGACCAGTAGGGTGCCGCCGGCCTCAGCAGGAGCCGGCCCGGCAGTCCAGGTGTAACCGGTAATATAGGCAGGAAAACAATAGTTGCCACCTATCAAATCCAGAAATCCCGGTTTGTCATCAATCACGCAGGGAATCAGCTCGACTTTCTGCTCGTCGCCATCCCAGCCCTTAAAACCGTAATAGACACATCCACCGGCAGTTGCAGTATTATTACCGCCAAGATAGATTACACCATTCTTAGTGTAATCCTTCTTGCCGCTAGTGACCGTTGCAGAAGTAAACAACTCCCCGGAAGCCGCATTTGTCATCGACCATAGATTGCGCGCATTGTCTATCACGGTAATATAACGGGTAGTCGAAATAGACTTCTTGGTAGTCTGCCATACTCCATCATCTGAGCAATTGAAGGCATACTGTTTACTACCGTTCACATACGCTAACGCATACCCGTCAGGAGCTTGGACAATCCTATACTGCTTCATAGAATCCGCAGTGCTGGTCAGCGCAAAGTCAACCCAAAGGCGAGAGGTCGTGGTGAATTCCCATCCGGTACTGAGCGGCAACTGATTGTTACCGGGCTTGGAAAAAGCGACCTGTATATAATCAACAAACCCTGCATTAGCAGAGCCAAGCGCAGCAAGAACGACAGAAGCCACACACAATACACGGCGAATAATGCTCTTTGCCAGATAATGTTGATGTCCCATAAGTTTTATCCTTTTGCTATAAACAAGACCCGACTGTAAAACCAAATAACACTGTACCATAAATTTACACTTAAAATAAAATATTGTCAATAGCAAAGAAAGTCACCCCCCCCCCGTAAAATATTATATTTCAATATATTACAACAAAAAAATTTTTTATTAAATTCGTAACATATCTCTAATTTACGCAATTTAACGATAAAAAAACGCAGTTGAATTTTGCTCCCGCAGAGGGTGCAATGCTCACGCGCCCCAACAAGCGCAAGCATAAAAAAATGCACACTCATAACCTTTAAGAACCAAGCTGCAATTTATCTTCATTATTACCTAAACAAAGGTAAGAAGTGCGGAGTTTGTCATTTTCTTGTGAAAGAACTTTCTAAGGGGACTGGCCTTTGCAGTTCATTATTACCTAAACAAAGGTAAGAAGTAAGAAGTAAGAAGTAAGAGGTAAAAGGTAAGAAGTGCGGAGTTTGTCATTTTCTTGTGAAAGAACTTTTTAAGGGGACAGGCCTTCTCAATTTCAAAACTGTAAAACTCGCAAACTGTCTTTACTGTCAAACTTGCCACCTAATAACCTTTAAGAACCAAGCTGCAATTTATCTTCATTATTACCTATTACCTATTACCTATTTACTAACTTTTCTGGGGACAGTCCTTCCCAATTTCGTGTACTTCGCAAAAGGCACAAAAAAACTTAACCTAAAAACTACAAAAATTATTCTCTAAGAGTTTATTGTAGATTTTTCGCTTCATATCTATCCTCCAGTGTTATTGACGCATGATATTATAACACCAAAAGCAAGTTTCATTAAATCAACTTCACTATCGTATTGGACGAATTCTGCTTGAATATCTGCTAGACATTGATACTCGCGTGTCGTCATTGAATGCATCATCACGGAAGAATGCTATTCACGGCTTAAATGCGGCAAGCTCAAGAACCTTTTTGGGGATAGTTATTTTTTATTTCTAAAATCCTTGCTTGGCGGCGGTCACGCAGATACCTGTACATCCGTCCTCTCAATTCCGTTTAAATTCAGAAACATCTTTCAAGTAACAAACCACCTTTTTAGAAGCAAGAAGAAAAATTGAACACGGACTTAGAACCAACCCGGTAACGGCGAGCGACAACGGAATAATTGAATCTTTCGAGAGTGGGCGAGAAATAAATAAATCATGCAGTAAATGTTTTGAAAAAACGAGCGACAGAAAAACTATAATAGCTAGAAAAATGAAATAGAACCATCTCACATACCGCCATCCTAAAAGTAACATAGTAGAAAAAACAACAAGAACACATACTGTAGGAATTGTTACCACCCAAAAATTAGCAAAAGTTGTAGGCGAACAGCTAACAATCGCCATACACAATAAAAGCCCTAAGACCATCATCGGCAATAAAACACACCAATCCGCAAGCAATACGCCACACCAGAGAGAGAATGGCGGATATGGACGCCTTTCATTTCCCATTATTCATCCCACCTTTATTAACAATTATATCAAACTTTGGATATGTATATTTCGTATGTCTCACACTTTTCACACCTCCGCGGAAATATTCGTCAGTCACGGGGCGACGCCCCCTACCTCACGACGGTCACAGGATAACGCGCCCTACCATCTCTCTCCCTTTCACCGTGAGCCGATACTTCTGCGTGGGCGAGCGCGGTGAATTGGGCTGGGTCATTTCCACGAGCCCGAGTTTTAACGCAGGAGATAAATAATAATCCTTGAATGTCACGCGATCCTTTATCCCTATCGCTTTCATCACCGCCGCACGCGACATTTCACCATCAAGAACTTCCAAAATCTTTTTAAGCGGACGAGATAGGCGAAGACAACTACTTGTAGGGGTGTTTTTACTACTTATAGGGGTTATCAGACTACTTGCAGGGGTCTCATCCAAACCGCCTAAAATAAGATATCGGCTTTTAAGTTCATTCTTTTCTCCGAAGATTAGATTGCGGAAGAAGGATTCAAGGAACTCTGTCGTCTCTTCAATCTTCTTCGGAATATTCGAATAATTTGCCCTCACCAATGCATTGCGAAAATAAAATGAATTCTCGGCAAAAACCTTATTGTCTGCTTCAAAGCCCAACGACCGCAGATACTTTATGGTGAATATGGAGGTCGTCCGTGTATTTCCCTCTCCGAAAGGATGAATCTGCCATATCCCGGCTATAAACCTGCAAAGATGGCCAACAACCTCATCCATTGATAAATTGGAATAAGAAAACTTTTTTTCTTCTCCGAAATCATACGCCAAAGTCTCAATAAGACGATATGAGCTCGCATATTGCACCGTCTCACCTTTCAAGACCCATTCATTCTTCGTGATGTTGTAGTCGCGAATTTTCCCGGCATGTTTATAAATGCCATCAAAAAGCCGCTTATGAATTGATATGAGTTCTTCGGGAGAGAACGAAAAAGTCGGCTCCGCCAGAATCTCAGTAATGCGCTGCGAGACGATATCCGCTTCATCGGTGCGCGTCTTTTCGGCTTCGGCGCGAACAGCCTTCGATTTGTAATATTCGCCAATGATCTTCCCCGCCTCGGCGATTGTAATTTCACCCTCGATATTTCTCCGCGCAGTTTCAACGAGATACGCAGAAGGTGTAAGTCCATCGACTTTCTGCAAGCCGATGGCCGTCCGCCAAAGCCCGGCAAGCTCCGCCTTTTCGGGATCCTTCGCCCGAAGATACTCTTCTAATTCCTCACTCATCTCAACACCCATCCACACGATTTAAAAACCACCATTCCGGTCGCGCCCTACCATTCTACACCTCATACCCTATCGCCTTGAGATTCTTCCTGATCTCCGCCTCAAACTTAGCCGACTCTCCAAAAAGCTCCGTCAATTCCCCTGTAAGACGCTTCATCTTCACGCCGAATCGCTCGCCGTCATCTTCTTCAACTTTGCCGCCGTCGAACATGCCAGGCTTTCTCTGCTATCTCCTTCGTCGTTACAACTGCCGCAAAAATGCGACTAGTATTGTCAATTCACCTCAAAATTCTCTTGTTACTCATTCTCCTTGTTTGAAATCTTCAACGATATTATCTCATTTAAGAACAAAACTTGCAACATCCTTTTAACAGCCTCCTATTACATTTGACACTCCCCCTCACCACAATTTTCATCCCAACTTTTATTCCGCACCGTAATCTCATTCTGCATAATTTTGCTGACAACAAGTAAATCATTGCTTCGAAATAATACTTCTGGACTTCAAAATATAGAAATTGTCTTAATATCATTTATCGCAACGATATATACGATATTTTCAATATAGTCAAACTAAGTAATTTTCAATGTTGAATTTGGATTGCGATTTTGTTCCGCACCATAATCTCATTTCATGACCACCAAACCACCGAATAGCCATCAAGTCCCCAATACTATTATTATCAGAAAATCTCTGCTATTATCAGAAAATCTCTGGCTCTCTGCGCCTTTGCCTCTCTGCGTTAAAACTTTTAGTTCCCACCTTTTTCACTAGATATTCCACTTCAAATTTATTCCGCATCGTAATCTCATTTTGCATGGCATAGCATCCATTTCCCAATCAGCCCCCTAGACAACCATCAATACCACCCTCATTTTAATTTTGTTCCGCACCGTAATCTCATTTTGCATAATTTTGCTGATAACAAGTAAATAATTGCTCTGAAATTATACTTCGGGACTTCAAAATATAAGCATTGTCATAATATCATTTATTGCAACGATATATATGATATTTCAATGTAGTCAAAGTAGATGAATTTCAATGTTGAATTTGGATTGCGATTTTGTTCCGCACCGTAATCTCATTTTGTTGTTGCGTTATATTTTTTGGTGTGGTATATTTGTCTTTGTGATTGGTTTTTAGTGAGGTTTGGTTATGGATAAGAAATCGTATTATTTGAATGTCAGGAAGCTTGC
>JAZUMF010000059.1:0-6836 GCA_045603485.1 Kiritimatiellia bacterium | reverse complement strand
TGTATTGAATGGGCTTTTTTCCAATGAACGCCCAAAGTCGCATTCAATGTCGCAAAGTCTTATTGTGACATTGTGTCTGGGTCTGACTTTTTTTGGAGCCTGCCTTGTGTAGGTGTAGGCGAATGTGTCGACGAAGATATGGGGAAATTCCTTTTCTATGGCTTCAGCAATATGGTTCACAAAGTGAATCATCGGGCCTGACGGTCTGTCGCCTTCTTCCTTTTCAAGAGCCAGGCATTCGGGGCATTGGCAGCGCTTGAGATTGTCGCACTGTCCTATGTGGAGCATGTCGCAATCTGGATTTTGCCTGATGCGTTCAATTGCGTTTTTGATTACTTCGGCTTCTAATTCCTTGTTGGTCAAGCAGTATTGCCCGTTCGGGATGCGCTTGCCGTCGACAAGTGAGAACCATTCGGGGTGAGCGTCGAAGTATTTGTCGGCGGGAATCAGACTACCTAAAGAATGATAATATGTGCAAAGGCAGTGCTCTGTGCCATATTCAGAAGGCATCGGATGTTTAGTTTCATATAGAAACTCGAAGGGTGTAAAGAAGTTCATCTTTAACCGTGAGCGATGCTTGGGGTCGTGATTGTCGCGATAAAAGACTTCTCTGAAACGAATCTTGGGTGTGTGCGTGATATCCTGAGGGGGAATCGCGAGGTTCATATCAATTGGATAGTTGCTTTCGGTCGGGGTCCACCAGCGAACTCCGATGATATCCTCAAGGAGTGTGTAAACGGCATACAGAGGGCCTCTGGCATTGTGACCTGTAAGGAAGAGATTGCCGTTTGCCGTCTTCACGATTGTCGTGTCTTCCGCCAAATCCGACAAATCGATAGCGGCGTCGCTTGCCGCCTTTGTGGCTCCAATATAGATTTTAGCCATTGGCTCATTTTGAGCTTCTGCTTCTTTTACAATTGCCAAATGAGCGCCTGATATCTGCTTAATATCCCAATTAAGCTCTCTGGCTGCCGTTTCCTCAATCTTGGTCGGATTGTCCGGTAATACGATGACGGCATTTGGTTCTCCGTTGATTGCGAATTGAAATTTGTTCATGATGTCACTTTCTTAAAGAAGGTTTTGTTGAAGTATGCTTTGTGTAGTTTTAAAATGAAGTTTGGCAACCTTACCAAGAGCGTCCTGACCATGTTTCGCTACATAGCTTTTTGCCGCATCGATGACAGCCTGAGAGGCTCCTTTGGGGAGTTGTATGCCGCATGTCTGGGATAATTTTGCCAAATGGAGTAGAAATTGTTCGCGGGCAATAACTGAAGCAGCCGCAACGGCAATGTCTGATTCGGCCTTGTGGTGCTGCTCTAAAATTATGCTGCGGCCTTTTTCCATTAAGGCAGATTTAATCAGCCATTCGGCTCCAAATTGGTCGGCGACCGCTCTGGGACAGGAAGGAATGCTTTCGAGCAGATTTTCGATTGCTCTTGCATGCGCCCATGACAGGATGCGATTTACATTACTGTTTTTGCTGTACATCCTGTTATAGGCTTCAGGTCCTATCGCCACTAGCTTGTACCGGTTCGGCCCCAGCAGTTCCCGCAGTTTTTCTCCGATAGAAAGCACCTGTTTGTCGGAGAGGGCTTTGCAGTCTTTGGCGCCGATATCCATCATTCTTTTTGAAAGTGTCGGGTCGGTATATACAGAGCAAGCGACCAGAGGGCCGAAATAGTCGCCCTTACCGCTTTCGTCAATTCCCATGTGAGGAGTAAAGGCTTCAGGATTGACAGCCTCCTCGTTGCCGAGGAGTGCTTCTCCCGTAATTTGCGGCTCAAGTACGAATTTTACGAATTCTTCTGTGCCAGCTCCCTGAATCAGAACTTTGCCGCTAGTGTAGAGATTGGCAATGAAGTTTTCAGCTTTGACGGCAATAGTAGTATATGGTACGGCAGTCTTAATGTAGTTGCCGCTATTCAAAAGGTTGGCAAGCTTTTCAGCCTGCTCAGGGGTAAGCTTCAGAGTATAGCTTCTGAGTGGAGTGGCCATTTTTTATTCTATCGCAGTGGCTGAGTTTTGAGATGATGAAGTCGTGTTTTCTTCTATTGCCTTGTTTAATTCTCGTTTCGCGTAAATCAGGGCTATTAGGACTAAAAGTGCGACGAAAATCATCATCAGATTAGATTTCAATCCGTTCATGGCCATTATCTCTTTCTGTTGAGCTTTGTATAGTCACGATCGCCTCCATATGGCGGCGGTGAGATTATCACATCGTCATCGTCGTCATCATAGGTCTGGAAATGGGAGAGCGCCGCAAGCTCGGAGCGGGCAGACGACCATATGAAGAAGGCAATTATAATCATAAAGGCATCCAGATGAAGCAGCCCGTATATGCCCATCAACGCGGCGATGGCGTATGCAACCTTGCATGAGATGCGCGTTCCCTCAATTCTGCCCTTGAAAATTGTCAGGATAGCCCTCAAAACATGACCGCCGTCAAGCGGGTAGGCGGGAATTAAATTAAAGAGCGAGAGCCAGCCGCTTATAAAGGCAATCTGGGCAAGCAGAAGAGCAACGATTTTTATTGGAATCAGCTGAACAATGAATGGTATTATCGCCCAAAGCACCAATCCAGCGACAGGACCGGCCAGTGAAATCACGGCATCTTTCCAAGGCGCTTTTGGCATATTGTAGGTTGTCGCCGCACCACCGAAGAACATGATTGTAATATCCCGCACTCGACAGTTAAAGGCCTTCATTGCTATGGCATGGCCAAGCTCATGGACGAGAATGGCAGCGACAAGCGCTACTGTTATCAGAAGCCCGTTGATGAGTCCGGCGCGAATGATGTAAAACGCCGCCAGGATAATCAGCGATATGTCTAATCTGATCGGCACGCCGAAAATTGTTCCGATGTCATAACCTGTACGCGAAAAATCAAACATGGTTCGTTCCTTTATAATAATGGTTGGAGAATCTCAGCGCGCTGCTCCCATGTAGTGCTCGATTTTAATTTTCTTATCGCACTTGAAAGAAGCAATCTGCTGTTTTGACCATCCGTTGAAGATGGGTCGGTGTTGTCTCGTGTAATTGTGAAGTAGTCTATCCAAAGATGTGAAATTAAATCCTTGATAAATTCCAGAGGTTCCTGTTCTGATGCCAGAATCGGTGATTTTCGGCATACCAGATATTCTATCAAATTGCGTATGTTTTCGTCTCCGTCCGCCTCAAGCTGAGAGAGCCTGTTGCCGCGATCCTTACGGTCTTGAAGGGTGGCTTCAATTATCGCTTTTTCAGGTCCGTCAAAGAGAATCGGCATAGGAACCCATTTCTCAATGAAATCAATTGCCTTTTCGCTTTCTTCGGTGGAAGTTGCACTGGTCTTGACGAGATATTCAGCAATTCCCAATGCGGCAGATTCAACGAATCTGCGACGCTTGGGTTGTGAAACAACTGAACTTTTCGGCTCTATCGCAGAGGCAGGCTCCAATTCCTTTTTCAAGCTGTCAGTCTGATTGTCAGCGCTTTCGCTTTGTGATGAAATGGCTTGATTAGATATTACATCTCCATTTTTAAGCCGCTCTTGCCAAATGCGCCTCTTTTCCTGATCCTGCATGTGCGCCTCAAAGTCCGATGTCATCGCAGCCAATGGAATGCCGAGCAATTCGGCAGATTCCTGCAAAAGGTATGAACGCAGAATCTCCTTTGAGCATGCGGCAAATGTTTCAAACAATTCATCGGTAATACGAGCCAAGGTGTCGATTGATGTAGGATTGTCTGAGTTTTCCTTGGTGGCTTTGATTTGGAATGCCGCAAGCGACATCGGATTATCCAAGAGCTTTTGAAAGGCTTCTCCGCCTTTAGAACGAAGGAAAGAGTCAGGGTCTTCACCTGGAGGAAGCATCGCAACTCTTACCGGCATGCCGGCCGCAAGGAATAGTCTGCCTGTGCGCGTTGCGGCTTTAAGACCCGCCGAATCACCGTCAAAAACAAGTAAGGCACTGTCAGCATATGGTTTTAGGAGAGCTACATGTTCCTCGGTAAAGGCCGTGCCTTGAGATGCGACAGCCGTACCGAAGCCGTATGAATGGCAACGAATTACATCTATCTGCCCCTCGCAAACAAGCACCTCGTGGTTTTTGTTTTTTGTTATATTTTTCTTAGCGAAGCATAGACCGTAAAGCACTCTGCTCTTGCGGAAGATTGATGTTTCGGGACTGTTGTAATACTTTGGCGCGTGCTTATCCTCCGTGAGTATGCGCCCGGAGAAAGCTATGACCTGCCCAGAATGATCGCATATGGGAAACATCAATCTCCCGCGGAATTTATTGTAATAAGCGTCTTCCTTATAGCCCTGACGGGGAGGTGACAAAAGACCGGCCTCAACAATGTCATTTATATCAAAACCGTTTTTTTCAGCCCATTTGGGTAAGACAGTGTTGCCAATCGGAGCATAGCCGATGCGAAACTTTTCAATAGTCTCGGCGTCAAGCCCTCTCTTCTCAAGATAGGCTCTGGCAGGAGCGGCCTCCTTTATAGTTGAAAGGCAACGCTGGAAAAAGCCTGCGACCTCATTGTGGATCTTTATAAGCGTTTTACGCTTTGCCGCCATCGGGTCGTGCGTCAGCTCGATTTCAACGCCGCACCGTTCAGCAAGGGCCTTGACAGATTCAGGGAAGGTCAAGCCTTCAGAAAGCATCAAAAACTTAAAAACATCACCTTGCGCCCCGCATCCGAAGCAATGAAATGACCTTCTTGAAGGGGAGACAATAAAAGACGGAGTGTGCTCATTATGAAAAGGGCAGCAAGCCTTAAAGTCTCCGCCGGCGCGTTTAAGCGGCACACGCTGCGAAATGAGGTCGACAATGTCAGTCCTCATTTTAATCTCTTCAAGGATTTGATCAGAAAGCATTGGCATGGTTTTACTCCTACTTGGATACGCCAATACGGTAGGAAGTCGAAATCGCCTTTTCCAAAATCGGATATAACTGACTGCCCGTTTGTGATTTTGAAAAAGCTGAAGAGCTGTAGCTGCCGCCAAGTACAAGCTTAAGAATGGCAAAAATCAAAAATAAGACCAAGGCTCCCTTAATTAAACCGGCGAGGGCTCCCAGAATGTTATCAATTGGCTTTTGAACTACAACCTGAACAAATTTGGTAAGCAGATATCGAAGTATGATAAAGATGACAACCAAAAGGATTATAGCGACGGCGACAGGGAGCAATGTAGACATCGTAGTCCCGTTTGTGTTTTTAACCAATGCCGATTGTATCCAAGGGCAAACCATAAAAGCAAGCTTAAAGGATGCTACAAGAGATGCAACGGTGCCGATGGTCGTTGAAATTCCGCGAATTGCATCCCAAATAGTGCAAATCGCCAAAACGACAATCGCAAAAATATCCACTAGATTTGCGTTGGAAATTCCTGATATTGCTGCAATAGTTGATAACATAGAATTACGGTCTGAATGTAGTTATCATTGACTTCTTTATCGAGTTTAGCCATGTTTCAAAATCGGCAGTGGGCAACTGAGCGTTTTTAAGCGTAGCTATCAGCAAGTCACCGTAAACAACGGCCTCATAATAACGGTTTTCCTTAGCGAAGGCATAGGTGGCAATGCGGATTGAATTAGCGTCGGTCGGCCATTTTGGAATAGCTATCGTCGTGAGAATACGAATAGCCTCCTTTGTGTTGCCGAGTGAATAGTTGACATGAGCAAGCATGCTGACCGCTTCGAGCTTTGTAGTGTCGATATCCGCAGCAAGTGCATAAGCGTTAAGAGAATCATGCATTTTATTCATACAATAAAGCGCATTAGCCTTGTAAAAAGCGGCTTCGAAAGAGCGTGGTGCTATTTCAAGCGTTTTGTTAAATAAATCGACTGATTTTTGGTAGTTCTTCTTATTGTACTCGTTGATTGCATTAGAAAGGAGATTGTTCGCTTCGTTTGAAAGAACATAAGGCTTTTGGGCGGCAGCCGCAACAGCTGTTTTATTGGCTGTAATAAAGTCATTAGCCTTTTCAAGCATAGAAGAATCTGATGAATCCATAGCTTGGAATTTTAGCATTGTAGTATTAGCAAGCGGATATTGCTTAAGCTCATCCGCATAAAGTTTTGCAAGATTATAGACGGCCGGGGCATAATTAGGAGTTATTGCCATAGCGGTCAAAAGGTGGGCAAGTGCTAAATCAGATCTATGAAACGCCATATCCGTCAATGCAAGAGAGGTGAGCGCGCGTGATTTCTCAAAAGGAGATATATCTGCAAGCGCTACAACCTGAGATAAAAGCTCATGTGATTCCTTCAAGTTGTCAATCGAGCCCTCGTCACGCAAAACGGCAGCCAAAGACTCCATTGCGCTTGAGTCGCCGGGGATAAAGCGCAGTACCTCGCGGAATGCGGCAATAGCTTCAGCCTTATCGCCCGCTCGCATAGCTGCCGAACCGAGATTATAAAAAAGAGGAATAGCCGACGGATTCTTTTTGGTAGCCTTTTTGAAGTACTTGGCAGCAGCCTCGTAATCAGCGTTAGCGAGGGCGTCTTCACCCTTCTTTACAAGATTATCACTACCGCAACCGATAAACAAAAAAGAAGTCAAAAATAGAAAGGACAAAAAGCCGTATGTAAAAATTTTCATAATGGAATCACCTCTAGTTTAGTTCATTCTAAAAACCTACCTAACATTATAGTTTTTATTGATAGTGAAATCAAGTTTTGTAAAAAATCTCGTTTTTTGATATACTTTTCCCAAAGAGGGACAGTCGCTATTCTTCCGTCCCATTTTTCCATGGAGGTATCTATGCGTAAGCCACGAATCAAGAGTGAAGGTGAGAGCTACTATCACATCGTAAGCAGATGTGCCTTAAAGAACTACCTGCTAGACGGCAA
>JAZUMF010000058.1:0-9569 GCA_045603485.1 Kiritimatiellia bacterium | reverse complement strand
ACAAGGAGACAACAATGAGAAAACCAAGAGTCAAGAATATAGGCGAAAGCTACTACCATATAGTAAGCAGATGTATCTTCAGTCAGTTTTTGCTGGGGGATACAGATAAAGACATGTTCGTCAAGATGATGCGTACAATAGACTATTTCAGCGGAATAGATGTGCTCAACTATTGCGTAATGGACAACCACTTCCATCTCCTCGTTCATGTACCGGAGCCATCTAAACCAACAGAGGCACTATTACTAAAACGCATATCCGCACTCTATGGAAGACTCCACGCAGCTGACCTCAAAAGTCGCTGGTATGAGCTAAAGAAGCAAAACCGCCCAGATATTGTCGAAGAAGAGCAGGGAGCCTTCATTCGCCGCATGGGAGATATAACACCCTTTATGCAGTGCCTAAAGCAACGCTACTCAGCCTGGTACCGCGCAAGACACGACTACAAGCAAGGCACAATGTGGGAAGGCCGCTTCCGTAGCACACTAGTAGAAGGCACCTCAGAAACCCTCTCCTCAATTTCAGCCTACATCGATCTAAATCCCGTACGCGCAGGCATAGTAGATGACCCCAAAGACTACAAATGGGCAGGCTTTGCCAATGCGCTGAAAGGCGACAGCAAAGCAATGGAAGGCATAGCAAAGATGTATGACAAAACCGCTAAAGACACATCCTTTGCAGATTTGGCGAAAGAATATCGTCTAAAACTCTATGTACGCGGCTCCGATGCAATAGAGCCAGAAAAGGTACAAGAAGTAATTGATGAAAAAGGCGAGTTACCGTTATCGGTAATACTTCGCTGCAAAATACGCCACTTCACCCATGGAACCATCATAGGCTCTAAAGACTTCGTCAACGAAGAGTTTGAAAAGCATCGTAGCCTCTTTAATCCAAAGCGAAAAACAGGCGCAAGAGGCATAGGCTTATGCAAAGACTGGAATGGCCTAAGACTTTGCTCGGCAAGAGACCTCAAAAAGTCGCCGATAACCTTCAAAGCTTAAAGAAAATCCCTAAAAATTGCTAATCTTACCAATCTCAATGTCGCCAATTTCTTGGCGACATAGGTGGTTATTGTCTCCATATGTGCAATAACGGACAAAACAAGGCTATTTCAGCGAAAAACACCACTCCCAATATGCCTCTTTGGGTAATTTAGACAGCAAAAATAGAGTCGAGTAAAGCAAATGTGGCATTGGCATAGCATCGGGCCTGTCCCTCATGCGAAAAATGTAATAAAAAAAACGGTGGTGAGAGATGAGGACTGTCCCTTGATTGGGTATGTGAGCAAATTTGCGATATGTGGCTTATGTTGGGTCTGTCCCTTGGGTGAGAATATGTAGCATTTGGGGGGAGTTGATTGCAAAAGGATGTGAGTATAGTGTTGGGCCTGTCCCTCAAGTAGGGAATGCGGCGTTTTTTATTTATTGGCAAATGGGATAGCTTATCCTAGATTTTCGGAATAAGGGCGTTCTGTAATTCATCGTTTAATTTTGGCACGAAATATGCTATTCTATTAACCACGACTCTTAACAAGGAGATTATTCAAACAATGAAAACCAAGCTTACAATTCTAGCACTCTCCGCATTGCTAATAGCCCAATGCGCCATCGCAAAGGCCGATAAACCGCAATTTGTAATTGCCGACAAAGGCTTTGCCAAAGCAGCCATCGTCATCCCTCAAGATGCGCCAAAAAGCGCCCAATATGCAGCAGGGCAGCTCGCAAAATACCTCAATAAAATCACAGGGGCAAATTTACCCGTTACAACAAAAAAGGTAAAGGGATTCAACACAATTAAAGTCGGCTTCCCCTACGAAGGAAAGCTCGATGAAATCTCCATCAAAGTCTCAAATAAAAACCTAATGGAAATCACAGGCGAAGGTCCCCGTGGCCCAGCCTATGCAGTCTTTGATTTCCTCGAAACCCTCGGCTGCGGCTTCTGGAATCGCGAAATCGAAACCATCCCCTCCTCCACAAACCTCATGGTAGAAGTCGGCTACGAAAAAACCCAAGCCCCATTTATGGAATGGCGCAACCTCTCAACCCAAGTCTATGGCTCAATCGACGACTGCCTCAAAATGCGCGCCAATGCCTGCTCAAACATAAGTGACCAGAAATGGCTTGACACCCTTGGCTGCCATCGTTTCCATATAGAATTCAGCCACTCATTCGGCAGTCGCTGGCTCAATGCAAAGAAAAACGACAACTACAACAAGTATCTTGAATGCTATGCCCAGTGGGATCCACCCCGCACAAACCGCAGCGCATGGGCAATCTGCCCCACCAATCCAAAAACGGTCGATGTCGTCTGCAAAGAAATTGAAGAATACCTGAATAAAAACCCTTGGATGACATCAATTTCACTCTCCCCAGCCGACACCCCCACATACTGCCGCTGCCCCTCATGCGAAAAAATGATAGCTTCCGACCCAAGTAAAGCACCAACCACACTATACATACACTTCGCAAACCAAGTTGCTCGCCGCCTAGGCAAAAAATGGCCAAAAGTCAAATTCCTAATACTCGCCTACATGAGCACCGTCAATCCCCCAACAGGCGGGATTAAGTGCGACCCAAATGTTGGAATCGCATATGCCCAGCTCTGGCGCAATCATGGCCGCCCAATCACCTCATGCGAACGCTTCACACCCAACATAGAAGCCTGGCAAAAGGCCTCCGACACATTCTACTATTGGGAATACTACGCAAACTTCAGCGACTACATAGCCTTCTTCCCCAACTGGGACATCATTGACGAAGCCTACAAATTCTACGCAACGCACAAATTCAAAGGCGGCTTCGCGCAACTTCCCCTAACCCCAAACACACCACTTGGACAACACAATGTCTACATAATCAACCGCCTCCAATGGGACCCCACCCTCGATGCTCAAGTATTAAGCTCAAACTACATCGAAAATGTCTACGGCCGCGCCGCGCCGGATGTGCGCCGCTTCTTCGAATTCGCGACCCACTGCCGCGACCGTCAACGCTGGGTATGGCAAGGTTGCTACATACGCGGCTCACGCCACCTGCTCACCGATGCCGATGTGCTCACCTACTATCTCCTCTCAAAAGAAGTGGAGAAAAAAATCAGCCGCGATCCATTGCGCCGCATCATGGGTCACCGCTTCCCCTGCTCTGCACTTGAGCTCATGCTCTTCCGCTACAATGATGTTCTGGCCGTGCCAAAACCGCGCCGCTTCGTAATGCCCACACGCGAAGAGCTCCGCCACGAACTCCTCCGCCGCTGGGGCGACTCGGGCTCCTACTACTGGTCATGGTGGGCAGAAAGAGGTGACCCACTCTCATTCTGCAAAGAATTCAACAAATACGCCCCCGTCCCAACGGCAGCGCCCACCTACGAAAAGCCCTCCTTCTCAGTCACAGCCAAAGAATTCAACAAAAACGGCTCAACCGTCACACTTGAAAAAGACCAGTCCGGCTTTGAGTTTGCCCGCTTTATTCCTGAAAAACGCCTGAATGTCACGCGCACCTTCATGGACACCTCAACCGACTGCATCGGCTGGGAAGTCCATGGCGGCGTAACAAACCGCCCATACTACTGCTTTGCCGAAATGCGTGTAGACGCACGAGTCAAAGATGACCCCGCCGCCGCCTATTTCGGCATCTACAATGTTCCAATATATAATGGATTGCAAATTAAAAAGAATCAAGAAGAAACGGGAAGTATGCGCGTCGAACGCCAAAAAGGCGACTACTCCTGGAAGCTTGCCTCCCTCGGCAAATTCGACCTGACCACAGGCTCACTCGTATGGGTCATGGCAGGATTCGTAAATCCGGTCGGCAACACCGATGTACGCCGCTTCACCTTCGTCCAACCCGATTTGCTCGAAAAAACCGTCAGCTTCCCCAACGGTGAAGAATCCCTCTATTTCGACTACCGCTCCATTCGCGCAAACAATAAAGCTACGATAGTTCGCTCAAACTTCGACAACTATAAGTATTTCCGCATAGCGTCAACCAACACCGCCACATTCGACATACCGCCCAAAAACTTCAAAGATGGAGAATATTACATCTTTGCCCGAGCGCGCGCCTCAGTCAAAAAACCACTCGTCTTCAACGCGGCGCAATTCACCATCTGCACAGTCGACAAAAATAAAGTTGAAACGCCAATTGCCACCGAATGCTTCTCTGCCTCAATCGGAGAACTCCCTTGGCAGCTCATACCATTAGGCAAACACAAACTTCAAGCAGGAGTCAGAATAAAGCTCGAAAATCTGGAATCCGAATTCGTCGATTGGCGCGACATAGTACTCGTAACGCCAAATGTCTTTGAAAAATAGACAACGAAAAAGCCCGTGCGCACGCAGCGCACGGGCTTTTTTTATCTACTGGACAAGACCGCCTAAGTCCGATTATTTCAACATAAGAGTAAAACCGCTCGGCATCCACTCGACAGCTCCGATATCAACCTTGTCGTATCGGACACGGTCCTTTCCGTAAAGATCCCTTGCGCCCGTCATCCAGCTTTGCATCAGCCCTGCATTAACGCATGGGGAATCCCTTTCAAGCTTTATTTTTCCGCTACCGGTATACCGATACTTAGGTACATTGCTGATAATAGTCGACGAAGGTAAATGTGAATTCGCAGGATATGTAAGACAGTAAACAAATCGTTTATGATAATTATCTCCACCCCCATAAGTACTCACTGTTGAATAATTCTTAAGATTACCATTGTAAAAGTTATCTGCAATAAGACAGTTCCTAATAGTACCCTTAGCCGAATGATAACCAACAACACCGCAAGCACCATCTGTTGATGCACTAGACTTCACAATATTACTCACAATCGTGCAATTCTCCAAAATACCTGCACTTACAGAAACGCCAATTGCGCCAAACTGAGTCGCAGTTCCGCTTCTCGTATAATTCTCATAAACATTATTCGATATTTCGCAATTCCTGACAATACAAGAATTAGAATATTCCTCCTTCTCATTATTTGCGATAGCCAACGCTCCCCCCCAGTAATTAGAGGCATTTCTCCCGTATGTCATTCTATTCTTAACGACCCTACAACGCTCCATTCTGCTTGCTCCCACAACACAGACGGCATAGCCCTTAGTCCGTTGAGCCTGTTCCTTGCTGGAACTTGGACTATTCGTGCATGAGTCGATTATCGTATCAAAAGCATACGAAGAGTTAAGATATAAACCGACACCGTTCACATAATCGCCACTAGTGCAAGCCGTAATACGGCAATTCGTCACAGTACCGCCACCCGACAAGTGAATACCACAGCCATTTTGCCGAGTGCTATTTGAGCCCGTCATCTTCCCGCGCATAATCGTAAGGCCGCTAATATAATTCTTTCCGCTGTTTGCAGTTATAACGCGACATTTGTTTTGGCCATCAATAACCACATCATTAAAATTACCCGTTTCACCGATAATCCTGACACCATTTGGAGGAGCTATTGTAGAAGTAATCGTATATTTCCCCCTCGCAACATAAACAGTAGAAGAAGGTGCAGCAGCAGCGACAACAGCCACAATATTAGGATTATTCACAGGATCGACATAATAGACATTAGTAACACTCGCAAAGACAGTCGACAAAAAAGCCAAACCGACAACCGCCATCAAACAAAAACGAATTTTCATAATAACCTCCAATATTACGAATATTATACACACACCAATCAGATATGTCAAATCACATCGCGCCATACCACTCTTCATTCCTCAAACGCTCAAACTCCAAGCCGCCGAATAACCTTCCCTAATACTACGAACACAAAATCTCTGCTTCTCTGCGCCTTTGCCTCTCTGCGTTAAAACTCCTACCATCTCCCTTTTTCACTTGATATTCCACTTCAAAATTGTTCCGCACCGTAATCTCATTTTATTTTTAACACAAAGTCACGAAGGCAACGAGGCACAGCGTGGGAAAGTGTAAGAGGCTGGCACTTTGTGCCTCTAATGGGATATAATTCAATGATAATGTGACAGTTGGCGAATTTTTGATGTGACAGTTGGCGATTTTTTGATGTGACAGTTGGCGTAGCCATAACTTGAGACAGAATTATCTAAATTGACGAGATTACATTGTTGAGAAAAGAGGATGGAAATATTACCTACTTCGGGTGGTTTTAAGTTAGGTGAAGAAAGGAATGAAACTTTCCATTGTTCCGTTTTTGCCGGGTAAGCACTCTCCAACTTTAGAACGCTGCAAAGTTTTGCCGCGAAAAAAGTTGTTTTTACTAGTTGTTTTGGTTGTTTCCATTTCAACTTCTCCCTCATTCACCTAAAATCATTCTCGACATTTCCCAATTGCAAATTTCAGCAGTTATCAGTGGTATTTTATTGAAAAATTAGCAAATCACCCCCCTTAACTTGCTTTTAACGCCTTATACTTGATATAATGAAGGGCGTTGGAGGTGAAAAATCATGAAGATATACCCAAGAGAATTTTATCTAAAGCAATTGCGTCCGTTTTATAATTCGGATTTGATTAAGGTAATTACCGGCATCCGCCGTTGCGGAAAAAGTTGTCTTATGCAAAGCGTAGCGCTAGAACTCAAAAGAAATGGGGTCGCCGAAAAAGACATCGTCTTTTTGAATCTCGATAAACATGGATATAAAAACATAGTTACACCTGATGCCTTGGAAAAAGCGATTGATGCTGAACTTATCGATGACAAATTCAAGTATATCTTCATTGATGAAATACAAAATGTAAAGGATTTTGAGCCGGTAATAAATGCATACAGAGAAGAAGGAAATTGTTCCATATTCATTACAGGCTCAAATTCCTATCTGTTGAGTGGAGAACTTGCAACAAAATTGACTGGACGCTATGTGCAAGTCGATATGCATACTCTTTCATTTGATGAGTTTCTTTACATGAAACGATTTATGGGATTGATAATCGGTGACAATAGGACGGAATTTGATGAATACCTTACCTGTGGCGGATTTCCTAAGGTACTTGAGTTTTCTGATACTGACGCAAAGGTTAAATACATTAGCGATATTGTCGGCCAAGTTTTTGACAAAGATATTTATGCACGATGCAAAATCAGGAATCGTATTGTTTTTGACAAGGTGGTGACATACCTTGTAAATAATTTCGGTTCTCGCATTAATCTTCAAACGCTTGAAAATTACTTTCGTTCCGCCTTGCATCTACCGATAAAAAAAGAAACATTGAACCGTTATATCGATGTTCTGAATTCTGCTCGAATTTTGTATAAGTGTCCTCGCTTTGATATGAAGAGCAAACGGTCGCTCATGGGTGAGAGTAAATATTATCTTGCCGATACAGGAATATATTTCGCTCGGAATGTGGATGGTCGGATAAACTACGGGCCCGTATTGGAGAATGTTGTATACAATTATCTATCGAGTCATGGGTACACAATGAGTGTGGGGCAAATAGGCTCTTTGGAATGCGATTTCATCGCAAGAAAGCAGAATGAATATTTTTACATTCAAGTAGCTATGACAATCGCAGATAGAAATACTGAAGAGCGTGAATACCGAGCACTTTCTGCAACAAAAGATCATTATCACAGATATCTTTTCACTTTAGATACATTGCTTCAGAAACGAGATGGGGTCAAGCATGTGAATTTGATAGATTTTATTGCAGGAGGCTACGACTTGGTATGAAGGATTCCCAAATGCAAATTTCATCAGTTATCAGGGGTATTTTATTGAAAAATTAGCAAACCACCCCCCTTAACTTAACTTTAACGCCTCAACTTGAAATGTTACCTATTTCAAATCGGGTGGTTTTAAGTTAGGTGAAGGTGAAGAAAGGAATGAAACTTTCCATTGTTCCGTTTTTGGCGGGTAAGCACTCTCCAACTTTAGAACACTGCAAAGTTTTGCCGCGAAAAAAGTTGTTTTTACTAGTTGTTTTCAAACTATAAAACTGCATCCCTCCTTTAATCCTCATCTAAAACAACCTTTATTCCTAGTTTTTCAATATTCTATACACAATTCACCTATCATCTACCTGACTTTTAATCCATCCCCTACTTGACTTTTAATCCAGCCTCTTATTCCTCTTCCACTCTTCCTTAAAAATGGAGAAATAAAACTAGATATAAGTTAGTTACAGTATTTTCTGCTCTCGCAGTAGCTGCTGGAATTGCCCAGGGCGAAGTCAAGAGCGCAAACATTGTCGGTTATATTGAGTACACTGGCGCAAAGGGTTCTCTTCTTTGGACTGTCCCAACATTTAAGGCAGTCGGAACTGACGGCTCGTCTGCAACAGTTGCTGAAATTGGTGCAAACGATACTTTTGTAGGCGGAGGCGATGTCATTCGTATCTTCGGTACAGATGGTAAGCAAAAATATGAACTTTCATACCTCAACGCTACAGAAGCTGAGAATGAAGGCGCCGAAGTCGGTTGGTACACTCTTGATGCATGGGGCGATTGGGACTTCTCTGAAACATATCGCATGAACGATCTTGCATTGCCTTATGGTACTGGTCTAGTCTTTGTTCCGACAACAGAAGGCGCAACAATCACCTACTCTGGTGAAGTTCATCAAGCAGATAAGCCCATTACTGCTAGTAAGGGTGCTCTACTTTGGACTGGCAATACAAGCCCAGTGGATATAAAAATTTCGCAATTAAGAGCAAACGATACCTTTGTAGGCGGAGGCGATGTCATTCGTATCTTCGGTACAGATGGTAAGCAAAAATATGAACTCTCATACCTTAATGCTACAGAAGCCGAGGCCGAAGGCGCCGAAGTCGGTTGGTACACTCTTGATGCATGGGGCGATTGGGACTTCTCGGAAACATATCGCATGAACGATATCGATCTTAGGGCTGGAGAAGGCTTTGTTTTTGTTCCTGCAACCGAAGGTGCTGCAATTGTCGTTAAGAACCCAATCGTTGAATAACTATAACTTTAAGGAGAACTCATAAATGAAAAAGATTCTTACTATTACCGCAGTTGTTTTAACTGCTGTTATCACACAGGCGACGACTGTTAAGTGGGCTTCAGGTAATATGATGCATGCTAGTGCAGCTGACGGCACATGGTATGCATCTTCTGAGACTGCTCAGCGTGCAAAGGCTGGTGCTGTTCAAGCCTACTACTTCCTCGTAACTGAGGCAGAATATGCTAAGTATGATACTGCTGAATCTATCTACAATGCTTACAAGGCTGGAACGATTGCTTCAACATCATCATCTGGCGCAATCGCATCGAATAATGGCGGTATTGCTCAGTGGTCTAGCAGTAAGGATTATGAAGTCGGTGATAAGGATTGGATGCTTGTAGTTTATGACTACACATCCCCTGACTATGGCTCAATGTACATTGCCACCAAGTCTGCGATTGAAATGACTGCAGGCGGTGCTAGTGGAGCTACAACTCTACTTGCAACATCTGTTGGTAAGTGGACACCTGCTACAGCAGTTCCTGAACCAACAACAGTTGCTCTTCTTGCCCTCGGTCTCGCAGCAGTTGGCCTAAAGCGCAAGGTTGCCTAAAATTTAACCTTGTTTTCAAATCATAAACCAAGACCCCTGGGCATTGCTCCTAGGGGTTCTTTATTTTAGCAGTATGGCACACAT
>JAZUMF010000057.1:0-20967 GCA_045603485.1 Kiritimatiellia bacterium | reverse complement strand
TGACTCAATAACTTCCCATAGTTGAAGCAAAGTTTGCAAGTAGAATCAGTTTGATAGTTTGCGAGTTTGACAGTTTTTTCACGCGGCGAAACTCCTCACCTACCAATCTCATCTTCTCCCAGTAGCAAAATTGACATTAGATGCGAGACATTAGACTTGTGAGACTTCGGGCTTAAGACATAAGACTTCTAGGAATCTTGTGTGGACGGGCAATTAAACTTGCCAGACTTAAAGCTATTGACTCAAATGGTGATTATTAGCCTACAACTGCCGAATTTAGGTTGAATGATGTCAACAGGAATAGTCCGACACTTGACGCACGAATCTTGACTTGATGTAATTACAATGCTATCCTTTCACTATTGGAGGTTTGAAATGGAATTTGAAGGGAAAGCAGCTCTAATTACAGGAGCGTCGGTCGGGATTGGAAGAGCTACGGCAATTTTGTTAGCAGAGCGCGGCGCAGATTTGGCGCTGCTCGATGTCAATGAAGAAAAGCTTCAAGAGCTTTGCGAGGAGCTAAAAGGAAGCATTGGTAAAGTTAAAGCTTATACATGCGATGTCTCTAATGAGGAACAAGTCAATTCTGTCATTAAAGATGCGATTTCCTGCTTTGGCAAAGTAGACATACTCATAAATAATGCCGCTCTTTGGCGTGATGGTGGTGAATTTTTGAAGATTCCGACAAGTAAATGGATGCAATTTTTTAATGTAAATGTCATGGGAGTAGTCTATTGTACAAAGGCGGTGTTGGAGGGCATGGTGCAAAATGGCTACGGCAGAATTATCAATGTCGCATCGGTTGCCGGCGTCTACGGGAATGCCAATATGGTGCACTACTCTGCCTCTAAGGGGGCTGTGATAGCAATGACGCGGGCACTTGCCAAGGAAGTTTCAGATAAGGGTGTTCTGGTCAATTGCGTGTCCCCTGGCAGTGTAAGTCCTTCTGACCACAAGGATATCGACTATTCTGAACAGTCAATTCTCAGTTTTATGGGCAGGACTGGAACCGACAGGGAGAATGCCGAGCTCATATGCTTTTTAGCGAGTGACCGAGCTTCTTACATTTCAGGGCAGAATATCCAAATTGACGGATGCCGGAAAAAACAGTAGTCTCCAACTTAAAGAGAGTATTTACCGCGCCCATCTTCATCGGCGAAGAACCACGCATTACCCGCAATCTTGATGATACGCACATCAACATCGGTGTTTTGCAATTCTTGCTTTAGATCTTGTGGCACATTACCGTAAAAGCGGTATCCGGTTTCAAAAACCGCGACTGCAGCATCTTCGGAAACTACCGCGGAGAGTAGCCGTCCGTAAAGATTGGAGCCGTCACGCAACCATGATTGTAAATAGGTATTTGAGGATGAATAATGATCCTCTGTAACGATTATCCAATCCCCTGCGTCATTAAATGAAACTGAATAAATCTCTTCGCAGTTGCTATGGAATTCGCGAATTTTAACTTCTAAATCGTACGGAATGCCACGCCATGACGCCTCCCAAAAATCGTAAACAACTATCCAATTTCCACTTTCGGTAAGACATACATCAATAATGGTCTTATCTTCATCTGATACTCTTTGCAAGGCATTCTTTAATCCATCGGGGCAAGACGAAACTGCCCAGTCATTGTCATTTGCGACGGCAACATCTCCATTGCGTTTAGTTATTGCAACAATGCAGCAATTATCCTTACCATCAATAAACTTCTTTATATATGAGCGTGAACCTTCGGTATGCACTGACGGTGAAGATTCAATGTCATCAGCATTGTCTAAAACTTCGCGATCTTCTACCGCCGGAGCAGCTTTACTTACCGCTGGGGACGAATCCTTTTGGATGAGAGCCACAATAGAGAGCAATGCTAAAACTAAAGATAAAGCCGCTATCGTCCAAGGCAGCCATCGCGGCGTTGAACCTTCAGCACCACCGCGCCGAATCGTTTTTATCGTTATATTCGGAGCGGAAGACGGCTCTTCAACCTTTACAATGCGAAGATTGGGAATTTTCCGATTACTGTCATTACCGAAATTATCTGACATCGTCAAAATCCCTTTGGATTACACCCGAATCTGTTATTGCCATTATCGCTATCTGTGCAAAGCCATACAACGAGCGCCAAATTTAAAACGGGTATGGAATGCAAAAGAACCCACCACCCGCTTTTATTTGTGTCGTGCAATCGCCTAACCTGAACAGTAAGCAAAGGAAATAATGCGGCCAATGTATACAAGCCGAGTAGCACAAAATCGCATTCGCAGATACCGTCAATTGCACCAATAATAGTAGATGCGAGGAAGTGGAAAAACGCAAACCACCAATATTCGCGCCTTCTAGCCCTACCGCTAAATTTGAAATACTTCTGAAATGCACCAAAGTACCATAAAATCGGAGTTGGAAGCTTGAATACTATTTCACCGGTTTCTTCAAGCTTAAAAGGCTTATGGCACAATGGACAATCGGCGGTTATACCGATATCGTCGGATGAACCGTCGAAGAGTTGTCCGCAATGAGGACACTTAAATCTAACATTACGCATATCAGCCTTACTCCCCTATTTCGTTTTTTTCCGCTACACCACGCCTTATGCGCTCTTCTTCCTGCTCTATTTGAATTTCCCTGATTCCCTCTTGTATAAGCGAGAAGCAGATAAACCAGCTTATGACGCCAAGTATGATTTCCTTAGCAAAAAAAGGAAGTGAGATGGGTGTATTCCAAAGCATATGCAGAATGACAGGTATAAGCAATAGCCTTATAAAATCGACATCAACGAGCATTCGCCAGTGGAAATTGCGCCCCTTAATTGTACGCCACATGGCAAAGCCTGCAATAGCAGACCAAACAATATGCGCTAACGGGGAAAGAAATCCTCTCATAATTAGAACCTCTTCCATTGTATCAATACCATCCGATGCAAGAAAACGAAGCGCATAACCTGCAGTCTCAAAGGCTGCAAAGCCAACCCCTACAGAAGCACCTATCAGCAGTCCATTAAGTTTGTATCTATATTGTGCAGATCTGGCTACAGCAAGCATAGCCAAGATCTTTCCTGTCTCTTCAATCGGCCCTGCGCTTGAGGCTCCCCACCACCCATTATCAAAAAAATTAAATGAAACCAGGGAAAAAAGTAACGAGAGAACACCGCCTAAAAAAACTAGCCTGGCAATCATATATATTGATACATTCCGCCTTATATTCATCTCAATGAATAAAACGAGAACAGAAATCGGAACGGCAAATGAACCAATCAAAATCCATCCCGGAATAAGATTGGGATTTTGAAAGGAATTGTAGCCAACCCAAAAGAGAAAATAAAGGACTAATGAGGCTATAAGCATCCGCATGAAAAGCCATGGTTTTGGCCATGAGGCGTCAATCTCCAAAATATCGGGAGTAGATTTCTTTGTTCCCATGGAGAAACTTTCCTCTACCTCTTCTCTCGAATGCTTGGAGAAGGCCTCCGAAAAGAGTTCTTTCAAGCTGAAGCCTTTTAATTTTTCAATCCCAAAATGCGATATTACCTTTTCGTGAATAACATCGACAAATTCTCCGTTTTTATGGTCATTAGACGATGGAGAAGAAATTACCGTGAGTTTGGGAGTTCTCACATATGGCTCTACAACAAAGTTTCGCTTGCATTCGGGACATTTTATATCCATCCCTATAGTCACATCGTCAGATGCTAAAATCGACTCGCAATGGGGACATTTAAATTGCATAACAACCTTATTCAAAAATTACAGAGGAAAAGTATTCTATGAATTATACCAAATATCTTGTTGTCTGCCAATTCTGATATATAAAAAAAGGCGAGGTGCTTTTGCACCCCGCCTTATTTTTAGCAGGCTAACTGCTTAGGCGATGATCTTCGAGACCGTGCCGGCGCCGACTGTGCGGCCGCCTTCGCGGATAGCAAAGCGCATCTTCTCTTCCATAGCAACAGGCTGGATGAGCTTGACGCCGATGGAGACATTGTCGCCAGGCATGACCATTTCCATACCCTCAGGAAGGGTGATGTCACCGGTAACGTCAGTTGTACGGATGTAGAACTGAGGACGATAACCCTTGAAGAATGGGGTATGACGGCCACCTTCGTCCTTGGAGAGGACATAGACCTGGCCCTGGAACTCAGAGTGAGGAGTGATTGAACCGGGCTTAGCGAGGACCTGACCGCGCTGAACCTCTTCCTTCTTGGTACCACGGAGGAGGCAGCCGATGTTGTCGCCAGCCTGACCCTGATCGAGAAGCTTGCGGAACATTTCAACGCCGGTGACGACGGTGGAAGCGGTCTGGTGGATACCGACGATTTCGACGGGATCGTTGACCTTGATAACACCACGCTCGACACGGCCGGTAACAACGGTACCACGACCTTCGATTGAGAAGACATCTTCAATAGGCATCATGAATGCCTGGTCGAGAAGACGAGCTGGCTCAGGAATGTAGGTGTCGAGAGCGTCCATGAGCTCGCCGATGCACTTGCAAGCCTCGTCGTCAGCTGAGGTGGCGTGGGTTGCAGGAAGAGCGCAACCGCGGATGACGGGGATGTCATCGCCAGGGAACTCATACTTGCTGAGGAGCTCGCGGATTTCCATCTCAACGAGGTCAAGAAGCTCGGGATCGTCAACGAGGTCAACCTTGTTCAAGAAGACGACGATGGCAGGAACGCCGACCTGACGAGCGAGAAGGATGTGCTCGCGGGTCTGTGGCATAGGACCGTCAGCTGCAGAAACAACGACGATTGCGCCGTCCATCTGAGCAGCACCGGTAATCATGTTCTTAACGAAGTCAGCGTGGCCGGGGCAGTCAACGTGAGCGTAGTGACGGTTCTCGGTGCTGTATTCAACATGTGAAGTAGCGATTGTAACAATCTTGGTAGCGTCACGGCGGCCTGCAGATTCAGAAGCCTTAGCAACCTGATCGTAGGAAACTTCCGTTGCGAGGCCCTTGAGAGCCTGAACGTGTGTGATAGCAGCGGTAAGAGTTGTCTTACCGTGGTCAACGTGTCCGATTGTACCGACGTTAAGGTGCGGCTTGGAGCGGACAAATTCTTCTTTAGCCATTTCTTATTTCTCCTGGGGAACTTTCGCTTCCCAATTGTTAGTGGTTGAGTTGGAGCCCATGATCGGAGTCGGACCGATGACCTCGTCCTTACCAAGGACGCGCTCTACCAACTGAGCTACACGGGCTTCTTAATTGTTGCCCTTTCAGCCGTTAAACAGACATAACACCCACTGAACCGAACTGTACGGCCACTGGACGATATGCCTGCCCAATGCTTCCGTGGTTCTGCCTGCCCGACTTACGGGCCAAAACGAAACTATACTATAGTATTAAAAAAAAGAAAATTTGTCAAACATCATTTTTGAAAAAATACTTTTCGTGAAAATTATTCTCTTCTGCACCTGCCGTTTATGCTATTCTTAAATTATTGACGATTTGACAAAAACGATGACGAAGTCGGAATCTGAACAATTATGAACTGGAAGATAACAACACTTGCTTCTGTCGATAGCACCAATACATATCTTTCACGCGAGGCCGCAAAGGGAGCGCCTGAGGGTTCTGTCGTTCGCGCTGTAACGCAAAGCGCGGGGCGCGGCAGACAGGGGCGTACATGGATTTCGCGCCCGGAGGCAGGGCTTTACTTCTCTATACTGCTTCGTCCTCCGGTCAAGCCCGAAGAGGCCATTACGCTCCCTCTTGTTGCGGGTCTTGCCGTAGCGGAGGCTCTTCAGCCTTATCTACCTGATATGCCGCTCTTGATAAAATGGCCAAATGACATTTTGCTTGAAAACCGCAAGCTCTCGGGAATCCTCTGCGAAATGAATGCGGACATGTCCGGACTAAGCCATATAATTATCGGAATCGGCGTAAATGTTAATCTTACGACCGATGAGATGCCTCAAGAAATCGCAAATATTGCGACTTCTCTTATTGACGCGGCAGGAAAGAGATTTGAAATCGATGAGGTCCTTCACTCGATATTAAAATCTTTTGAGGCAGTCTACGCTTCTTGGCTTGAGGGAGGTTTTGCCGCTATACATGAAAGGATATCAGCCCGCGATGCTTTAATCGGCAGGGAGCTTGCGATTGAGCTTATCGGAGAGCCGATTTCAGGTAAAGCCGTAGGAATTGCTAAAAACGGAGCCCTCCTGCTGCAGACGAAGGAGGGCTCTATCAAGGAGATAATCTCCGGTGAGGCTCACTTGAGAAAGTGAGTGATTGCTTTTGGCTTCTAGCTGAAGAGCCGGCTATTTCATCAGTTCTTCCCGTATGCCGGAAAGATCCTTGAAGCAGTAGTCGGCATTTATCGGCGACTTTTCGTAATCATCGGGAGAGGTTTCTCCTGAATATACGAGAATTGATGTGATACCAGCCTCGGCGCCAAGGGCGATATCGGTGTAAAGGCGGTCTCCTACCATTGCGAGCTTATCGGCTTTGACGCCGTATTTTTCCATAACCGCCTCGGCAATTCCCACATGGGGTTTGCCGACAACCTTATCGGGCTCGCGGCCGGTGGAAGCCTTCACATAGGCGATGACCGCACCGATGTCTGGAATAAAGCCGTTTTCTACGGGGCAGTTGAAGTCGGGATGGGTCGCGATATACGGCACGCCAGCCCTTACATGGTCGCAGAGCCGCGTCATCTTCGCATAGTCAAAGGCCTGATCAAAGCCGAGGACGAGACAATCGGGATGGTCGTTCTCCAATATAAAGCCGGCCTCACGGAATTCATCTTCAAGTGTCGGCATTCCCATTACGCAGACCTTCGCTCCCGGGAAATTCTTTTTCATGTAAATTGTAGTCGCCTCGCCTGAAGTAAAAACATCATCGGGAACGACCTCAATTCCCATCTTGGCGAGTTTGGCCACATAAGCCATTCTGTTTTTTGACGAGTTGTTGGTCAAAAAGATAAATCTTTTGCCTTGGTCACGCAGCGTCTGCAAAAATGGTTTTGTGCAATCGAAGAGATTGTTGCCCAGATAGATGGTGCCGTCCATGTCGAGCATGAACATTTCGATGTCTTTCAGTTGTGTCTTCATTTTCTTATTCTAGCACAGATTAAAAAATATCAAAAGGTAAACTTCAGCAAAATCGGCTCATAACAGACTACTGGCACAGAGACATTCAGCAAGGAGCCGTTCTCGCGGTGAAACTCCGCTTTTGCCCATGTGCCGTCCGGAAGCATTTTCTCGATGGCGACCGGTGTGCGGAAAAGTCTTAACGGAAGCTCGTCCAGGACATCAAAGCCAAGGGGTGTTACCGAAAGAATTTCTTTACCATCCGGAGTGATGCCGTGGCGCACAAGAGATTTCTCTCCATTTTCCAATACCATTTCAAGCGGTGAACCTGCTAAAGAATCGAGCAATGCTAAGAGTATCTCACGACGCGCAGGGCGATACATCTTATGATAGACCAATTCAAGCGACCAGCCTAAAACTAGGATATTTCCTCCTGATGAATTGCGGAATAAGGTTGCGGCAGGGAATGCCCTCTTGGCTCCTTTACAAAACCAAGAAAGAACTTTGGTTTTATCATCGATTACGGTTAAACGCGATGTTGAATCATCCCACATATAGCCGGATGATAGTTTTCCGTCAGCGGTACGCTCAACCGAGAAGAAGAAGTCTTTGTCACCAGTGTCGGCACTAATGCCCATATGACACGCAAGACCGCGTTCTGAAATAATGCGGGCGGCCAAGGAATCGACAACGACATCATGCGCCAGCAATGTGCATAACTGCTCGTCGGTCATAAGCTCAGCGTCACAACCGCATAATGCCGTGATGCCTCCTGCATCTAACTTCTCGCATCTGAAGGGTAAGCCATACACGGATTCAATAGGAGCATCCCAATTGCCATAATATGACCCTGACGGAATTGCACCTGTAAAGGCTGGGGCTGAAATTCCCTGCCATGAAATCTGCGGCGCAAGGTCACATATAGCCTCGTAGTATCCTCTGTAATCGCGGAGTTTCTTTTCATAGCGCGCCTGCGAGCCTGTGTGGACTGCCTTTTCATATTCGCTTGTCCAAAGCTTGCAACCGCTAAAGCCGCTAAGAAGAGCCATTGTGATGTGCGAATGAAATGTTGCCGCCGAAACGCTCATATAGTTATGCGGGAAGGTATCGGATTCATCCAACAGGTCATTCACTCCGTTAACTAAATGTTTCACGCGATTCGCCATAATAAAGGAAATCGGGAAGCAATCGGTCGGAGGGTCTCCGTACATATCATCGTGGACGCGCAAGATGGGCTCGGTATTGCCGGCAAAAGCGTGAACTATTGCATCTGCCTCCTGGTCGGAACCGTACTGGACGCAATATCCGCAACGAAGTTTGGGATTGATTGAATCGATTACTCCGCGTATCTCTTTGGCATAATCGACTGCAAGCCCTAAAAGCACCTTAAAAACCCTCTGCCTGAAAGGATCTGAAATCGGCTTTTCTTTGAGAAGCTCATTGAAGTCCACTTGAGAGTAACTGGTGTTCAACGCTTCATTGAGTTTCTTCAAATGGTATGGGCAGAAGCATTCACCGTCCCAAACGGCAAAGTCGTCATCGATGAGAAGAAACTCCGCTCCCTCTGAGACGATGGCGCGTATACATTCCAGCCCGTAAGCCCTGAACTCAGGGTCAAGGATGCACATTCGGGGTGTTTCGTTACCATCAGACTTGACGGTGTGCTGCCATCTTTCCCCTGTAAGAGATACTTTACCATTCCAGCCCATTCCTTGGAGGCTCTGGATAAGAACGCCGAGCTCAATGCCTTTTCCCGCCACACCGTCTCGGACAGCCGCAAACTTTCTGCAATGGCTCGGAATCAAATCCCTTGCTGGAGTTGTCTGAGGATGGCAGCTAAGCATAACGAGAAACTTTGTAAGACCAACTTCCTCATGCTGCCTCAAAATTTCAGATATCGCAAAGTCTGTATTATCGCCGATAACCGGCACGATGTTATACAAAAAAGGCTTTTTCATAATGTTCCCTTGTTTAATAAACGGTCCGTTTTTTTGAGTATACCAAAATATCGGGTCCTTTGGTGAACGGGCTCCCGAACTCGAAATGTTTTGCCTCTTGAATCGGCTCTCCCCCAATAACGATCGGAGCCAAGACCGTGAGCCATTCATCAACAAGTCCCTCCGATGCCAAATGGCGCGCCAGCTCTAAGCCGCCTTCACACAAGACATGCATAAAGCCACGCCGCCCGAGCTCTTGAAGCGCTTCCTTGGGGGATGCAAAGACAAGGGTGCGATCCCTTGCGTCGTCGGTAAAGACTTGGGCATCCTTTGGCAATCGCCCAGAACGGGAAACAATCGCACGCCAGAGATCGTCATTTCGTTTTGTGTGGCAAAGCAGGGATGGATTATCTTTGCGGACAGTTTCTGCACCAACCATGACAACATCGACAATCTCCCTTAGCTTGCCCGTTTCTTTGCGCGCCTCAACTGAAGATATCCAAGCCGCCTTGCCAAAATTGTCACATATTTTACCATCAAGCGACATTGCGAGTTTTACCGTCACAAAGGGCAAGCCTGTTGTTACATGCTTTGAAAAGGCTTGAATAAGCGGATATGCCTCATCTTCTAAAAGGCCGCCCTGCGTTTCTATGGCTGCTTTACGCAAAACGCGTGCCGCTCGTCCGCGATTTACGGGATTTGGATCGCGACAGGCCCAGACAACGCGCGAAATGCCCGCAGCCTTAATAGCGTCGCAGCAAGCCCCGACTCTTCCAGGCTTTGAGCACGGCTCAAGGGTCACATAAATCGTGGCACCGCGAGGAGATTCTGTGCAAGCCTTTAGGGCCGCCGCCTCTGCATGATCTGTCCCGCATTTCTTATGGCGTCCTTCACCTATGATAACGCCATCTTTGACAACTACTGCCCCCACTGGCGGATTTGGCCGCGTATGCCCTGCCGATTCCCACGCAAGCTCAATTGCCCTTCGAATAAAAAACTCGTCTTGCCTGCGCTGCGATTGTTTTTTTGTACCTGCCATACTTCTCACTCCGTGGCGACTAATTATCAGGGTAATCTACCGTCTTTCCATCATAAACCCGCAAATGGACAACCTTGCCGTCCCTGCCCTCTACATAATTTGGCACAAAGGGCACCTTTCCGACTCCTCCCGGAGTATCAACGGCAAAATGGGGAACAGCCATTCCCGAAGTAAATCCCTGCAATGAGCGGATGATGTCTATGCCTGTCGAGATAGGTGTGCGGAAATGCTCTGTTCCGCGGACAAGGTCGCACTGAAAGAGATAATAGGGTCTAATCCTAACTTTCAAGAGCTCATGCATCAAGGTGCGCATCGTCTCTGAGTTGTCATTTACACCACGCAACAAAACGGTTTGCGAACCAAGAGAAAGTCCCGCATCAGCCAATCTCCCGACTGCACGCCTTGCAGGCTCGTCCAACTCGGCAGGATGGTTAAAATGGAGATTTAGGTAAAGAGGATTGTGCCTTCGCAATATTCGGCAAAGTTTCTTTGTTATTCGTTCAGGCAACGAAAACGGAACGCGAGAGCCTATCCGTATAATCTCGACATGAGGAACCGCTCTTAGTCTCGTCAATATGGCATCCAGCCTATCATCATCAAGCAACAATGGGTCGCCGCCTGAAACTAAAACATCGCGTATAGCGGTATTCGTTTCAATAAACCTAAAGGCCTCTTCCAGCTCGCCGTCATCAATTGACGAGCAGCAGCCGACCCTCCGTTTGCGAGTACAAAACCGACAATATGCGGCGCAGGCCCCCGAAACATAAAGCATACATCTATCGGGATACCGCTGAACGACATTCGGGCAAGGAGAATGGGGGTCTTCGCCCAACGGGTCGGTCAATAAATCGCTTGACTCTCTAAACTCCTCCAGTGTCGGAATGAACTGTCTCCCAATCGGGCCTTTAGCACCGCCTGTCGCCTTGATAATAGACAATATGCGAGAAGTCAATCGCAAAGGAAAAGTCTTGGAGACTCTCTCGATTTCCTCTGCATTCAATCCCAATTCATTTGCAATGACACTTGCATCTGAGATTGACCTTTTTAATCTTTCTTTCCACCGTTCCATGCTAAAAAAATCTGGCGGGCCACAAACCTTTTGACAAAGCCGACGAAAAGACCTACCTTGTAAGCTCTTTTACAATCTCATCAAAGACAAGGCGGGCGGCGGCGTTATTCATCTTGAATGGCTTAAAGCGAGCGCGGAAGTTATTATGCCGCTCCACTTGGCTCAAATCAACGATTCCGCTCTTAACGACTGCACCGGTCTTTGTTTCGACGAGAGACCATTCAACCTTTGCCGAGATTATTTCATTGCCCGAAAACAATGATGAAATCCCAAGAAACCCTAAGCCGTCGGCAAAGGGATGGCGCTCCTTGAGAGAAAGAAATCTATTCACCCTCACATCAAGGCTGTAATCTCTTTTGGAATCGTTTACATATGCCGCACGAAAGACGCGCGCTTTATACAGATGCTCCGCCAGCTTAACGCGCATATCAGGCAACGGTCCGTCAGGCTTCCAGTAGAGACGATCGGGAGCGACATAGAAACTATCGTCCGCTGTAGGCTTAACCTTCGCAAAAACCTCGTCAAAGCCTTTCATATCAGCAGTAAATTGAGTCCCCTTGTTAAAAGCTCCCAATCTTGTCGCATGGGTTGATACCGAGCGCTTGTCTTCGTAGCGCATATCCTGAAAGCGCGAGACCGACACTGTGGATGACGCGAATTGAGAACTTACAGGCCGAACATTACCGACGCTATAATCTATTCGCGCCGTAACACAGCCTGACAGCAATAATGCCGCTAAAACAAAATGCCGTAATTCTCTCATTTGTGCCACCCTCCGCTCTTAGTCTATTAAAGAAGTATCTTTACCCCGGGGATGGCTTTAACCGCACCATCAAACTGATGATGCCACATGCGTGTTTCAAAGTTGACTGAAACCTCGTATGTGACATACTTGCCCCCCGATGAAGCACGCCCGCGCACCAATGGCGAGCGCAAATCATAAGCCGCCAATTCGCGATTAAGAATATCCTCGTTAAAAAGAGCGATATCCACGATAATCTTAAAGTGATGAACCGCCGGATAGACCTTCTCCTCGTCGGCTTCTTTTGAAAAATCGACTGTAGCCATCTTAAAGGCGCCCCATTCTGATTGTCGCGGAACGGGTGTGCGCATCAAGCCCCTCAATCGCTCCGAAGGTTTCTATTACAGGCATTGCCTCCTCCAAATCCTCCTTGGTGTACTCAATTATGGAAGTACGGCGGCGGAAGTCCTCTACAGTAAGCCCCGAGAATTTTGCCGCGGCACCACCCGTAGGAAGAACATGGCTTGGGCCTGCTGCAAAATCACCGGCCGGCTCCGGAGCCCAAGGTCCGACAAAAATTGCGCCTGCAGCCTTAAGGTGCGGAAGCAACGAATTGGGGTCCTCGGTTAAAACCTCAAGATGCTCTGGAGCAAAATCAGACGCCAAATCGGCAGCCTCCTCGATAGTCGGCGTGACGACAATCAGAAGCCCGCCATTCTCAACCATCGGTGCCATACGGTCGCGACGAGAACAGATCTCAAGCTGCTTCAGGACCTCCGCATCGACAGCCTCTGCCAAAGCCATGCTGTCAGTTGTCAGGAGAGCCTTTTCCTTACCCGTGCCATGCTCAATTTGTGAAAGCAGATCGGCGGCCACCCAAGCAGGATTGGCGGTATCGTCTGCAACAACGCAAATCTCACTTGGCCCCGCAACCTGATCCAACGAAACATTGCCATAGACCAAACGCTTTGCCGCTGTAACATACGCTCCGCCGGGACCGACAATCTTCTGTACGGGCTTCACGGTCTCGGTACCATACGCGATAAGACCGACACCCTGAATACCGCCGACACGATAAATCTCGGTAGCTCCTGCAATAACAAGGGCATAAAGCAAAACAGGATTGACCGAACCGTCCTTGGCGCAAGGTGTGACAGCGACAATCTCAGGAACGCCCGCAACCTGAGCCAAAGTCGCCGTCATTATCGATGTTGATGCCAATGGAGCCGTACCGCCGGGAATGTAAACTCCCACACGGTCAAGCGGAAGAAAGCGTTCGCCAAGCTTGCCGCCGTGGGGAGTGTCAATTGACCAGTCGGGACGCATTCCGGCCTTGGCAAAAGCAGAAACGCGACGGTGAGCCTCCTGAACATTACGCTTTACATCCTCGGGAACGGACTTCTCCGCCTCGGCAAGCTCCTCCTTGGAGACGAGCATAGTCTCGGGTGTAAGCTCCACGCCGTCAATACGCTTCACTGCGTCAAGGACAGCTTGATTGCCGCGAGCGCGGATGTCCGCCAAAAGCTCGGCGGCTACCTTCTCTGCTGTTGGGTCAAAAGCCGGGCGTGATAAAAATTCAACGACCCTGTCGACCGGATTCTTCGCTGAAGATGTGACAATTCTGGGATTCATTTCAATTACCTATCTAAGTTTAAGGACTGTTCCAAGGCCCGCATGTATATGAATGTCATCAATCGCCAATGCCTGCGCATTGCTCGAATTTTCACTATTCGAGTAGTAAAACCACCCAAAATAGAGCACCTCATTCGGTGGTAAGTTGATGACAGCATAAGCCTTAACGGTTAGCGGTCGGGGTAAGGTATCAACTGAAGCGACACTGTCGTCAGCCACAGTCTCAACATAAAAACTATCAGAAATCGGCAGCCACTCCTTGCCATCACGAGAAAAACGGAGCTCAACCTTCTTTGAGCGCCCCGTACGATACTTCTCAATGGAATAAGAGATTCGGAAAGTCGTTATGGGGGCTGTTCCAACATTGCGGATTGGAAGCATCAACGCTGAAGTACGGCAGCCCGTTCCCGACGAAAGAAAGCCTATTGCGCGGTCTTCAGCTTCATCACGGAGACCATCGCCAAAATTGTAAAGCCCCGCTGAAGTCACCTTCACACCCAAGCCACCATTATGCTCTGTCGCCGTTACCGCCGATACATAATCCAAATCAAAACAATTAAGAGTATTTGTATAGGCGAGTCGCCAGCATTGCGGCAAAGGCACGGATTCGCCCGTGCCAATCGCATTAAAGTCTTCTTTTACAGTCGTGCCATTGACAACAGCGATTTCTGCCAAAAGAGGCTCGTCCGGCTCCGTAATCACCTCGCCGTAATCAGTAATTCCGACATTGTCGATATTAACTCTGACTTCCCCGCTATAGACAATCCTCAAGCGCACTCGCCCCTCGACATTGACATCATCAAATACAATCTCATTAAACTCCTTCGTAACGGCAATCAACTCCGACTGCCAGGCAGTCCAAGTCTTACCTCCGTCATTCGAAAGAAACAGCTGCAAGAAGCCAGAGCCTTCATCACCCTTGTAAATTCCTTGAGTTATTGAGATTTTGCCTGCACCGTGATTCTTATCGGTTGTCATCTCCAGATATGCCGAATCGCCTCTGAAACGAACGGAACGGCCGTCAGCATAATAATCTCCGACAGTCCCTTGTGCGACATAGTTTGTCCCATACCATGCCGACGCCGTTCCCTCTATCGAATCGGCACCATATGATGTCTTACCCGCCCTCTCAAAGGTCTCAAAAAAGCTTGGACGCTCCCAAACTGCAACATCAAATGATTTAGATGCGGAAATGCCGTTGACGGAAAGCGACACCATAAAACCGATTGGGCTCAATGACAAATCGGAAATAGACGGAGTATATGAAAAAATGCCGTTAGTTAAACAATAACGACCCTCAACTCCAGAAGTTGTAGAAACAATATTGGTCTCCACAGATGCTCCGACATCACCGCTAAATGTAATCGGAATCGACAGCGTTGTACCAAGCTCCACGCGACTCATAGAAGCTACATCAACCGATGGCGGCACATATCCCGAAGTCAAAATTGCGCCATTCAGTGTAATAGACTCCTTCAAATACAAAGTCCCGCTGGACTTGGAAGCCCCCCAGCCAACAATAAGAAATTTAACCGTTGAACCGCCATTAACGGTCAAAGGGCTTTGAAATGAATGTGAAAAAGCCTTAGTGGAAGTACCGTTGTAGATATACGGCTCGCAAAGCTCAATTAAATCACCACCGGCGGTTTGAGATACGCATATCAAATTTGTAGGCCCTGTGCTTGATCGTGAAATACTGTAATCAATTCCACTTAATGAAATGGAAAAACCGCTTGCGACGGTCAAAGACAATTCAATATAACAGCCGCCATCAACAGCTTCACCTAGAGAAGCCACGCCATTAAACCCCTTGCCTCCAAAGGAATTTCCAGCCGTACCCGCCGCAACGCCAGAGCCCAATGCAATATAAGCTCCCTCAATAGAGCTATCCATAGATGTCGCATTTTGGACAGGAGCATCACTGGCATTAGAGGTAAAATTCCATGTCGCCAATGTTTTTTGAACCTCAATCGCCCAAAGATTCCCCGACAGCAACATCGCAAGGACAATACCCTTAACGATTTGCCGTAAAAAAACGAATCCTTTTTTTGAGATAAATCTTGCCATAAAACAACCTTAAAAAGGCAAAAAACAGCCTATATAAATATCTCAAATTGCGTGATAAAAATCAAGCGCTTGGCCACTGGCGCCATGGAATGAATAGAGCATGGACAGCTGATATGAAATTGAAGTGAGCGCATAAAGGATGGAAGAGGCGGCGTGTCGGAAGACGCCGCTCCATAAATAACAACGCGTCACACTCCCCGCCTCGCATTCTCAAGGCCACCAGAAATTCGTTTCACATGACCTGTAATTTGTCCATCTGCGCTTTAGGCGTTTTATTTTGCCGTTACACGGGGATCGAGCCATGCGTAGCAAAGATCTGTTATCAGATTTACTATCTGATAAAGAAGCGAACCTAATATGACTATAGCTCTTACCGTTGCCACATCGGCTGAATGGATGGCATTGATGCTGACACCGCCAAGCCCTGGAATTCCAAAGAAGCTTTCAAGAAGAAGAGAGCCGGTAAAAAGATATGGAACCGAAAGACTCACATAGGTAACTACAGGAATCAGCGCATTTGGGAAAAGATGTCCCCAGACGACACGATTCTTTGAAAGTCCTTTTGAAATCGCCGTACGAATATAAGGCCTACCCATTTCGTCCAGAAGCACTGTTCTAAAGTAGCGTATGTCTCGCCCAAGTCCACTTGCTATACCTATTATAATCGGCAAAATAAGATAGGCGACACCTTCAAAGCCCCAAACCGGGAAAAGACCAAGCTTATATGAGAGAACGAATTGACCGGCTAAAATCCAAACTACATAGTTGATGCTCATTAACAGCGTTGAACCCAGCAGGACAGCCTTATCAACCACACCTCCGCGATGAACCGCCGCCGCCATCGCTAGCATTAAGGCAATGACGGTACCGCCGATGAGAATAGGTACGGTGATAGTGAGAGAAGGCACTACGCCATTCTTCAGAACCTCGGAAACGCGCATACCGTACGCAACACTCTCTCCTAAATCGCCCTTCGCGAGTGAGGCGATGTAGTTTACAAACTGAGAGTCAAAGAGTTTTGCGATACGGTCTTTAAGCGGGAGGCCTTCCGTTTGCGACCAGCTTCCTAAAAGGAGTGGTTTGTCATAGCCGTAGCGTGCGTTAAATGCCTCAATAGAGGCGGCGTCTGCGTGCTGTCCCAATGCGACTTCAGCAGATGAACCGCCCACTACATAAAATAAGACAAAGGTCAAAAGCAAGACCCCGACAGTCGTCGGGATCAATTGCAGCAATCGCTTGATGGTATAACGGAGCATCCGTTTTATTACGCTTCAGGCGGAGTGTTCTCTGCCGCAGCAATCACAGGACGGGGCTTTATGGCTGCCGCAGCAGGAACGACCTCTGCAATTTTTGCTACGATGCGATTGCACAAATCGGGATTTGAGCGAAGTGTTTCGGTTGACGCGAGCGCCCCCTGCCCAATCTGTTCTGAATCAAATGCCAGCCATGAGCCGCGCTTTTGAACAACATTATTCGCAATGGCCGCGTCAAGCACAGAGCCTTCCCAAGATATACCGCGAGCATAAAGGATGTCAAATTCAGCCTCCGTAAATGGAGGTGAAACTTTGTTTTTGACGACCTTGACCTTTGTACGGTTGCCGACAACAGCGCCAGACGCATCCTTGATGGCGCCGATGCGCTGGATGTGCATACGGATTGATGCATAAAACTTGAGGGCCTTGCCACCGGGAGTTGTCTCAGGACTACCGAACATGACACCGATCTTATCACGAATCTGGTTGGTGAAAATGCAAAGAGTCTTAGTTTGCGCAATTGCCGATGTGAGCTTACGCATTGCCTGCGACATCAGGCGGGCCTGCAACCCTACATGGCTATCCCCCATATCGCCGTCGATTTCCGCCTGCGGAGTAAGGGCGGCGACCGAGTCAACGACGACAACATCAAGAGCTCCGCTCTTCACAAGCTGCTCGGTGATGGTTAACGCTTCCTCGCCGGAATTGGGTTGAGAAACCAAGAGGTCATCAAGCTTTACGCCTAGACGGCGAGCATAATTCGCATCAAGAGCGTGCTCGGCATCAACAAAGGCAGCTAAACCGCCTGCCGCCTGAGCATTTGCAATCACATGAAGTGCAACTGTAGTCTTACCTGATGACTCCGGTCCATAGACTTCAACGATACGACCGCGCGGAAGACCGCCGATACCTAAAGCGAGATCTAAAGAAAATGAGCCTGTCGGAATTACAGGAATGTCATTTGCCGCGGCACAATCACCGAGGCGTTGAATAGAAGTATCACCGAATTGCTTACGAATTTGCGCCAAAACGGCATCTAATTGAGAATTGCCAGATGTGGCTGTGGTTTTCTTTTCTGCCATAATTTACCAATGCTTTCTGCTATGTTTGTTTACAATACTTATAGTTTCCCAAATATACAAAAAAAAGGCAAGAAGAGATTTTTTAAGGCGGTTATGCTAAAATGTCTTCACTATGAACGAGCATCTTATTAATCATTGGCAAGGTAAATCATGGTATGCCTACGGCACATCAATGACAAGCGAATCATGGGGTACATTTGTCCCTATAGTTGCAGAATTTTCCGGATTGAATGTGACAAACAAAGGGATCCCCGCCGGCTCATTGACCCCCGACGGATTGGGCAAAGGCAACATAAAGCGCGCCGTTATGAATCTGGACGACGGGAAAGCGGAAGCCGATCTTATTACTCTCGAGGTATTGCCTAATGAGGGTGCCGTTGTAGGCAATCTCTATGATACAGACGATGTATCGTTTTGCGGTTGCTTCAATCAGGCAATCCGCTATCTTCAGGCAAACACAAAAGCGCAAATAGTCGTTATTGTTATGATCGGCAGCAATACCGCGCCGCCGCAAGGTAAATGCGCCGGAAGAAAAATCTCGGAGTTTGAGTTTGCCGAGACGATTGAGCGCCTTGCCAGAATGAATGGCGTTCCTGTTATCAATGCATTCTGCGATTCAGGCTTCGGCTATGGCAGGGTTAAAGCACGCGACTATCAAAAGGATAACATCCATCTAAACGATTTAGGCGGCTTGAATATGGCAAAATTTATTTGGAGCAAACTAAAGGACATCCCGACATGGGAAGCACCCAAATAATCTTCATTGCCTCATAATTTCGGACGCCGTTTAATTAAGCCGCACAAAGAGATTAAGCGGCGTATACGATGCGTATGTGCGTATCATTACCCAAAATGGGGTGACGCGTCATTGTTATTCCGGAAGCTCAGGCGAGTCTAAATCCCTAAAGGCTTCTTTTATGTAACCTTCAAGCGTGGCGCTCATACGCTTTCTGATTTGATAAACATTATCCCGCGAAACATTGTATAGTCTTACAACCTCATCTGTCGGAATTTCCTCAAGAACGCTCGCTTGAAAAATGGCGAAATGCTCTTTTGAGGATTTTTCACGAAGACGGCGCAAAGCCTCATCGTGAACAATCTCCACCCAGCCTTCATCAAGATTTTTCTCTGCGCTTACAGTGTCGGCAAAATCTCCATTCGGCAATATGCGATCCTTTGCGCGTTTTCGGTATGCATCGGCAATCTTCCAGTTTGTTCGCTTACGCAACCAACTGCGAAACGCACCCTTACTGCGATCGTAGCCGGCAAAACCACCCGGCACAGAAAGGCTTATGAATACAGCCTGTACTATTTCGTCGGCATCGGTATTTATCAAACCGGCTTTGTTTGCTAATGAGTAAACATAACCGGCATATATATCAAAAAAACGATGCCATGCAGCTTCCGAACCGGTCGTTATCTGCGCCAGTACCGATGTGCGGGTTTCCTCATTTTTAAATGGCTTGTACGACATTCCTTTAATCCTTCTTAGTCCTCTCAACCATCTTGAAATCTTTTATGCCTATTTGCAGATTCGGCAAGGACGGGGAAACTTCCGCCGACTCAGCCTTCGGACTTGCCTCTTGATTATCTTCCGAGTTCAACCCGCCGCCGCCAGACTCATGATTAAACCCTCGACTCCAAATCAGAACAACTATAAACAGTGTCACAATGGCTATTGAGCCAAAGACACAAAAAAGAAGCTTGCGAATACGGCGGCGGGAACGAGAAGCTATCAAGCTCTTGAGAGCCTTATGCAAGGCCTTTGCTGACCGATAGCGCCGACTGGGAACACGAGACATCGCCTTATCAACGATTGAGAGAAATGCGCCAAAATCGGGGTCTGCCGTATCGGCCTCCACATAAGGAGCCATACCGGCCTCCTCTGGAGATCGACCCGTACAAATTTTCCATAGCGTGCATCCAAGACTATAAATATCGCCTTGAATAGTTGTATGATTCTCCGGTGGCACATATCCGGCCGTTCCAACTAATGACGCAACCTCTCGAACATCGACAACAAGCCCTGCGTCAGCCAAAACGGGCTTACCCTTGCAAATCAAAATATTCCCCGGCTTGATATCTCTGTGAAGAAGATGATTGCGTTGCAGATGTACAAGAGCCAACGCAAGATCTTCTGCTATATTCAGACACTGATTAATTGGCAAAGCCAATTCTGCGCTGACAAGAGACGCTAAGGTTTTAGGGCGATAAGTTGCGCCGTTTTCAATAGAATGGCCATCCTCTGAATCTGCCAGCTCCATCGCTACCCAAAAGATATTTTCAGAATGGCTGTACCCGACATCATAAATTCGTACAATACCTAGGTGCGGGGGCATATTTTTAAGCAACAGCCACCCGCGCAGCTCCCGCTCCCAATTCTCGCAGCGATTTGAATCTTCCGGCTTGCGACAAACCTTCAAAGCTACCCTACCATTGGTTCCTTCAGCAAGACAAACCTTACCATGTGCGCCATGACCAATTTCACATATTATATTATAGGGTATTTCCATAAAGAACCGAGCCGATTCACACCGAAAAACATCTTAACTTACGCTCTATCTCAATCTCTCAATCTTAAACTCATCGATATTCTTGATCTCAGAGTTAAAGTTTACTCCGACAAGGGTAATCCTCTTGCCAGATTCAAGGAATCTTTTAAAGGAGTTCCTAACCTCCATATTAGGGAAGCCCAATGAATAGGTCCGCCACCCGCCAATATTTTGGAAGCCCGAAATGGTTAGATAGCCCGTCTGATAAAGAAGCGTTATTACATTCGGCTTATCTGGCTCATAAGAGCCGAGATCCTCCTCGCTCACATCCGTAAGCTGCAAATTGAGAGGCTTATCCTTAAGCAAATCTATCAAGAAGGTAGGAACGGCAGTCTCAGACCAATAGGTCTTAAACTTACAATCCTTAAGACATAATCCTAACGAAACAGGATTGATTACAGGCTCAGCCTTTTCCTCAAACCTGTAGCCGTCATACCAGCGGATGATTTCAGCAAAGGCTTCTTCCTTCGCGCGCGCGAGTTTCCAGTGCAACACCGGGAGGTTCTGCCTTGAGCGGTTGGCCTGTTGAGCGGGCTTCAGCCGGGGGTTGAAAAAATCAGGCG
>JAZUMF010000056.1:0-22146 GCA_045603485.1 Kiritimatiellia bacterium | reverse complement strand
GCTATGCCGTGCATTGCATTGGAGTTGCCGCGTAGGGCTGAGGCGTAGCCTGACCATTTGTAGTCTTTGGGGTCGTCTACTATGCCGGCACGGACGGGATTTAAGTCAATATAGGCTGATACGGTTGAAAGGGTATGGGCTGTGCCTTCTAGGAGGGTGCTATAGAAGCGTCCTTCCCACATGGAGCCTGTATTGGGATTGTGGGCATGATACCAGATTGAGAAGCGTTGCTTGAGGTTTTGTATAAATGGAGTGATATCGCCCATGCGGCGTTTGAGCATCATCTGCTCTTCTTCTAGTCGTTTCAGATGGTTGCCGTGGCGGTACATTATCCATCTGTCTTTGAGGGACTGCGCCTGATCTGCTCCATAGAGGGTCTTTACGCGATAGATTAGCATTTCTTCAGTAATCTCGGTTGGTATTGGAACATGGGCAAGGATATGGAAATGGTTGTCCATTACGCAATAGTTGAGTAGCTCTATGCCGCTGAAGATGGCTATACGGCGAAGCATATCGACAAATACCGACTTGCCCTCTGGGCTCAATAGAAACTGCTGCAGGGCGCAGCGGCTTACGATGTGGTAATAACCTTCTCCGTCGTTTTTGATTCGTGGCTTACGCATAAGTGACTCCTTATTTTTTGGATTGTGTAATAATAAGTATATTGGATATAGAGGATAATGTCAAGTGTAACAGTCTGACACCGCGGAGCGGGTCACGCAACACAACGAAGATTGACGGAGGTTTACTCTTCGATCTTAATGCGCATAAGAAAAGCGGAAGCGAGCGAAAGAATCACCCAGGAGGCAAACATTATGTAATAGCCTGATGTTTGAAAATTTTTAATGATTACTCCATAGATAATTGAGCCGAGGCCCCAACTGAAGTATGTTGTAAAATCCATTAGACCGCTTGCGGACGCGGCCTCCCCGATCTTTGCAAATCTTAATGGAAATACTGCCAGAAATGATGTGTTGGCGATTGAGAGCGCCGCATAGATAAAGCCGAGGCAGATACCAGACACTAATGGAATTCCAATGGGAAGGAGCAATAGCACAGCGGCAATTGCGCTTAACAAAAATGAAACTGACGCAACTATATTTTCGTCTGATTTACTCAAGCGATAAAAGAAGTTATAGGTTAACCGTCCCGCAAGACCAATTACCGGTATCAATAACATAAAATACCAAGAGCTTTTCAAATCAATCTTAAAGACATCCACAAAATAGAGAGCCATCCAAAATGCGGTACTGTCCTTCACTATTCCATGAAAGAGGGCAGGAAGTAGCATTATACGCATTCTTTTGAAACGTAACAGTTTTATAAATGAAAACAGCGAACGGCCCTTTGGAATTGACTCAAGATGTATATGTCGTAGCGACAGATAAACTAGAGGACACATTATTACATTTAATGCCCCTGGAACAAAAAAGGCATACTGCATGCCAAAATGCTCAATGAGCCATGTATTAAATGCGATAGCTATAATGTTGCCAGCTGCAACAGATGTTGCCGCCAATGCGGAGCGTCGGCGAGCTTTATCGGCATCATAAAGTGATGATACTACATGCAGAACCGAGCCCCATAGCATGGATTGCCCATAAGCATTTATTCCCCACAATATTGCCATTGCAAAAAATGGAGGGAATAAACCTGAAATTATATTGCTTGCGCCAACTGCAGCTAGCCCGGAGGACAGCATAACCCAAGGAGCAACGCGGTCATTCAGAGCACCGTTGAAAAGACGACCACAGGCATAAACAACGGCAAAGACTCCTCCCAGCAGACCGATTTCGGCTTTTGACATAATGCTGCCGCCAGTCAAGGACGGAGCTACTATCGAGAGGTTCAAGCGAGCGATATAGATAGCTGTATATGCCAAATATGTGACTGTAAAACACCAAGCGGTAGATTTAACTAAAGGGTTGTTCATAAACTAGAGCTCCTACCTAAACATCCCGAATACCAGGATAATCGGGACCGCCACCGCCTAGATAACCTCTAGACTTGCCTGTTTCATCAGAAAACCAAAACGAATAAAGCTTGGCGCCTCCGCTTATTTTGAATGATATGCGAACCGTTCCCGGTGATGCCTTGCACACTTCAATTTTTGTTTCGTTAATAGAACGAATCGTCTTTGCCTCTCCACCGATAATTGAAACCTCTATCTCTCCTTGGGAGCAATCGGCATTTACAAAGAGTCGATTGCCCTGCGTAAATGAGATTTCGCGTGTTAAAAGCGTACCATCGCCTGTGATTGCGGCAAAGCCGTCTCTACGCAAATGTGCAAGCCCTGTCGCGCCATTATGATACATTCCGTTATCATTCTCCAAATGGCCGTAACTTGACAGTCTAGAGGGATCTCCGGCAAAGGCTCCGTAATAGAAGCAAAGCTTTTCTTCTTGTATGGTAAAGAGATTGCCTAGGGGTTGCACATACCCGGCATCCCACTTACCTGACTCCCAGCCCTCGGATGCTATAGCAGGAGTGCGGTCGGGTCTAAACCAATGGAAACCATCGCGCGAATAAGCAAAAACAATATCGGTAATTTTGGGCATTCCTGCATTTGCCGCCCTTGCATTATCCGGGCCTCGATGTATCTCAAAAGCCCCAACCATTATTGACTCGTATGCGACAGCGCAAAGAGCATATAATTGCGTCGGGCAGTTAAAGTCGGGATGACGGGCGTCTAGCTCATCGGCCTTAGCCCACTCGACGACATCTTCTGACTCATATCCTCCATTCCAGGCCCATTTGCAGCCCGACATGAAATCATCAGTCTCATAGTAGCAGGTCATACGACCGACATCTTTGGGACGATAACCTCTCAACGAGAAAACCCACTTTTGCCTGAATGGATTCCAAAAGACATTAGATCTATCCCCAGAGCTACCGGTTAAAACACGATTCTTAAAATGCTTTCCATTCGATGACTCCAGGCATAATCCAGGCAAATCGCCACCTGGTCCGCGAAGATACATAAGCCAATTTGAATATGGGTCTTCCTTTTGAAAATCAGGCAAGACCTCCCAGCTATCAGGGATGATATCAGGAGGATATATTTCGTTAGTCTTATATTTACCGAATTTCTCTTTATCAAAGGTAATGCCATCAGGACTTTCCATATAGGCGATTGCATGAAGCCATCCCGCCTCATACCAAAAACGGTAGCATCTGGCCTTAGGATCCCACCACAAGCCCCCTCCATTTGGGCGTGCGGTGGCATTATGACCGCCATTCATTTCAAGAATGGTATCAGCCTTGACGACTGGATTGCCCGCATATTTTACGGGATGCTGATAAATACGCTCAAGCCCCTCCATTGACTCTATCAAAAAGTCGTCAACAAAGAGCTGCCTACCAAGATCAACAGGAATCACCTTGGGTATATTGTCCAGCTCAAGATAAAACGGGTCATTGGGTGGTTTAGCGTCGTTTGTAAATTCACCTCTTGGCGGCCATTGCGGCGGAAGTTGGATTCCATTATAGAGAACCTCGCCCTCTGAGTTTGTCATAGCATTCCCGCCTTCTGACTCCAGAAAATTGTCCTATAAGCCTATCGGCTTTTACGGTGGCCGAATAACATTGATAAAAAGACCATTACGGCCAGCAACGGCTGATAGTAAAAGCTTTTCAAAAGTTCAGAAGAGTCAACCGACATATCCAAACCTTTAGCTACGCCAATTGCAATTAGAATTTGAGCTCCGTAAGGTATGACACCTTGAATAATGCAACTCGCGGTATCAAGCACCGAGGCGATGCGTTCTGGGGCTGCATTAAAACGGGTTGCGCAAGCCTTGGCAATCGGGCCTGCAATGACAATCGCGACAGTATTATTGGCTGTAAAGCAGTTGACCGCCGCAACCAGCAAAAAGACTCCGAACTCACATGAACGAGGCCCTCGTACGAGTTTAGAGATACGCTCTGTAAGCCATAATACACCGCCATTGGCATAAACTGTCTTAAACAATCCCCCGGCAAGCAGAGCAACGATAAGAGTCTCGCTCATCCCAAGTGTGCCCTTCCCCAAAAGACTCAATGCTCCGAATAAATCAAACTTATTCAACACCAAACCAATCAATGCCGAAAGCAAGGTTCCTGAAAAGAGCAAAAGCATTACATTTAAGCCGACAAGAGCAAGTATAAGCACAAGCAAATAAGGAGTAACCAAAACAAAATGACGCCATGTTACAGGGTCGGTTTCAATGGCACCCACGGTGGAACCGAAAACAGCATAAAGGAAAAGGGCTATTAGGGCTGCTGGAGCAGCTATTGCAGCATTTGCGATAAACTTATCGCGCATCTGGACGCCTTGCGTTCTTGTGGCGGCAATTGTGGTATCTGAGATTATCGAAAGATTATCGCCAAACATAGCACCGCCAATCACCGCACCTATGAGCAGTGTAGGAGAAAGCTCAAGCGGGCCGGCAAAGCCTAACGCAATCGGCGTTACTGCAGCGATAGTTCCACAGCTCGTGCCTATTGAAATAGAAATCAAACACGAAATCAAAAAAACGCCTGCGACCATCAACCTTGCAGGAATGACCGAATAGGCAATTGCCACCGCTGCATCGACTGCGCCCGCCCCTTTGGCGATTGAGGCAAACGCTCCCGCAAGAATGAAAATCAAACACATTATCATAATGTTTGACTCGCCCATTCCGCTAGCATAGGTTTCGACCTTTTTATCTAGTGGGATACGAATATTTTGACATAAAGCAACTGCACTGGCCACTAAAAACGCTATTATCATCGGCACCTTGTAAAAATCATTTGCCCAAACAGACAAACCGACATAAAAGGCGGCAAAGACAAAAAATGGTATCAACGCGGACGCGCGGGGTACAGTTACTTGGTCCTTCATAATATCAACCTAAACCTTAAGAATCCGAACCTAACACAAAAACTTTACAAGTAACGGGATTATCTGCAGCGTAAAGCAGAACTCAAATTGCCGAAGCCGCAAAGAATCCCGTCAACAAACCAGTTAATCACACCGCTATATTACCCTACTGCTCAGAGGCTTGCAAATAGCTACTTCTCATGAACTTTACCGAGAAAATCACGGGTACGGTCATTTTTGGGATGGTTTACAAGCTCGTCAGGAGTTCCCTCCTCAAGAATAACACCGCCATCCAAGAAGAGAATTCTGTCTGCGACCTCGCAAGCGAAATTCATTTCATGGGTAACAATGACCATCGTCATATGATTCTTGGCAAGTCCCTTCATCACATTCAGAACCTCACCGACCATCTCAGGGTCTAATGCCGAAGTCGGCTCGTCAAAGAGCATAACCCTCGGCTTCATGGCGAGAGAGCGAACAATGGCGATGCGCTGCTTCTGACCGCCAGAAATCTGCGAAGGAAATGCCGAAGCCTTTTCACGAAGGCCTACGGTATCCAAGAGCTTCATCGCTTCCTCCTCTGCAGCCTCGCGAGAAACGCCGCGAATCAACCTAGGAGCAAGAGTGATGTTATCCAAAACAGAGAGATGCGGGAAAAGATTGAAATGCTGGAAGACCATGCCCATATCGCTTCGATAGCGGTTGCGATTCACTTCACGCTGATGGTGGGACAGGGAAAGGCTTGAGCCATCCTTCTGCAGAGCACCGCCTGAAACGATTTCCTCGCCACCAAACCAAATGCGACCCTTAGTTGGTGTCTCCAAAAGGTTCATGCAACGGAGAAATGTTGATTTACCGCTACCCGAAGGGCCAATCATAACAACTACCTCGCCCTTTTTGATAGTCGTTGAAATTCCCTTGATAACATCAAGCTTGCCAAAGCTCTTGTGTAAATCCTCAATAACGAGAAGAGGCTGATTTGGGGCGACGACCGGCCGATTTGAAGCAAAAGAATCGTGATTTTCAGCCATGGCTAGAGCTCCTGAGAACCTGTATTGTGAAGATGGCGCTCCAGTTTACCGAGGAGCCATGTAAAGAACATAACCATAACAAGGTATATTGCCGCAACCATCAAGAAGGGCATAAAGGCATCGTATGTCTGACTGCGGATAATCTCACCACCCTTTGAAAGGTCACGCAGCGCGATAAAGCTGGCAATCGAAGTATCCTTTAGCAGGACGATAAACTCATTACCAAGAGCAGGCAAAACATTGCGGATGGCCTGTGGAAGAATAATATGACGCATCCCCTGCCCATAAGACATTCCGAGCGAACGCGCAGCCTCCATCTGGCCATCATCGATTGAGGTGATTCCTGCACGCATAATTTCAGCAACATAAGCACCCGAATTAAAGCCGAAAGCCAAAATCGCGACCATTACGCCATTTGTAGATGAAGCGAAAATAACATAATAGGCGATTAAAAGCTGAACGGTCATCGGGGTGCCACGAATAACCGTCAGATATATCTTGCAAATCGCATTCAAAAAACGCAATCTGCCGTGCTTGTCATGAGTTGAACGAATAATAGCGACGAGAAAACCCAAGATGGAGCCTAAAACAACGGCACAGAGAGCTACCTCAAGAGTAATCACCAAACCGTCGGTTAAATAATGCCAACGAGGAGGTGCACCCTTGGCAGCTTCCTTAAGGAAATTCAAATAAAACTTATCAGCAAGATAAGTCCATTGCTGTGCCAGCCATGCTAATATTGTATCCATCTTGAACTCTTCATTGATAAACGACAACAAAGATTCGTGCGGCAACTGCCGCACGAATCTAGACCATCAGACAATCTGATTACTTTGCCTCGTCAGCGCCCTTGACGGCAGCATAACGAGCATCGTGATCGGCCTTCCAGGCCTCAATCTTACCAGAGTCGATAAGAGACTGAATCGTCTCATTGACCACCTTGAGAAGCTCAGGCTGGCCCTTCTTGATTGCAACAGCGAACTCCTCCTTGGTAAGGAAGTCAGAAGAAATAACCAAAGAATCCTCACCCTTGATTATGTTCTTTGCAGGGTCAATATCAGAGATGACGAGGTCAAGCTTGCCAGCCTTGAGTGCTGCAGCGGCGGTAGCAGGAGCGTCATAACGCTCAGGCTCTTGGCCGAGAGTTTCTACGCAGAAGGTGTCAGAGGTTGTGCCAGACTGAACACCAATGCGGAGACCCTTAGCGGCGGCGGCATCCTTAATCTCTGCGCCTTTCTTGGAGATAATAACGATACCCGATGTGACATAAGGAATTGAGAAATCAACACTCTTCTTACGATCTTCGGTAACGGTGATACCGGCAGCGGCAAGATCAGCCTTGCCTGCCAAAACCGAAGGAATTACAGCATCAAACTTGGCGTCCTGAATAACGAGTTCACGACCAAGAGCCTCAGCGACTGCGCGGCAGATGTCTACATCGACACCGACAATCTGCTCACCCTCCAAATACTCATAAGGAGGAAAACCGGCCTCTGTAATCATTGTGATAGGCTTGTTTGCCTTGTCTGCGCCACCGCAACCGACAAGAATTGATGAAACAGCAGCAACTGCTGCAAGAAAGTAAATGCTTTTAGACATGAGAATACTCCTTGTGTTGAATGTTGTTGACAGTTAAAGTACGAATAAACACAAACACGATTATACCATAAATTAGGGAAGAATAAAACGGCTCTTCATTAAAAAGTCTTTGAGTGGCGCTAAATGTGATGCCTTTCGTCAGCTTAAGCTTGACCATCAGGCAATTCGTCAGAAGCGCCGTTCAACCTACCGAAAGCAAAAGCTATAGTTCTTGCTTAATTGATAATAGACGATACCGCCGCAATGATGTCATTTAACAATTTTGTAAAATGTGGTATATTTTTCTTAGCTGATGTATCAATTTATCGCACGCTTTAGTGCTATGGACTTCATTGGGACGATTATGGACAACAACGACAGATTTGATTTTTTTGAAACATTGATAAATACACCTACCCCTACCGGCTCTGAAGAAGCCGGTATGCTTCTCTTGGGTAAAAGAATTAAGGAAAAAACTGGAATCCAGCCTGAAATCGATATACATGGCAACCTTCATGCGGTTCTCAAGGCTGGGAGTAATAAAACTATAATGCTTGAGGGGCATTGCGACGAAATTGGATATATGGTTGAATACATTGATGCCAACGGCTTTGTTTACTTCCAACCTCTGGGCGGTATTATCGTTCCACTAACGGCAGCCGAGCGAATCACGATTCTTTCAAAAAATGGAGCTGTCAATGGCGTGATTGGTACCCGCCCCCCTCACCTTATGAGCGCCGACGAAAAAAAGAAGGTCGCCGCCGATGATCTCAAGCTTCTCCCTTGCGATATTGGCGCCACATCAAAGGAGGAGGCGGAGTCTCTCGTTTCTATCGGGGACCCTGCTATTGTTGCAACTGGATACCGCAAACTTGCCGGAACTCGAATCTCTGGTAGGGGTATGGATAATCGAGCCGGTGCCTTTGCTATGTGTGAAGCTTTTATTGAAATTGCGAATATCTGGGGAAATTGTTCACTACCTTCTCCATACAATGTCCACTTTGTCGCTAGCGTATGTGAAGAGATAGGTCTTGTCGGCGGAAAAATCGCGAGCTACAATGTGAACCCTGATATCGGAATAAGCTGCGATGTTGCCTTTGCAACCGATGCCCACAATGGTGATGCCAAGGTGGTCGGCGATATTAAGCTTGGCAAGGGCGGCGCTTTAGCAATTGGTCCGATTTATCACAAGGGGCTTGCCGAGCACTTCAAATCAACTGCCGAAAAATCCCAAATCCCTATGCAGCTGCGCGGTGTACCTAAGGGTACCGGCAATAACGGTTGGGCATTAAAGATGGAGCGGGGAGGTGCTGCCGTCGTTCAAATCGGGTTGCCGCTTCGTTATATGCACACGCCTGTCGAGGTTGTTGATACAAAAGATATTGAAGCGGTAATTCAACTAGTTGTTAACTCAACTCTGTCTCTTCCGAGCGATTTTGACCTTCTGCCAAAGCAACCTTAGGTCTTTAGTGCGCCTCAAGCCAAGTTGCACCGGTACCGATTTCAACTTCAAGGGGTATGCCTAAATCCCATGCGTTTGTCATTTCATGATGAACGACTTCTTTTACTTTTTCAACCTCGTCAAGTGGAACATCAAGCAAAAGCTCGTCATGAATCTGCAGTACCAGTTTTGCCTTGAGGTTTTCTCGCTTGAGGGCGTTATTCACTCTTACCATAGCAAGCTTGATTAAATCTGCTGCGCTTCCTTGAACGGGAGTGTTGATTGCATTGCGTTCAGCCGCTTGCCTTATTGTGCTATTTCGAGATGATATATCGCGCAACCCACGGCGTCTTCCAAGCATTGTCTCTGCAAAGCCTTTCTCGCGGGCCATTGCAATGGCCTTATCCATAAACCCTCTAACACCTGGATATTGCCTGAAGTACTCGGCGATAAAGTCCGCCGCCTCGGTTTTCGAAATCTCCAATCGCTGTGCCAGGCCAAAGGTAGACATCCCGTAGATTATTCCAAAGTTGACCATCTTACAGCGCGTGCGCTGCCGCTGCGTCACTTCACTAGCATCGACCTTAAAGACTTTACTTGCGGTCTCCGTATGAATATCCCGCCCGTTTCTAAAGGCCTCAAGCATTGATTCATCACCTGACAGGTATGCCATGATGCGAAGTTCAATTTGCGAATAGTCTGCCGACATTAAGACATTATTATCGCTGGCGGGAACAAATGCCGCTCGAATTCTCTTACCCTGTTCTGTGCGGACAGGAATATTTTGAAGATTGGGCTCTGACGATGCCAACCTACCTGTCTCAGCGAAGGATTGCGAAAAGTGTGTATGAATACGGCCGTCGGCAGGATTTATACAGCCAGGCAGTTTATCTGCATATGTTGATTTCAACTTTACCGCAGACCGCCACTCCAAAACATCGCGAACCACGGGGAATTGATTGACATATTTCAGAAGGACATCTTCCCCTGTTTCATATTGACCCGTCGCTGTCTTGGCGGCCTTGTCGTCAATTGCAAGCTTGCCAAATAAAATTTCACCCAGTTGTTTAGGCGAGTTGAGATTAAAGCTTTCTCCTGCAGCGTCATAGATACGCTGCTCCAGCGCCAATATCTCTTGTTCAAGCTCTTGACCAAAGGCATATAGCGCTAAAGCGTCTACCTTTATACCGGCCTGCTCCATATCGAGAAGAACTTGTACAAGCGGCTCTTCACTCTCTATCATCGCGCGCTCTAAACCATTTTCCTTTATCTTAGGGAGCAGTTTGTGATAGAGCTGTAGGGTCATGTCGGCATCTTCCGCCGCATAATCCGCGACATCCTCTGGCGGCAATGTTGCCATCCTTGCAGAATCGGCGTTGCGCCCGTCTCCAATCAATGTCGAGATTGGAATCATTTCGTAATCCAGATAAATCTTAGCAAGTCTATCCAGTCCGTGCCGTTCTGACGAGTCCAACGCAAAGTGCATGAGCATTGTGTCATGGCAGGGGCCTTTAACCTCCATCCCAAATCTAGCCAATACCTCGCGGTCATACTTTGTATTGTGACCGACCTTTTCGATTTTTTCGTCAGCAAAAACGGGCGCAAGCTTTGAGACGACTGATTTGGCAGAATACGGAAGGTCCATTGACTTTACAGGTTCTTCAACCGCCATAAAGAGGTCAAGCATCGGGGCTTCGACCTTTACCTCTTTTTGAGGATACGGCACATACCATGCCTCGCCTGCCTTGACGGAAAACGACATTCCGACAAGTTTGCCCTCACGGGCATTTGAAGATGTGGTCTCGGTATCAAAGGCAAAGCGGCCACTGGCCTTCAACTCGTCAATCAACTCGCATAAATCCTTTTCAGAAGATGCCATGCGATATTTATGCGGAGTCGTCGCAATGGTTGCCGATTGATGCTCCGGCTCGGCCTTCATCTCTAAATCAAGTCTTTTGGCGACAGACGAAAGCTCGTACTTTCGGCAAAACTCTCGAAGGGCCTCCGCATTTGATTCTTTGCGCCTAAGCTCATCAAGCGATACCGCGAGCGGGACATCGGTGCGTAAAGTCGTAAGGAACTTAGACATAACGGCATTGTCGGCATCCTCGGCAATACGCTGCCCAATCTTGCCTGAAATTTTTCCCGCCCTTGCGGCTTCAAGTATATGCTCTATGTCGTCATATTCCGACAGCAGCTTTTGCGCGGTCTTATCACCGACACCCCTTACGCCTGGGATATTATCAGAAGCGTCACCTGAAAGCGCAAGATAATCTATCATCTGCTTTGGCGAAGTCAGCTTCCAATGCTCACAGACCCTGCCAGAATCCCACACTTCGGGATTTTTTCCGCCAAGGCGATAAAGAAAGACCCCAGGTTGGACAACCTGCGCAATATCCTTATCGGGTGTGACGAGATAAGCCTCCATCCCCGATTTAACGGCAAGGTTTGCAAGTGTTCCCATCAAATCATCAGCTTCAAAGCCATCGACCCGCAAGGCTGGCAAATTCATAGCCTCGGCAAACTCATGCGCCATCTCTATTGCAAGCGACAAATCCTCCGGCAACTTATCCCGTTGAGCCTTGTAGGGAGGATATGCCTCATGACGAAATGTCGCCGTTTTGGAATCAAAGACCAAGGCGATGTGCGTCGGATTCCGCTGCTCAATTATTTGAAGAATGGTTGATGTATATGAAAAAAGCGCAGAGGTGTTGATACCTGTCGTCGTCATTCTCGGGTTGTTTAGAAAAGCGAAATGCCCTCTGTAAAGCAAGGGCATCACATCAATGACGAAGATAGTATCCATAAAATTAGGCTTCCTGAATCAACTTAGAAATTTCCTCAACCTTGAAGGTGTGGCATTTTCCGCAAAGATGACAAAAGATATCGATGTCGCGACCGCTATCGACAATGGCATTAAGCTCGTCTTTTGAAAGCGTCCGCAAAGTATCAAGTGCCTTTTCATGGCTGCATCTGCACGCAAACTGCAAAGGCCTTGCCGGATCAAGCACAATATCGCCAAGCCCCAGTTCTTCGCAAAGAGCCAAAGGACCTGAAGCCGCTTCAAGAGAATCGGAGAATGGCTGATTCTTCAACTCTGAAACTACCCTGTTAAAGACTTCCCTCTTTCCATCAGGAAGAAGCTCAACTAAAAAACCGCGGGCGACCTCTGGCCCGTCAACGCCTGTAATGACGCTCGTCACAATCTCCGTGGGGCGCTGAGCCGCGATGGAATAATACGCTGCCGCAGCTGAAACGGGGCGTGGCTGGACTTGTCGCAAATTGGATTGAGAAAGGACCCTGCCTGGACGCGATCGGGTAATATTGACATTGCCATCGCCGCCAAAAACGGCAGTCATGTTTGGAGATGGCTGAACATCAAATGCATCAAGAAGTTTCTTGCCCGTATATCCCCTTAAAGAGCCTTCAAATGTTGCTTCAACAAGCAAAGACTCAATAGGGCCGTCGGTCTTCATATAAAGCGACACGGCCTCCTCGGGCGCTGCCAAATCCGCTCCTAAAATCGCAACGGCGACAAGTCCCTCAGCCAAAGCCGTTGCTGCGGCAGGCCCCGACAGATGGCTTCTCGCAAGCTCGCGGGCGCTATCCGTAACATCAACAAAGACAATGCGAAAGCCCTCGCGCCTAACGCCGCCCGTAACTATAATATCAGTCGAATTCGCCATAAGCATTTCAAAAAATTCCTCTAAAACAGCAAACAAAAAGAAAGACTAGCGCGAGCTGGCACCGCCATCAGTCGCAATTCCCAAATCAATTCCATCATTGCTCGCGGCCAATCTGCTGGCGGCAACCTTAATCATGGCAGAAAGACGGTCAATGCTGTCGAACTGCCGCTCAAGCGCCCATAGGGCAAAAAGCCACTTCGGCCTGAATCGGAAAGACTCGCGCAACTTAGGGTCGAATGTATTGAAAAGATCGCGGTTGTTATGGTAATTTCCGTAAATTTCCTTTGTGGCGGTTGAAAATCCCGCACAGAAATTATCCAGAATCGCGTCCAGTGAAACGGCGCCACTATTCTTGTCCCAAAAATCGACCGCCGCTCTGGCAAATGCGTCGGTGTAAATCTCAAAACACACCGCAAGATTTTCAGGCGTTTTGTCGATGCAAGGCCATCCCAACGAACCCCTTGCCGAACACAAACGCATTCCGCAAGGCATCTCGCAACCCCATGCAATATCATGGTCAAATTCTATAATCTCCTTGCCCTCGCCAAAATGAATCGGGTTGGGGCCTGCGATATATTTTTTGATGACCATCGTGTGAGCCGCCGCCCGCCCCGCCTGCGCCGCGGTGCGAAGAATGGCGGCGGGGAAATCAACAAACTCGCCGTTTGCCCCATCAGCCCTCTGGAAGCGATTGTTTGAAATGGCATTTATGGCAAAGCCCGAATAGCGCTCTCGCACAAAGTAGTAAGTACTGCTGTTGCCGCGGTCATGGCGCTGAAGCAAATGATGGTCTCCAAAAGAAATTCCAAGCGACTGGAAGCTTTGCACCCTGGCAAGCATATAGCTGGCATAATCAATTCCGCTTTGGGCTAAACGCTTTTCGAGAAGTTTCCGAGGAACGGGGCGGTGGCTGGTCTTGAACTCAATCTCGCGAGTCGGCATCTTAGCCACGGTTCCATCAGGGGCGCACAACTCATAGACATTCAGATACTCAATGACCTCGCCCGCCGAAAGCAATGATTGAACATAATCGACAAGAGCGCGAGTACGCATATCCACGCCGGGATGAAAATCAGGCTTGTCGCCGCGGAATGTCGCGCCCGGCAAAGCGGTTTTACGATCATCGAAGGCAGGGACAACCTGATCTTGAGTATTGTAAATCACACCTGTCAAATGCTTATACATTGACGAGACGAACAATTCGCTTCCCGAATCGGCAAGCTCTGGAAAAGAAAGCGCGCTGCGGTAGACATTTATAATCTCAAAAATCCTATCCTCACATTGCTCGGGAGTGAGCGTATCAAGAGCTTGATGCAGATCTATAAGCATTTGAGCAATATGCGATGCCGCCGCAGGGTCGCGGATTCCAAAAAGCTCAATCTCATGATGGTGCCCGTGCTTGGGGTCAAGCAATGCCGCCATCTCACCGACTTCAGCAGGCTTAGCAAGCTCATCAAGACAAAGTCGCATCGCCTCAAAATCGACAGAGCAAAGAGGAAGCAGTGCTGAAAAGTCCTCAAAAGAGATAAAGTGAACACCCTTAACGCTATGATAGTAATTAAAGCTTGAATGGATGCGCGTACGAGAAGCCGCAAGGGCAAAATCCATCTCCTTACGCGTCCACACAAGAGGCTTAATACGCCACTCTTGACCAAGCTTACGATAGAAGTCTACAGCCTCATCGCTACGCTCTGCAATGACGACATTCGTAAGCGACCATCCCAAACCGCGAAGCCAATCATCGGCACTGTACATTTCCGCAATCGGCACATCACGCTGAGACAGGTCGATAGTACCGCCGTCGTTAACGATATTTGCACACAAAATATCGTGACTCATCACATCGTTCTTACGACGGTCGGGAGTTCGCCCAAGATTCCAAAAATCACCACGCAAAAGAGGAATTGCCGCAGTAGCGTGACTGCCAGATGTAATCGTCATAATGCGACCGTCACGACCATCAATCAAAGCGCTCTTACGGACAATCAAAACTGGGGCATGAACAAGACGGGTCTTCCAGACATCACGCTCAAAGATAAAAGTGTCGGTTCCCCAATCATAAGCATAAAAGACACGAGTCCTGCCACCTGAAACAGTGGTAACAGAAGTCTTCCGTTTAGTGGCCTCGTGCCTGACTTGGTTTATGAACCTGTAGGCGAAATCCTTCATTCAAGAAAATCAATCCACATCCAATTGGACAAAATGGTCAAGGATATAATTAGTGGCGTCATTCAGAGACGGCAAAATCTTCGTGCAATAGCGAACCATCCATGGGGAACAGGCGGCAAAATCGAACGGAGAAAACGCAACGATAAACTTGCCTAAATCGTGAGCCGCATAAAAGACCTCCATCGAAGTGCCGATAGACGCCTTATTGTAATTAACAAGCAAAATATCGGCATCCCTGACATCCTGAAGGTCAAATTCAACTATTTCATTTGCAGAATCAACCTCACGGTCCTTAAAATTGCGTCGCATAGGGTCCAAAATCGCAAAATTCTTTTCAAGCGCTTGCCGTGCGCGAACACGCCAATCTGCGGCCTCTATGCCTTCAGCATCCATAATAGGACCGCTGAGATATACCTTCATCCTCTTCATGGCACAACCTTATGCCAATTTAAGGAAATTCCAATCCTGTATAAGAATGGCAAGCGTTGCGGCAAAAAGAATGAAAGCAACAATTGCACAAATCCCGGCTAGTGTGTAATTTGCGGCAGGACCTACATCTTGAGCCGAGCTATCGACACGGAAACGATCAGAGATATACGCTCCACCCTGACCCGCCGAAGCTTCAGCCTGTTCTATTTGTTCACTTGTAATTGGTTGCATATCAGCCATAATTGCTCTCCATTCAAACTTTACCACCGTGAATCACATCACACGGCTATCACTAGTAGATTACATAAATAACTGCAAAAAATCAAGTTAAATCATTCGCCTGCGCTCTTAGGTGCATCGAAGATAAATTCAACCTCGCCAGGTCGGATTCTATGATTCTTGCGCGCCTGCCTCTCCACAAACTCAGGATCCGTTGCAAAACGATTACAATTATCTTTAAGCTCTGCAATTTGACGCTTTTGCTCCTCGATGATTTCTTCTAACTCAGCACACTGCTCCTCAAGCCGTTTAAGCTTTTCAGTTGAAGGCGCGCTGAATCTTACGACAAAAAAGATGCAGACAATGCACGCCGTACATCCCAGCAAAATAAAAAACACATTCTTCTTCATGATATTATTATAACAAAAATAAGAGCTTTCGTTCTCCATTCTTGCCGATTAAAGCAAGCGCCGCAACTATCGAAACATAAAGAAGGTTGGTGGCGATAATGGCCAATGTTCAGCACAGCCAATATCAATCCTATCGTGGTGAATACGCTTATTTCCGTAAAAATCAGCAATGCAAGTCAAATTTGTAGCAATCGGGACTCCTGCATTTATGGCTGGTGAATTCAATGCAGGCGTGTATGGTGCGCTAGGACGCCTATCTTCCATAAACGGCGACTTTGAAATCAGCTGTGATGGGTAATTGGTATTGAAAGTCGAACTCATATCGATTTGATAAAGAGAAGACACGAATGTGCAAGCTCGAGTATCTCTTCGGGTGTTACCATAAAAAATAGTGTTTGTTATCGTGGAACCATACGCAACCCCATAGCTTGATCCCGGAACATTCCCGACCAGCGTGCAGTTTATTAGAGCACCGCCGTTGATTACAAACCTGTCATTTGTGACTCTATTATCCTTAATCAGGCAATTCACAAATTTCCCACCACCAACAACATATTGACTGTTGGTATTCGCATAAATATAACTATTTTGAACGGTACATCCATTGCTAAAGGCTCCATAACTACCAGCTGCAGAATTTATGACCGAACAATTAAAAAACTTGGCTCCGTTTCCGACAGACCCCCCGCCGCCTACATTCCCGTAAAAATACCCATTTGTGTGTGCACCCTGATAAACAGCGCCGCCCTCACCCGAAGAGTAATTTTTAGAAAACTCACAATCGACGGTCACAGTACCTGAAACCGCACCGCCTCTTTTAGCGGAATTCGCTATAAATTTGCAATTTATTGCAGAACCGCCATTCATAGCCCCCCCGAAGGCAGTTACAGAATTAGATATAAATGTACATCCATATGCATGAGATGCATCTGCTGCTCCGGCATTTGAGCCACCTGTATTAGAAATAAAGAGGCAATTTGTCGCATAAGAGCGGCCAATTCCGCCGCCGAAACTTGCATTATTTCCGATAAATTCGCAATTTATTACAACACAATCAGAAGCAACGCCACCTTGGGCATAACCGCTCGAAACGGAATGGGTATTGGTATAAAAGCCGCAATCAATATAGATACCGCCGTTAGCAGGGCCGTTGTGGTATTTCGTACCTGCGTTTTCAGTTAGATTTTTAATAAAATGGCAGTTAGTTATCGTAACTGCACCAAGCTCAGATGAAGATGCGTTTAACGCCCCGCCACTGTAAGTTGAATAAAAATTGGTAAAAGTCACACCCTCGATAATCGCAGGTCCTTTAATATCGAATCCCCTAAACCTAATCTTCTCGGAATGTTTACCGACAAACAACACCTTTTCAGGTTGGCCGCTTTCAGACCTCAGCCTCAAAAATGGAATATCTATAGTGTAGCACGGCTTATCACTTGAATTATCAAATTGATAAAAACCGTCCTTTATAATAATTGTATCGCCCGTCTCCCACGAGCTACCTGCCGATGCCTTAGCTAATGCAGCAGCCAAAGTGCCTGGATTTTCCTGAGAGCAATCTGCATCGGCAGTACCGTCGACAGAGACATAATAAGTACTGGCAGCAAAGACATTAAGACAAGAAAAAACGATAAAAGATAAAAAAAACTTCTTCATTTTCACTCCCGTAAACACATTACAGCACACCCGCCAAAAAATAACCGTAAAACAATGATGCTAGCAATAATGTACACAATCAGAAACTGAATGTCAAGTTCCCCTTATCACGGATTTCACAGGATAAGGGTGGATGACTCATAAAAATCCTGACCGACAATCACTGCGAGATGCCCCAGCCCATGCAACCTCATGCATCGGCTTTACCATCGGTATTTCTGCCGCCGAAAATCACCAATACCCGAAACATCTCCTGACGATTCTTATCATAACCTTTGGAAACACGGTATTGAAACACCGCATTCCTATTCTGCGGAGCTTTTGTTTTGACAGTAATCGTTTCCGCTGTAAGGAACAATGGAAGTGAAAATATCACAGTTAGCAATAGTCGTATCATATAAATCTCCTAGGGAGAAGAAACAATTTATGAGATATTAATCGACATAAGGGGTCATAGAATAACACCGAATTCTCCTATTTTCTTGAATCAAAAATTAGAATAGTTTCTCTTTTTATTTTTCCAGCAGATTTTACATCTATATTTTTTAAGCGAAAATCCAAAAGATAAAGTATATTCATGCCATCAATAGTTGACTCTAATAAATTTATGTATGGTTTAGTAAAATTGTTGACTCGAAAAACAAGTGTTTTTGACATCGGACTGTTTGTCACACCAGCCAACTGAGATTTTTCTGGTTGTTTTTGTTCTGTGCAAATAACAAAACATGAATTTGTATTATCATCTTTTTTACAAAAAATAAACCTTTGGGTCTTTGAAGGTAAAAAGAATAAATTTTTCTTCTTTTTTAATAATTTTCCAATAAGCGAATCTTTTGGCTTTGTTGTGAGCCACTCACCTTTATCGTTAACAAGCTTTTCCTGTAAACATAAAATAAATGAAGGAATTGAATGCTCACCAAAGAAGTAAATTTCTTTGTCATAAGAAAAACTACTTTCATTTTGTAGATATGTTAGAAACTCATTTACCAATGTGATTGCTTGTTTTTCAACATGATTATCTGCAAAAACTGTTGTTGCAAAAAATATAAACGATAAGAACAGTATTTTTTTCATAATATTACTCCATTTTTTTGCGCCCAAAAATAACCGTAAAACAACGATGATAGCAATAATGTACACAATCAGAAACTGAATGTCAAGTTGGAACGCCCCACCTTTTGAAAAGGCTACCGAGCCCTCGGAGAGCCTTGCGCAATTTTGCAGCCTCAAATGGTTACGCCCAAACACGGCGCTTTGCTTTTCGTTTTTACCATTTTAATCTCTTCTTATAGACCATATCCAATGGCCAGGCTACACAATAATATCATCCTAAATACTTATCAACAGTTAGCGTACCCCATTCTACAGTTTTACCCCACCATTCATCCCAACCGATAAAAAAAAATTAGGGGAATGGCGAGCCATTCCCCTAAATATCAAATATAGAAATATCATATACAGACGAAAGTATTATCTACGGCGGCCATGCCTTCCCTTAACATGACGGGGGCCGTGCGACTGGTGATGTCTAAAATGGCGCGGAGGCGGGGGCTTACGGAAATGACGCGGTGGTGGCGGCGGACGATGACAGCCATGCGTAACGACGACAGGGCGGGAATGAGAGACATAATGAACCTGCGTCGGCGCGGAATTAGCAGTTACCGCAGCTCCAATAATAGCACCGCCGATAAGCCCGGCGACGACATCCCCGGCTCCCGCAACTGCAGGCGCAGGAAGTGTCGCTACAGCAACCGTAGCAACGGCAAACAATGTTGCAAGTTTATTTTTCATAATTTGCTCCTTTCTTGTTAGATTCGAGCGTAACCTTCATTAACTATTACTCGAAATCACATAATATATGACGCAAGATAAAAAAATTTCTTGCAAAAAATTTTTCACAAAAAAATCGCTTTAAGTGTCACACTGTTACACTTGACATAATGAACCAACCTCATTATACTAACGCAACAAATAGTTGAACTCGCAAGCAGCCTTTACTGTAAAACTTGCCACAGAATCGTTTTAAGTGCCAGACTATTACACTTGACATAATAGCCACACTTGGCTATACTAATATTTAATTGGTGGCATAACGGCAGTCAAGAACAACCGCACGCTATATCCTTGTGTATTCAGTATTTTTTGTATACCGCGCAAAAGGCACACTTACACCTTTAAGCGCCACTCTATTATTCCTTTGAAAACAAGGTACATCTCAACAATTTACCAACTGGCAATTGGCAACTATCGATTATTGGCAATATCAGAAAAGTCATCTTAGGCTAAAAACTGTCTGTATGCCCATATTGTGATATTCGTAACAGCCAATATCAATTACATCATTTAATCGCAGATTGTTGGCTAAATCCAATGTTTCCTGCGTCACCCAGCTTTCATTGACTCCGGCATCTCTGGCAGGAGACCTCCTACTGGGCGCATAAAATGCTAACTTGGGATTTCTGCCCATATTAAAATCAGGATATGAAGTTTGAATACAATTTGATTTAGAGACCTTTGAGGACGGAATATTTTCATATATGCAATTTACGATGGTGAAATATGCGTCAATAACATCAATGGCTTCATTTTTGTAAAGAAGACAATTTGAAGAGCTTTTCCCTAATATACCTGCACCGCCGGTTTTATTACCGATAAAGGTGCAATTATAGGCTGAAGGCTCAATCATGGCTATCTTGGCACTGGTACTAGAAATTGTATTACTGACGAAAAGGCAATTTCTTAGCTCTGAAATATTACTTGAAGAGATTAGCACCGTTGATTCATAATTACCGGTAAAGATGCATCTGTTAGCCTTAAAGTTTTGCCCGACAACACCAAGATCGCCATCAACTGCTGTATTTCTCTCAATAAGACAATCGTAGAGTGATACTTTTGTACATGCGGCGCATGATGTGAGCGCAGAATTTTCAACAATCTTGCAATTATACGCCGTGGTTGTAGACCAGCCCGAAATAGCACCAACGGTTTTAGCTTTATTGCGGACAAATTCGCACCTATAAAATGTTCCGCCTTTATCGGTTGCTCCTCCGATGCCATTAGTAGCGCTGTTGCATTCAAATCGACTATCATATACTTGATACTTAGATCCACTAATTGCACCGCCCCCTGTACCTAAAGCGCAATTATTAGTGAATATACTGGAATAAATCTTTGGATTGTAATTATTGGGAACGTCAATTGCACCGCCAGATATTCCAGCGGTATTAGAACTAAATAAGCAATTTGAAATTGTATTATTCAAAAGGCGTATCGCGCCACCCTCACCATCTGTGGTATTGCCAATAAATGAACAATTAAAGGCGCTAAAGTCAGCACCGACACCAAAGTTTACCTTTGCCGAATTACCTTCAAAGAGGCAGTCATAATAACTTCCTCCATTAACGGCACCGCTTGAGGAGGTGGCACTATTACCAATGAATTTACAATTAGTCACCACTAATCCAGCAGATGCTGATAGCACTGAAGCACCAATTGAGCTGTTTCCAGCAAAAAGGCAATTTTTGATAACGGTACTGCTTACATTGCTTACATCAACAGAAATCGCACTGTTGGCAGTTGAAATATTATTTGAAGCTACGCAATTGACGAGGGCTCCGTTAAATCTAAACAATAGGGCATACTGCGCCTGATTTGCGACGAAAAGACAATTGGTAAAAAATGTTTCAACTCTATTACAATAACATATTGCGGCAGTCCCGGTTGATTTATTTCCGACAAAGCGTGAATCATTCACTATGGGACCAGCTGATAATACCTGTCCGAGACAATCGTATATGTGGCAATTTTCAACGAGGAGCGTATTTGCCGTTGTTGATGCAAGAACGGGGCTGGAACCTGAATTGAAATTGGTGAAGGTAATGCCTTGAATTTTTGCCAACGAATTTTTTACATAGATAGCCGATGACTTATAGGGTCCATTGGTGGTCGTCAAATCTTCACTAACATCTATCCTATCTCCAGGCCCAAGCAGAGTAACGGATGACGGGTCGTTATTTAACGACCGAATGGTCAAATATTTTTGATTTGCGAGTATTGTCACACAGTTTTTATTATTCCACGAAGAACTCGTGTAATCATAAGTGCCTGGCAATAAAATTACCGTATCACCATCACCCCAAGACGAGCCTTGCGACGCCTTGTTTACGGCAGCCTGAATTGTTCCTGGAGCCTCAGCTGTACATTCAGCATCTGAAGCTCCATCTGGAGAGGCATAATACTCGGCACTAAAAGTTTGGTTAGCGATTAAAGCCGCAAGAATCAGCCCTACGAACTTAATATTAACTTGCATAAACAATCCTCCGCTATACCTTCAAAAGTGTTGGTAAGGTCAATTTTGAATTAGCCCGTAAATTCAAGTTTACAGAAAAGACCTGGAACACGCATTCCGAGAAAGTCTTTTATACAACCTAACATTACCAATGTTACACTTTATAAAGCGCATTGTCAAATTTTTGCTTTGAAATTACCCCCCCCCCCGTAAATTTTGTATATATATTATTACATTGCAACATATTACGAAGGTTTAATATTTTTTATATAAAAACACAAGACATCATTTGATATCGCAAATGACGCAGTGTTATTATACACTTTAAGTGTCAGACTGTTACACTTGACATAACAATAAAACCTCGCTATACTAACACAACAAATAGTCGGTATC